>CAYSQZ010000244.1:0-7081 GCA_964433035.1 uncultured Pirellulaceae bacterium | reverse complement strand
AAGCGACCAAATCAACTGCGTTCAAGGCCGAAGTAATTTTTCGCATTGGCGTAGCAAATGTTGGAGACCATCTTTCCGACCAGCTCCAAGTCGTTGGGCAGTTCGCCATTCTCAATGTCTTGACCAAGCATCTCACAGAGGATCCGTCGGAAATACTCGTGCCGGGTAAATGACATGAAACTTCGCGAGTCGGTCAACATACCGACAAAATGCGAAAGCAGACCAGTGCTCGACAGTGCATTGATTTGCCATTGCATGCCTTCTTTTTGATCGAGGTACCACCAGCCCGATCCAAACTGCATCTTGCCCACCGTTTTTCCATCCTGGAAATTACCAATCATCGTCGAGATGAGATAGTTGTCCGTCGGATTGAGGTTGTAAACGATCGTCTTGGGCAAACAACCATCCTGATCCAGACGATCCAAAAACTTACCAAGCGTTCGTCCCTGAGGCGTATCGCCAAGCGAGTCGCAGCCGAGATCACGACCGACTGCGTTGAAGAGTCTCGTGTTGTTGTTTCGCCACACTCCGGTGTGAAACTGATTGGTCCAGTTTTTCTCATGATCCAGTTTGGCCAACTCGACCAACATAAAAGTCGAGAACTGGGAATGTTGGAGCGGATCCGCCGCGACGCCTTTTCTGGCCGCATCAAAGATGTCACTGGCTATTGACTGATCGCAAAAATCTGCGGGAACATACTCACAGCCGTGGTCGGAAACTCTTGCTCCCAAACTATGGAAGAAGTCGTGCCGTTTGCGAAGTGCGGCAAGCAAATCGCTCAAGTTATTGATCGATACGTCGGCGGTTTTTTCGAGCTTGGCAATCCACTCATTGAATTCTTCCGGGCGATGGACAAACAATGCCCAATCTGGCCGGAACGCCGGATAAACAGCGGTTTCAAAATCGCTTTCGGCCAACTGCTGATGATAAGCCAGGTCGTCAACCGGATCGTCAGTTGTACACAAGGCCGTAACGCCAAACTTGCTCAGGATCCCCTGAGTCGTCAAATCATCACGACTGGCGATTTGCTCATTGCACTGCTCCCAGATCGACTCCGCGTTTGACTCGCTGAGCAGTTCATCGATATCAAAAAAGCGTTTCAGCTCCAGGTGAGTCCAGTGGTAAAGCGGATTCCGCAGCGTGTGAGGAACCGTTTTGGCAAACGCAATAAACTTGTCTTTGGGCGCGGCGTTTCCGGTAACCAGTTCCTCTGAAATCCCATTGGCGCGCATCGCACGCCATTTGTAATGATCGTGATCGATCCACATCTCAAACAGATTGCCAAACCTTCGGTTCTCACAGATGTCTTTGGGAGAAAGATGGTTGTGGTAGTCGATGATCGGCTGATCAGCAGCGTAGTCGTGATAAAGCCGTCGAGAACTGTCGGTTGTCAGAAGAAAATCGTCGTGTATGAATGACATTTATTTTAAGAGTTGAAGTTTAACTTGGGTGCTTAGATCGTCATCGCGGCGTAGCCACCGTCGATAACCGTTTCGGTGCCAGTCATGAATGATCCGGCATCGCTGGCCAGCAGCAACGTGGCACCGACCAGTTCGCCGGCTTCACCGAAACGATCCATCGGAGTGTGCCCCAGGATCTGACTGACTCGATCGGGCGTCAGGACTTTCTTGTTCTGCTCAGCCGGAAAGAAGCCCGGAACGAGCGTGTTGACTCGGATGTTGAGCGGCGCCCACTCACGTGCAAGGTTCTTGGAAATATTGTGCACCGCCGCTTTGGTGGCCGAGTAAGTAAACACGCGGGAAAGCGGGATAATTCCCGACATCGAACCGACGTTGATAATCGAACCGCCTTGATTACGTTCGACAAGGTACTTCCCGAAAACCTGACAGGCGAGAAATACGCCCTTCATATTGATTCGAAAGATTCGATCGTATTCGTCTTCGGGGACTTCGAGGAACGGAGTGGCTGAATTGGTGCCGGCTCCATTGATCAGAATGTCCACCTTCCCGGATTTTTCCAGAACTCTCGCCAGGAGGTCTTCAATGTTCGACTTTTGGTCAACCTCGCAAGGCTCAAAATAAGCCTTGCCACCGGCTGACTCGATCTTCTCAATTCTGATTTTCGCTTTTTCCGCTGAGCGACCGACCAGCACAACGTCGGCGCCCGCACAAGCAAGTCCCTGGGCCATTGCGCCGCAAAGCTCACCGGTGCCGCCAATCACGACTGCGGTTTTGCCAGAAAGAGAAAAGAGTTCGTTTAAATATTCTGCAGACATATCGTTTCTTTAGTCGATTTGCGTAAATTCAGGGCGAGAGTTGACCGGCTCCGGCAAACTCGCCGAAGTGCCAAGCTAATAATTCTTTGGGATCGGTTTGGTAGCTATTCAAAAATAAATCAATTCGACCGATTTTTGAACTTAGCGGTATGATAGCCGATGAATCGTAATTGATCTTGGGGTAAGAAACTTTCTACTGGGCGACCGAAAGGCTTGATTCGTCCCACGGCTCGAGTCCACATTCTTCCCCAATTGCGTTAAACTCGGCTATTTCCGCAGTGGAGAATAGTAGACCGTTATTTTTCTCCGATCGAGCGGCGGATTTGGCTTCGATTTCTCCCGGCAACATACAACTGTCGTTTCCATGCCCAATAATATCTTCCAGGACAGCCTTAAGGTTGGTGGCTTGGGAACGGCCCTGGGCGAATTGATTACCACTGACCGCATCGGGGTGGATGACCTGGAAGTAAAACGCAGGGGTATGTTTCTCATTCTCCACGCCGCCCCAACGACAACGGATGGTCGGAAGCGAGCCACCAATCATCGCCGCGATAATTTCATTTATCAACGAAAGCCCGTAACCTTTGTGTCGACCAAACGTCGACAGCGCGGCGACTTTGTTCGGGTCGGTCGTCATCTTTCCATCGGCGTCAACCGCGGCGTCGGGCGGAAGCGACTGTCCCTCTCGTTTGAATTGCTGGACTCTGCCCATCGCAACAACTGAAGTCGCCCAGTCGATAACGATCGGAAACCCAACCGCGTCGGTCGACGGAAAGCCCCAGGAGTGAGGATTGGTTCCCAGCGTCGGATACTTTCCCAAGAACGGAACGACTTCAGCAAGGGCCGCTGTGCAATTGGTGTAAGCGATATAACCTCGCTTGGCGGCATCCATCACGTAGCCACCACCCCAAAGATAGTGAAAAGCGTTGTCAACGCTGACTTGGCCAATTCCATATTTATCGGCCATCGCGATCGCTTCTTCCATCGCGGCGTAAGCTGTTGCTTGGCCGAGTTTTTTGTTGGCGTTCCAGACTTGTGATGCTTCAAACTTCGTTTCGCGTTTTTCGATCGTCGCATTGGGAACGCAGCCATTGGACTTCGATCCAAAATGATCGTCCAAGTGAAGAGCTTTTATCGCGTTATGAGTTCGGATTCCGTGCCAACTTGCGTACGACGAAAATTTTGCTGCGGCCTTGGATTCTTCTTCATTGAACCCCCGCTTGGCGTAAGCGGCTTCGACGACTGCATTGTGTTGGTCTACTGGTACGACGTAAAAAGTTTCGGACATGTGGTTCTGCTTTTAGGTTTGGGGTGATACTTGGCGGTGACCAGCCGTTCTGGCAAAAGAGCGGTGGCCGCCAAGGGTATTTCTTTCAATCGCAACTCAGAGTGGCTCGATCGCTTCTTAAATTAAAGCTTCGGGGGCAGGCACTTCGTTGACTTGAGCCAACGCCGGTTCGCCTTTGAGCAAATTGATCATGTTTTGAGTCGCCATTACCGCCTGACGTTCGACTGACTCATAAGTCCGCGAACCGATATGAGGTGTAATCAGACAATTTGGTGCTTTTAGCAGCGGATGATCCGCAGGTGGTGGTTCTTGATCGAGTACGTCGGTAGCGTATCCGCCAACCGTTCCAGCGGCCAACGCAGCCGCCATGTCTTGGGTGTTGACCAATTCGCCTCGAGCACAATTGACGATTACAACGTTTTCTTTCATCTTGCCAATGGTCTCGGCTCGAATGATGTTTCGAGTCTCATCGGTCAAGTTGGTGTGAAGCGAAATGATATCGCAATTCGAAAAGATGTCTTCGAACGAATCCGCTTTTTTGACGCCATATTCTTTGGCAAAATCTTCGGGCCAGTAAAGGTCCAAGCCGACAACGTCCATCTCGAAGGCTTTGGCTCGCTTGACGACTTCTTTTCCGATCCGTCCCAACCCAACAACGCCGATCGTTTTGCCCATGATTTCATGGCCGGTCATCCGTTTCCATTGTCCATCGCGGACCGCATTGGCTTGTTCAAGCATGTGCCGGAAAACATTGAGCATCAAACCAAAGGTGTGCTCGGCAACGGTAGTATGGTTGACGCCTGGGCAGAAGGTGACCGGAATGCCAAGCTCAGTGCAGCTTTTCACATCGATCTTGTCGACGCCGATTCCATACTTGGCGATGATTTTGAGTTTGGGGAACGACTTATCCAAAACGGCTCGGGTGATCGCGTCATCACCGCATAGAAAAGCGTCAAAGTCTCCCGCGAGCTCCAGCATTTTTTCTTCCGGTAGCGGACCTCGTTCACAATGAACTTCAGCTCCAATGCTCTTTAAAAGGTCGTGATGAGGCCCGGGAGTATCCTGATACGAAGTAGTCGTTAAAAGAACTTTTACCATTTCAGTTTCTTTGATCGTGGTTGAATAAATGAATCCGTGTGAACGAAGCCGAATCTAGGAAACCAACACCGTCCCGGAAACGAGGTATTTTAAAGTCTGAGGGCCACGACAACGAGGGCTAAAACTACCCCAATCGAGGAAAAGAAGGCCAGCCAGTGGGGGTTGTTTCGAATTCACGGGAGCGTCCAGGCAGCAGGGTTTCGATAGAACCTCGTTTGGTCTGAGATCCAGACTCATACTGACCTTCGGATTGTGTATTTAAAGGATAGGCTCTAAGAGTTAGTCTGATGTCATATAGATTTAGCTAGACCCGATTGTCGGTTGGACTTACCGTTTTAATGAGTTCGACTGCGGTTAGCCGATGCTCTTCTAGGCTTTCCATTCTTTTCATTTAAAACCAACCTGGAATTCTGGTTATGAACGTTGCTCAGATCATCGCGGACAAACGAGATGGAAAGTCCCTGGATGAAGATCAAATCGGTTTTTTAATCAATGGGTATTCAGATGAGTCAGTCCCCGATTATCAAATGGCAGCGTTTGCAATGGCGGTTTTCTTTCAGGGAATGACGCTGGAAGAAACAACGGTCTTTACTCGTTGTATGCTTGAATCGGGCGATCAGATGAAATGGTCAAACTCGATGCCTTCGGTAGACAAGCACTCTACCGGAGGGATTGGCGACAAGATTTCGATTCCCCTGGCGCCGTTGTTGGCTTGCTGCGACGTCGAGGTGCCAATGATTTCGGGGCGAGGATTAGGAGCTACTGGCGGGACGCTGGACAAGCTTGAATCGATCCCGGGCTATCGTACCGAACTATCCAATGATGAGTTCCGCAGTATCGTTAATTTGGCGGGCTGTTCGATCGCAAGTGCGTCGTCAAAATTGGCCCCGGCAGACAAGCGGCTTTATGCGTTGCGTGATGTAACGGGTACGGTACCGTCAATTCCTTTGATCACGGCCAGTATCTTGAGCAAAAAGATTGCCGAGGGTATCGATGCGTTGATTCTCGATGTCAAATGGGGGTCGGGTGCATTCATGAAAACGCTTGAACAGGCCCAGGAGTTGGCGCGAAGCCTGGTTTCGGTTGGAAATGAATTGGGCGTTAAGACATCGGCGTTGATTACGGACATGAATCAGCCCCTGGGGCGGATGATCGGTAACGCGGTTGAAATTGATGAGTCAGTCGAAGTACTCAAAGGCGGTGGGCCGGCCGACGTCGTCGAGTTGACGCTGGAGTTGTGCGGTCGCGTACTGGTACTTTCGGGTGCCGAAGGGGACCTGGGAGCAGCTCGAACCAGCGTTCAACAGAAAATCGATTCAGGCGTTGCTTTGGAACGACTTCGGGAAATGGTTAAACAGCATGGTGGTGATCTTGACCAGCCACGGGCTGTCGGCAAAAGTCACGTTGTCAAGTCTGCGGAATCCGGGTTCGTTAATCGAATCAATGCCGAACGTCTGGGACTGGCCGTGATTGAAATGGACGGTGGAAGAAAACAGCTTGGCGATCAGTTGGATCACTCATCCGGGATCGAGTTTCTGGTTCGACTTGGCGATCAAGTGGAAAAAGATCAGCCGATCGCAAACGTATTTTGTGACTCTGCTCCCAAAGCAAGTTACGCTTGCGAACTTGTCGGAGCATCGGTTGGAATTAGTGAAGCGGCAGCCAGTCCGCCAGAGTTGATCGTAGAGTCAATTTAGTTTCAGATTCCAA
Source organism: uncultured Pirellulaceae bacterium (assembly GCA_964433035.1). Taxonomy (GTDB): domain Bacteria; phylum Planctomycetota; class Planctomycetia; order Pirellulales; family Pirellulaceae; genus Mariniblastus. The sequence goes on along the minus strand of CAYSQZ010000244.1, from coordinate 749 downwards.
TTGCTCGTGAGTATTTTGATCGCCCAATCCATTCGCCAGAAAGCTAACGATGACCCAAGCAAATTATTCTGACCTGATCGATGCGGCCATCGAAGCGAGAAAAATGGCTTACGCTCCCTATTCGAATTTTCTTGTCGGTGCGGCTTTGAAGGCCAAAGATGGGAAGGTATTCACTGGGTGCAATGTCGAAAACAGTTCTTATGGGCTTTGTAATTGCGCCGAAAGGACGGCGATCTTCAAAGCCGTATCCCACGGTTATCAAGAGTTCGAAGCGATCGCTGTAGCCGCGAATCCGTTTGCGTCCCCCTGCGGTGCTTGCCGGCAGGTCCTTGCTGAATTTGGAACTGACATAAAAGTTATCGGTGTTGACGCTGAAGATGTTGGCAACACTAAAGTTTGGACCGTTGAAGAGTTGATCCCTGAAAATTTTAAGCTCAACGAGTGATTGAAAAATTTAGTTTTCAGGTTCGGGAAATGTGTCAATCCAACTAAAAAGAAGTCACCTCCCTCTGGGAGGGTCGAGCTCACCATCATTCATGATGGCGCAGGTCGGGGAGGGTAAGCGTTGTCAATTAAGTCGGTTTTGATTCTCAGAATCAATTGGACTATCGCGATCCATCGACACCTTTGATCAAGAAGTCTTCGATTATCGTTAACTAAATGACTACCAAGATTCTAAAAACCCTCCCCGTCCAATTCGCAAGCGAATTCTCCGACCCTCCCAGAGGGGGCTCTTCATCGTTTTTAGT
>CAYSQZ010000243.1:5880-7204 GCA_964433035.1 uncultured Pirellulaceae bacterium | reverse complement strand
ACGATGACCATCAACACCGGAAAAAAGTAAACCCAGAACACCGCTTCGGGACGGCGCACGAATTCACGCAGTCTGGCCAGCGTGATCGCGAGAATTGGATGATATTGCCTCATAAAGCCTTAACCTGGATTCCCTTGTTTTCATCATCAAGATGCCGACCGGTAAGGCTGACAAAAACGTCTTCCAGGCTAGCGTGTCGCGTCGTCAGACTGGAAAGCGAAATTCCCTTGTTTGCCAGCCGCTGAATCAACTCCGGCAGGACAACATGAGGCTGCCCTACGGTTAAGCGAAATTCAGACTCGGCTTGGTCAACCTGGTCGACTGATGAGATCGACTTAAACAAAGCGTCATCGAGCATCCCATGGCTGGGGTCAATCGAAAATTCAATCACATGTTCCGCTCCCAGCGAACGGATCAGCTCATCAGGTGATCCTTCGGCGATTATTTTCCCGGTGTCAAAAATGGCAACGCGATCACAAAGACGTTCGGCTTCTTCCATGTAGTGCGTCGTCAAGAGAACCGTTTTGCCTTGGCGCTTAAACGTCTCAATAATCTCCCAAAGTTCCCTGCGGCTTGATGGATCAAGCCCGGTTGTCGGCTCGTCAAGAAAGATCAATTCGGGATCGCCAACGAGCGCCGTCGCCACGGCGAGGCGTTGCTTTTGACCGCCCGAAAGCGTTTTGACCCAGGCGTTCTTCTTTTCCTGAAGCGACACACGTGCGATCGCCTGTTCAGGATCAATTCCCGAGCGATAGAAACTGCGAAACAACTGCAGCGTCTCACCAACGCTGAGGCGATCACTTAACTGTGTCTCTTGAAGCGACACACCGATCCGTTCTTTAATCGCATTGGCGTCCTTGTTCCAATTCATACCAAGAACCAAGGCTTCACCAGACGTGGCTGACAACAACCCTTCGAGAATTTCAATCGTAGTCGTTTTCCCAGCACCGTTGGGGCCAAGAACACCGTAGCATTGGCCTACGTTGACTTCAAAATCGATTCCCCGCACGGCTTCGACTGGCGGTTTGCCAGGGTAGGTTTTGACAAGATTGGTGCAGCGAATCGCCGAAGGCATGTTTTGTCCCGTTTATAAGTAAGCTCGGTTTGCAACCCAACCAAGCCACAACCAAATCCTTTCAAGGTTTTCCCTAAAGTTGCCTTTGGCTCCGAGGTTGACATTTTATTGGCAACCCAACGCGTAAGCGAGGAATAATGGAAACCATCGAGGCTCCTCGCTTACGCGTCGGGTTACCATTATTGTTCCAAGCGTTGGAAAAATCACAGCCTCGTCGGTTTACCATCATTGTTCCAAGCGTTGGAAAAA
>CAYSQZ010000243.1:0-5780 GCA_964433035.1 uncultured Pirellulaceae bacterium | reverse complement strand
AAAATCACAGCCTCGTCGGTTTACCATCATTGTTCCAAGCGTTGGAAAAAATCACAGCCTCGTCGGTTTACCATCATTGTTCCACGCGTTGGAAAAAATCACAGCCTCGTCGGGTTACTATTTGCATCTGTTGCTCAGCTCGCTTGTGCAAACTCTTCGGTCAGAACTTTACGAACGTGAGCGAGAACTTTGGACTGGACTTCGTCGATGTCGTTGCTGTCGATAAATGCGCCGGCGGCGGCTTTGTGTCCGCCACCATCGAAGTGTTGGGCGACTTCGTTGGCCGCCGTTTTGCAGCGACTTCGGAAGCTCATTTTGTAACCGCCATCGGGTTGTCCGACCGAAATGACCGCGAAAACCGTGCCTTCAATCTCAAGTGCCAGGTTGATCAAGTCTTCGGTGTCGGTCGTCTGGGCTCCCGTTTTCTCGTAATCGTCGGGAAGGATATAAGTGTGAGCCAGCCGGCCATCGAGCTCGGTTTGGATGCGAGCCAAAACGGTTCCCCGAAGTCGAACACGACCTGCCGTTTCGCGCTCATACAAATGACCGTAGATCGCGGCTGGATCGGCACCACCTTTAATGAGTTTGGCGGCAATGTTGAGCGTAGTTTCAGAGACCGACGGAAATCGGAACCATCCGGTGTCGGTTGCCAAGGCAGCGAACAGGGGAGTCGAAATTTCAGGAGTCAACGCTACGCCAAGGTGCTCTGCGGCTTCGACGCACATGCGCCCGACGGCTTCGGCGGTTGTGTTTTTGAACAGCTCGGCGTCGATGTCGTCTTCACCGACATGGTGATCGAAAATAATTTTCTTGTAAGTTGAGTTCTTGATCGCATCGGACATTGCGCCGATCTGTTTCCAGGCGCTGGTGTCAAGAATCATATGCAAATCGGCATCGGCAAACTCTTCGGCTTTGATATCTTTGTCGATGCACATGATGCGTTTGTCCGGGTCGATGAAAGCCAGATTGGGCGGCACCGATTGCCCACAAACGATTCGGACTTTCTTTCCCAGCGTTTCCAGAATTCCAGCCATTCCCAGACAACTGCCCAGGGCATCGCAGTCAGGGCGAATGTGGCTGGTCAAAACAATATTGTTTGCAGCTTGGATGACTTCACAGAAACGGGGCCAGTCGACATTCATATTTTTCTCAGTTTCGTTACAAGGGTTTGTTTTAGCGTTGCCAGCCCGAAGGAAGCGTCAGAAAAGACTAATCAAAACCCGAAACATAAGCGAGGGACCGTCTTTCGTTTATGCATCTGGCTTTGTAAACAGCTCGACTATTGTTTCGTTTAGGAAAACTTACGAGACAATTTCCGAGTCGCTTCAACGTCAGTTTTAAGTTGCTCGGTCAACTGCTGGACTGATTCGAACTGACGAATATCCCGGAGACGACCAACAAAATCAACCTCGATCGTTTCCCCATAGATGGAACCGTCGAAATCAAGCAGGTGTGACTCGACTTTTGGAAGTTCTTCACCAAATGTCGGGTTGGGGCCGATATGGATCGCCGACCAATGTGAACGCCCCGCCAGATAGGTGCGGCCAGCATACACTCCCATCGCGGGGACCAGCGTATCGATGGCGTCGAGGTTGGCCGTCGGGAATCCGATCCGACCTCCACGAGCAGCGCCATGAGTTACCAGCCCACGAATACGGTAGGGGCGCGTTAGCATTGTTCTAGCGGTATCAACATCACCATTTCGAATCAGGTCGCGAATGCGGCTGCTGGAGATGAAGGATTCTGTATCAAGCATCGGCTCAACGATCTTGAGATTGACTGAGTTTTTGTCACACAGCTCAGCCAGATTCTCGATGTTGCCTTGCCGGTCTTTGCCGAAAAAGAAATTAGGGCCCTCAACCATCGCTTTGGCGCCGAGTTGCTCAACGACAATTTGATCGAAAAACTCTTCATGGGTCAGTTGAAGCAACGCACGATCGGTCGGATAGGCGACGACGACATCGACGCCCAGTTCGGCCAGCAAGTCGGCTTTTCGATTGGTCCAGGTTAACGGGGGCGGCGTCTGCTCGGGGCGAAGGATTCGCACCGGATGTGGGTCAAAAGTAAAAACGATCGCGGGGCCGTTCAGTTCTGCCGCAAAACGTTTCAACTGATTGATAATTACGCCGTGTCCTCGGTGAACGCCGTCAAAATTCCCGATGGTCACCGCGCCACCGCGCTGTGAGTTGGGAAAGTCAGTTATTTTTCGGATCAGTTTCATCGCGATTGGGAATGCAGAATGTGGAATGCGGAATGACAGAAATTGAATTCCGCATTTCGCATTCCCGGTTCCGCATTAGATTCTTTTCGGGGTTGGGAATTCAATGGTAAAGCTCGTTCCACGACCAACTTCGCTTTGCACGTTAATGCGGGCGTTGTGAGCTTCGATGATCTTCTTGGCAGTTGGAAGCCCCAGGCCGGTGCCGCCGTCTTTGGACGTATAAAACTCTTTAAACATGTTGATCAGCGCCGAAGCTTCCATTCCGCAACCACTGTCAATCAGATCCAGCGCGACGCCTGTTCGGGTGATCCTGGTTCGGGCTACCAATTGGCCGCCATTGGGCATGGCTTCCATGGCGTTTTTGACCAAATTGATCAGGGCCGCCTGTAGCGTTTGAGAGTCGAGGTTGATACTGGGAAGATCAGGGTCGAGGTAGCGTTCGATCGCAACGTTTTGACGTGTGGCCTGAGTTTGGAAAAACTCGAGGACCTGTGCAATTTGAGAGTTGAGGTTACCCGCTTTGAGTTCCAGGGTACTGAGACGAGTGAATCTCAAAAAGTCATTGAGTAGCGACTCAAGGTTTTCACACTGACGGTTGACGGTTTCAATTCGCTGCAAAGCCCGTCGCATTTCGGGGTCGGCGGAATTTTCGAAGTCTTCATGAAGTAGCTCCATGTTCATGCGGATCGTGGAAAGCGGGTTCTTGATTTCATGCGCAAGCGACCCCGCCAAACTGGCAAGTTCGTGATACCGTTTCCGAAGTTCGTCGATAGGTTCCATGATTTGGATGGTGTTTTACGGCTCGATGAAATTAGCCTTGGTTAACCTCTCAGGGAGGCGATATATCTCTCTTCAAATTTTCTTTCTACCTAAACAAAAATCGCTCGGCAAACGGCTGCCGAGCGATCTTGGTTAGTTCATTTCTGCACAGCAGTTTGGGTTACCGACGTCCGCCACCGCTGCGACCACCACCGCCACTGCGTCCGCGTCCACCGCCACCGCTACGACCTCGGCCTCGACCCCCGCCGCCACTACGGCCTCGGTCACCACCACCGCTGCCACGATCACCACGGTCTTCGCGAGGAGGACGGTCTTCGCCGTCACCGCCGCCACCTCCGGCTGCTGCAGCTGCAGTTGCGAATTCGTCTTCGAGCCCCAACTCTTCGAGTGCCTTGCTGCGGCTGAGTTTGACGCGATCATTACCATCGACGTCCAGAACAAGAACTTTCATCTCGTCGCCGATATGGCAAATGTCTTCGACATTGTCGATGAATCCACTGCTTAGTTCACTGATGTGACAAAGCCCGTCACGACCGGGAAGAATTTCCACGAACGCACCAAAGTCTTTAACACTACTGACGGTACCGTCGTAAATTTTTCCGACTTGAACCGTTGCGGTGCAAGCTTCGACTTTCTTGAGCGCGGCTTCTGCCAACGCACTGTTGACGCCAGCCACGGTGACGCGACCGTCTTCGGCGACTTCGACAACGGTTTGAGTTGATTCCTGGATCGCACGGATGTTTTTGCCACCAGGTCCGATCAGCATTCCGATCTTCTCCGGGTCAATCTGTGTGACCAATAGACGCGGTGCGTGCTCTGACAACTCTTCCTCAGGTCGAGAAATCGCTTGAAGCATCGTACGCAGGATTTCGATTCGGGCTTCACGAGACTGAGCCATCGCTTCGCGAAGTCTGTCCGTGCTGATACCGCGAACCTTGAGATCCAGCTGAATCCCTGTGATTCCGTTTTGTGTTCCGGCGACTTTGAAGTCCATATCACCGAAGTGATCTTCACTGCCCAGGATGTCTGTGATCAATACGTAGTCGTCACTGTCCTTGGGACCTGTTTCGACCATTCCAACGGAAATGCCGGCAACCGGGTTCTTGATACGAACACCAGCAGCCATCAGGCCGAGAGTCGTTCCACAAACGGTTGCCATTGAAGACGAGCCGTTTGATTCAAGAATGTCTGAGACGACACGAATCGTGTACGGGAAGTCATCTGGATCGGGTAGGACAGGTTTGATGCTTCGTTCGGCCAATGCACCGTGACCAATTTCACGTCGACCCGGTCCTCGAATCGGACGACATTCGCCCACGCTGAAAGGTGGGAAGTTGTAGTCAAGCATGAACTTCTTGGAGTACTCGTCGAACAAGCCGTCGACTCGCTGCTCATCGCGGCCGGTTCCAAGCGTGATCGTGATCATGGCTTGAGTCTCGCCACGCTGGAAAATCGACGACCCGTGAACTCGAGGGATCACATTGGTGTGACATTCGATGGCACGAAGTGTTTTGGCGTCACGTCCGTCAGAGCGAACTCCAGCCAGAATTGAATCGCGAATGACTTTCTCTTCGAGATCGTGAATCGCGGTTTTAACTGCGCTGACGTCGGGAGCGCCGTTGGCATCAGGGTCAGGAATCAAGTCCGCCATGATTTTGTCTTTGACTTCATTCTTGGCGGCACCACGATCGTGCTTGCCAGCGATCAAGACGGCGTTCTTGTAGTCGTCATAGTACTTGTCGATTAGCTTTTGAAGGATTCCGTTATCGGCTGGAGACTCGAAGGGAGCTTTTTCAACATTGGCTTTTTCTGACAACTCACGCATCAAGCTGATCACCTGGCGGCACACGTCGTGGCCGAACACGAGGGCGTCAAGCATTTCGTCTTCTGGGACTTCGCGAGCGAAACCCTCGATCATGGTGATCGCGTCATCGGTTGCCGAAATGATCAGGTCGAGGTCGCTTTCTTCGAGCTGATCCTGAGTTGGGAATGCCACGAATTGACCATCAACGCGTGAAATTCGGGTTGAAGCTACGGGATCGGCAAATGGCATTGGTGATATGAAACAAGCCGCAGCTGACCCGTTCATCGCCAACACGTCGCCATCGGTCTGCTTGTCGCTGGAGAGGACAAAGTTCTGGCACTGAACTTCGTCTTTGAAGCCCTCGCTGAACATCGGTCGGATGGGGCGATCAATCAGGCGTGCGGTCAGCGTTTCTTTGGTGGTCGGACGGCCTTCGCGTTTGATGAAGCCGCCGGGGAACTTACCCGCCGCACAAGTTCGCTCGCGGTAGTCACACATCAACGGGAAGAAGTCGATTCCCGGGCGGGGTTTGCCCGTGGCAGCTGTCGATAATACGACGGTGTCGTTGTACTGTACCAGGACCGAAGCCGCTGCCTGCTTGGCAAGGTATCCGGTTTCAAACGAAAGGACACTGTCACCGATTTTCTTTTCTACTTTTACTTTCACAATTCATTCCTACAAAATTACGTCTTTTGATTAATTCATTTACTTCATCAGATGTCATGCGATCTCTCCCGTGATCACGCAATGACAGGGTCAGGCACCGTACAATCAAGGTTGACGGCCGGTTTCCTCAAAGCAATTAATGCAATGAGCTCAAATAGAACAGAACCAAGGCGATTTGAAATCGAAGCGCCTGCAAGACACCCAAGGCATCGAGAATTCAGTTTGGAGCGACTAACTATCGCTCGTTACTTCCAAGCACCCATCCCGGCGCAAAGATCAAAAAGAAAACGCTGCTCGATTTGAACAGCG
>CAYSQZ010000242.1:0-7205 GCA_964433035.1 uncultured Pirellulaceae bacterium | reverse complement strand
CGACGAAGAGGATTGGCTTTTCGAATCCCTGGCAACCTGTTCCACAACCCTCAACGAGGCGACGCTCCTTTTGCCGTTTTCTATGTCTATGGGTGCGGCTTTGACGGATTCCACGTCCGATTTCGGGATGTCGCCCGAGGTGGCATGAGGTTGGTTCCAACACGTAACCATGAGCACTACCTGTTTGAGTCAGCGCGAGTTTTTGACGAGGCATGGCGGCTTGCGGCAGCTCAGCAACTGAAAAACAAAGACATCGCCGAAGGTGGTGCCAAAGCAGTTGTTGTCGTCAAACCGGGCACCGACCATGAAAAAGCTGGTCGAGATTTTGTGGATGGCATACTCGACTTGATACTTGAACCACCAACCTGCTCGGCCGTCGACATCCAGGCACCCAAATATGAGTACCTTTATCTTGGGCCCGACGAGAATGTTACCAACAGTTTGATTAACTGGATCGTCGAGCGAAGTAACCAACGCGGTTACGATTTTCCTGCGACCATCATGAGCAGCAAACCGGAATCGGGGATTAATCACAAAACTTATGGAGTGACGAGCGAAGGTGTATTGATATTTCTTCGTCACGCACTGCTGGAATACGGAATCGATCCGGACAAGGATCGATTCTCGGTCAAACTCACGGGCGGTCCCGACGGTGATGTGGGCGGAAACGCGATCCGGATTTTGATCCGCGATTACCAAGACCGAGCCAACATTGTTGGCGTCTCCGATGGCACAGGCTCCGCGGTGGATGAAAATGGACTCGACCATCAGGAACTCATTCGGCTAGTCGATGGCGAATTGGGCATCGCTCATTTTTCCAAGGACAAGCTTTCTAAAACCGGATCCGTTCTAGGGCTAAGCAACGAAACAGAGGTGACACGTCGAAACCAGCTTCATAACGAAGTCAAATCGGACGTTTTCATACCCGCCGGCGGTCGACCCTCGACGATTAACGATTCGAACTGGCAGGATTTTCTGGATGAGAAAGAAGAGCCAAGTTCACGAATCATTGTCGAAGGTGCCAACCTGTTCCTGACAGATGAAGCCCGATCGAATCTCGCGGCAGCTGGTGTCGCAATTGTCAAAGATTCATCCGCCAACAAGTGTGGTGTGATTTGTAGCAGTCTCGAAATCATCGCTGGCATGCTACTTTCAGAAGACGATTTTATAAAAATGAAACCGCAATACGTGGAAGAAGTGCTTGAGCTATTGCGTGACCTTGCCGGCACTGAGGCGCTGAGCCTGTTCAACGAACACATCAGGCAACCCGAGTTAACACTTCCAAAACTGAGCGTGCTCACAAGCCAGCAAATGATTCGACTGGCAGATGTGATCGAGGAATCGTTTGCTCGATGGTCGGAAGAAGAACAGCAGCAAGCGGACCAATACATCGAGGGCTTTATGCCACGTTCACTGGTCGAGCATTTTTCAGAACCGGTGAGTTCGCTGATTCCGTCCAACTACCGTCGGCATTTAATCGCCGCCATTCTTTCCAGCCGAATCGTCTACCGCGAAGGGATCCAAAACCTCGCAACGATGAATCAAGGCGCGCTGGAAGACCTAGCCCGTTCGCATGTCCTCTACGAAAGTAAAGTGCGGGAAATGTTGGGCCAGATTGCGACAGCGGAACTTCCGGAAAAAGAGTTGATTATGAAGCTTATAAAACACTCCGGGGCCCGAGGGCAACGTGAGCTAAGGCTTTCCAAGACGTGACAATGCGTTTTGGTTTGCAATAGTGGAGCGGACATCTACGAGGTCTTGTCTGAGTCGCCCTAATCTTGAGAGACTTTGTTTCGTACACCGCTCAATCTGAATAGCTATCAAACCGATTGGTTTTTTCCGGGATGTGTTTGGATGTCAAGAGCAGATCCTCCCTCGTTGGCTCTTCGAACGCCTGAGCTTGGCTTGGAGCATACCTGACCAAAGACTATCATAGCCCGACGGCACATCGAGTTGACCGTGTCGCAATAAATCGTTTCAAACTTCTTTCAGATTTAGAATGTCGCAACAGAACAACAACAGCCGCACCGAGCAGGACTCGATGGGCGAAATTCAAGTGCCCGCTGAGGCTTATTACGGCGCGCAAACCCAACGAGCGGTCGAGAACTTTCCAGTTTCTGGCTGGACGATGCCTAAGCCCATGATCTCGGCAATGGGGCGGGTCAAGCTGGCTTGTGGTATCGCCAACCGCGATCTCAAAAAACTCACTGAGACTGGCAAAACCCCGCTTACCGAGCCTCAAGTTGAATCGATGCTCGCCGCCTGCCAGGAGGTTATCGAAGGCAAGCTCGATGACGAGTTTCCGATCGACGTGTTCCAAACCGGATCGGGAACTTCGAGCAACATGAACATCAACGAAGTTATTTCAAACCGTGCGATCGAAATAGGTGGCGGCGATCGTTTCGATGCGACCAAGTCGATTCACCCCAACGACCACGTCAATATGGGGCAAAGCACCAACGATACTTTTCCCACAGCGATTCATGTTGCCGTCGCCGTTGAGATTAGCAACTCACTTATCCCGGCGCTCGAACGATTCGCTGACACGCTTCGCGAAAAAGCCGAGGCCTGGGATCAAGTCATCAAAATCGGCCGGACTCACTTGATGGACGCCACGCCACTAAGATTGGGCCAGGAGATCGGTGGTTTGGCGCGTCAAATTGAACTCTCTATCGAGCGGGCAACCCAGGCCGTCGCTGCGGTCTGTGAGCTACCCGTTGGAGGTACCGCAGTAGGCTCGGGAATCAACACGCACCCAGAGTTTGGAGCTCGGGTTGCCAAAGAAATCGCCAAAGCAACTGGAATTCCCTTCGTCGAAGCCGTCAATCACTTCGAAGCCAACGCGCAGCGTGACGGATTGGTTGAATGTCATGGTTGCCTGAAAACCATCGCCTCCACCTTGTTCAATGTTTCCAACAACATTCGCTGGCTAGGCTCTGGGCCCCGGTGCGGATTCTACGAGATCGCGCTGCCAACACGCCAACCGGGCAGCTCAATTATGCCCGGCAAGGTCAACCCGGTAATGTGCGAGAGCATGATGCAGTTAACGGCTCGGGTAATGGGCAATGACCAGACGATCACACTTTCGGGAGCCGCCGGGGGTCAGTTTCAACTAAATATTATGATGCCCGTCATGTGCCACACGACACTCGAAAGCATTCATTTACTGGCTTCGGGGACCAACGCTTTCGTTGATTTTTGTGCCGCCGATATGCAAGCCAATATTGACGTGTGCGAATCATTTGTGGAAAAATCACTTTCGATGTGCACGAGCTTGAATCCGTATATCGGATACGAAAAGGCTTCGAAGCTGGCTAAGGACGCGTTTAAGTCCGGAAAGACGATCCGCGAACTGTGCCTTGAGCAGAACATTCTGCCCGAAGAAACGCTTGCTGAAGCACTTGATCCCATGCGAATGACGGAACCGCAAGCGTAACCCGTCGTTAAAGCCAACAGTTCTACGGAAAGATAAGATGGTCAACCAATTTTTCTCTAACCGATTGTGGATAACCCAGCTTGCTACTCCGCTTGTGGCAGGATTGCTATTGGCCTCATCTGGCTCAGTTTCCCTGGCTCAGCCCGCGCAATCGTCTGACCAAAACAGCGGGAAAGCGACTCAACAATCAGCTTCAGAAAAATCGACCGCGCCCACCGTCGGTGAAGCTAAGCTTGTTCGCTCAATTTACGAGTTGACCAAGACGACCAAGACGGCCAAGCAGCTTAGCGATTTTGTAGCAAAGTGCGACTCTGCGCTACAGCAAAACCTGAACAGTAAAAATACCCAGTACGTCTCTTCGCTTAAAGGCTGGGCGCTTAATCTTCGCGGTCAGCAACGATTGGCGATTGCGTTGCAGTTAAAAAAGGTAGGCAATTCCCAATCCGATTCGATCCTGAAACAAGCAATGGCTGATTTCGACGAGGCGATTGTAAACGCTCCTCAACGATATCGTTCGTGGATGTCGCGTGGAACTGCGTTTGCTCAAACAGGAAACTTTAAAGAAGCAGCGTTGAATTTTACTGAGGTGATCAAGCTGAAAACCGATTTGGCCGCTGGCTGGTTCAACCGAGCAGAGTCGCTTTACCACCTCAAGGAATTCAAAGCCGCGATCGCGGACTATGAAACGGTATTGCGTTTGGATTCCGACGACGCTCAAGCGCTCACTGGACTTGGTCATTCGAAGTTGGCGCTAAGCCGGTTCCAAGAGGCTCTTGGCCACTATCAAGCCGTCGTTAAACTTCAACCGCAAAGCCCCAATGCCTACGTCAACGTTGGTGATGCGCTCCAGGAACTGGGAAACTGGAAATCAGCTCAGGAACATTTCAACAAGGCTATCGCAATCAAGCCGACCGGTGTGGCGCTACAGCGGGCAGCGTGGTTGAAAGCGACTTGTCCAGACGCCTCGTTTCGCGATCCCGCCAAGGCAATCGGACTTGCCAATCGAGCAATCAGCCTGACTGGTGACTCTGTTATCAATCTCGACACACTGGCCGCAGCTCAGGCGGCAGCTGGCGATTTTGCTGTCGCCAAATCAACGCAACAGCGAACGATCGCTTTGGCGAGTTCAGTTCAAGACGCTGTTGAAACCGGCGAGAACCAATACCAAGCCCGCCTGGCTCTTTATGAAGAAGAGAAACCGTTTACTCAAAGTCAATCCAAACCGGCCCCTTAAGTCCGGGATTTTGAAGGGCAGCCTGCATAGGTCCGAGCTAGCGCCCAAACGGCTAGTAATAAAATCACAGGCTCTCGTGAATCGAAACGCTGATTTTGAGTAAGTAGCTACGCTACAATCGAACGACGCTTGATCTTTTGCTTTTCATTGTAAAAGAACCTGGCTTGGCCCAACCAATCATCACGCTCGATGCGATCTTTGAATGTTAGTAATCGAGAAAACTCCTCGATCGCTTTGGGCTTCCATTCCATGATCTGCTTGAATGTATAGATCCCATAATCGTTCAAACGAGCTTCCAGGACTTCTGCAATTCCTGAAATACGCTTCAGATCGTCCTTGGTCTCGGGAGCTTCGGTGTATACCGTCCCGCGAATCTCATGCTGACTGGTGTGACCACCATACTCCTGATCGTACACGACTTCCTGTTGACGACGCTGGGCCATTGCTTCAGTGAACGAGATAACCGTCGCGTCTGGTTCGGCGATCGCCCGGTAGTTGGCCAGTTGGGCCAGAACGGCGGCTCGCTCGTTACGTAACGCTCTGATCGTTGCTTCGCTTGCTTCAAGCTTTCCTTGCAACAACTCGACTTGTTCGATGAGCTGTCCATGATCATTTCTGACCGTGTTTCGTTCACTTCGAATCGCTGTCAACTCGCTCATTAACTGCTGCTGCTTCGAGTAAGCATCGGCGTACTGATTTCTTAGCGTCTTGAGTTCTTCAGTTACCAAATTTTCTTCGCCATCGCGTTGTCTTACCAAACGCTCAAGCTCCACAATCCGCTGACAAGTAATCTTGAGCTCGCCGACCTGATCGGTAAGTTGCTCAACTTCACTCTTTGCCTTGGACAGTTGCTGCTGCGTTTGAGCCAGCGATCGCCGGGTAGAACTTAACTCCTCGTTCAACTCATCGCGTTCAACCGATAATCGCGAAAGCTCTTGTGATTTTGAAGAGAACTTACTGTGCCACTGAGACCGTTCCTGCTCCAAGGTCGACGAGAGATCCCCAGTCTGTTGTTGCAATTGACTATTCTGGCTTTCGAGCTGAGCAGTTTGACGCTGAAGCTGCGCCTCGAGTGTTGCCTGTTTTTGCTTGAGACCGATCTCGACTTCGGCTCGTTCCTGCAATTGTTCCTGGAAACGCTGCAGCTCTGCCTCACGCTTCTCTCGAAGCCGATGAACGGTGGCTTCCTGATTTTCGATTCGTTGCTGCATGCCGCTGGCACGATTGAGCGCCGACTTTTCAGCATCCAGGGCGTGATCTCGCTGCTGAGAAACCTTTTCCAACTGAGCCGTGTTATTCTTGAGCGACTCCTGCAACGAAACGACTTGCGACTCCAACGATTTCATGCCTGAGAGCTTGCCTCGCAGTTCTTCAATCGTTCGCTGTGACTCCTCGTGAACGAGTTGGAACTCAGCAAGCGAATCTTCGGCGACTCGCTGAGCTGAAAGCGCCGCGGCACACTGAGCTTTGGATTCCCTGAGTTGGTCAGAGCTTTGTTGCAGCGACGACTCAATTGTTACATACTCTTGCTTGAGACCACTGTGGTTGTTGGTCGCGGTGGTAAGCAACGAAGCCTGGTTGTTCAAATCAGCGGTCAACTCTGCGATGCAAGCTTCGGCGGCATGTAGTTGCTTGGCCAAGCGATCATTCTCGTTGGTCGCGCCTTTGAGGTCGGCCTGATGCTGAAACAGCAGCGATTCGACTTCTCCGTGACGTTGGCGCCACTGATCCTCAAGCTCCGCTTTGCTGACAATCTCGGCTTGGGTAATCTTGTGGATGCTGTCTTCAAGCTCGATGCGAAGATTCTTTTCTTTAGTCAGGTCTTCTAACGCTTCTTCAAATCTTTGAGATTTGTCGGCGGCATCGATCTCAAGTTGTGCCCGTTCTCGCTCTCCCTGTTCGCGGCTGGCGGACCAGTCATCGCAAAGCTGCTGGAGCACGTTTAGCTGGCCTTTTTGACGATTGAATCGTTCGTCTAATTGTTCGTACGAACCATGGGCCAGTTTGAGAGAGGTGCGAAGGTCTGCATTCTCATTGGATAGAACTCGACGAGCAGCATCTTCCTCAGCGCGGTTTTGGTACCAAAGGAAATACCCGATGAGCATTCCAGCGAACACCAAGAAGAATCCAGCGATATAAGGAAAGACCATTTCAAAGCTCCATTTACTTGCGTACCGAGGTATGCCGAGCTGGCCAATCGTGGATGCCAACGGATACCCAGCGCAAACGACCAAAGGTGAGCGGTCGAAGCGCTACTCTTTAGTCGATTCGGAACATTACGACTCGGATCTTCAGCAAAATTGGAATAACCGGAAAAGTTTATAAAGTCGCTTTTGGCTTCGAAGTTGTGATTTATGGCGAACGTTTTTTTAATGTTAGCGGATTTGGGGCTAAGCCTCGGATTTTGTAGCGGCAGCCTGCGTAGGTCCGCGGCTAGCGCCCAAACGGCTAGCAAATCGCCTGCCTGCTCTCTCTCCTGAATGAAAGTAGCGCGTCTTACCGACGACGCTACGTAGATCCGTAGCGGCGCACGGG
>CAYSQZ010000241.1:0-7225 GCA_964433035.1 uncultured Pirellulaceae bacterium | reverse complement strand
CTCACGCGTCGGGTTACCAATAAAACAGTCACCCTGCCAAGATTGATTGGGAGGGTCGAGAAAAGACGATGAAACCGGCTTTGATCGGGGAGGGTTGATGTGCACCTCCACTGAAGCTTCGCGTCCGATCATGAGAGTTAAATTGCAAACCAACCCTCAACGCGGTCCGGAAACCCCGTTACTCGAAAGCTCGTGAGTAGCTTCGGCTCAATCCGATTTACCAACCGTTGGTTCAGTCTTGACCATCGCAATAACCGACTGCTCAGCAGATGGCTTTAAGTCGATGTCGGTTGTATTGATTTGAACCATCGCATTCTTATCGATCACAAGAATCACGATGACCTCTTCGCCATGCTTGGCTTTGAAATCTTCGAAGGTAAACTCAGTTGTGATCCGAGTCAGCTTGGGGCGGAAACCACGATTGTAAACTTCTTCAAATTTCGTTTCGTTCCAATTTTCGGCGAACAACAAGCGCCCTTTGGAGACAACTCCGACTTTAGCACGAGAGCCCTTGTCGGAATCGCTGGGCGGCAAGCGGTAAACATTTTGGCTACCGAAGAAGTGAGAGAACTCGGCTACCGCCATCGCGTTGACCGCGTCATTTTGCGTCAGTGCCAGGAACCGCCCGATCCCAGCCATATCAATCTCTTCTTGAGCATACTCCGAGAGAATGCTTTTGCAGTGAGCAGACAAACCCGCCATCTTGGCCGACGAGATGTTGCTATAGTTGGTATCGACCAGTTGGACCGCGTAACCGGCGTCCTTCAAGATAACGGCGATATCCCGGATCCACGCGGCTGCCCCACCGAACAGAATGCCTTGCGGTTTGGACTCTGCCAAGCCGAGCCAACGTGCCAGCGGAGCCGCTCCCAATCCGTAAATCGCAACCGTTCCGACGATTAACATGAACGTCGCTGGAACCATCACCTCGGCATCTGCGATCAATTCCTGATCACCCCCGGCTGTGTTGAGGATCTTCAGCGCAAAGACGCTAACAACCGCCGCGGCAACGATTCCACGTGGTGCCAGAAACGCGAGGAAGATCTTTTCTTCACGGTTTAAACCCGATTTTATCATTGAGAGCCAAATTGAAACTGGCCGCACGACCACAATCATCAACAATACGAACAACGCTCCGTGCCATCCAACCTGGCCCAGCACCGTCAGGTCGAGCCTCGATCCCAGAACGATGAACAAACAGGAAATCAAAAACACGCCGAGGTTTTCCTTGAACTCGACGACGTGTTCAATCGAAAGCTGTTTTTGATTGGCCAGAAAGATTCCCATCACCGTGACGGTAACCAATCCAGTTTCTTCCATCAAAAAGTTTGACAACGCAAACATGGCCAGCGCAGTCGCCAGAAAAGCCAGTCCGTGTAAATAGTCAGGCAACCAGTATCGCTGCACTACGATGGTCAGAATGTAAGCTGAAATACAACCAATCCCGATTCCGATCGCCGCAGTCTTCAAGATCCCCAGCAGTGGAACCCAAGCCGTAATGGTTGTTGCGGCTTCTCCTACATGATGTGCGCCATGTCCATGAGGAAAGAGTTGCTCAAAAACAAGCACTGCCAGAATCGCACCAATCGGGTCAATGATGATGCCTTCCCATTTGACAACCGAACCGATTTTTCGATTGGGGCGAATGTATCGCAGAAGCGGCGCCACGACGGTCGGGCCAGTCACCACCAAAACAGCACCAAGCAAAACGGCAAGCTTGAGTTGGATTCCCAACAATCCCCAGGCCAAGAGGCTACCCAGAACCCACGAGATAAAAACACCAATCGTACAAAGCCTGACCACCGCTCCACCGACCGCCTCTTTTAACTCACTAAAGCGCAGCGACAACCCTCCCTCGAAGAGGATTACCGCAACGGCCAGAGAAACTAGCGGGAAAACAATTTTCGGGCCCAGCGACTCGTTGCCGCTGATCTGGCTAAGGATATCGTCCGGGTTCATCCAAACCCCAAGCAATACCCCAAAACCCAACAACAATAAAATCGAGGGTACGCGTATCCACCAAGCAACCAATTGGGCCAGCATGCCCAGTAATGGAACAACGGCAAGGTAATAAAAGATCTGATGGTCCAAAGCGATCCCTTGTTTTGGGTAAGTCAACGAGGCTGAACCCGATTCGCGTTGGCGCCGCCGAGCGAACCGGAAGATGTATTATCGAAACAAGGCGCGAATTTGGACAGGGCGGTAGAAAAAATCAAACTACTCAAAAACGCCATGGCCCATCAAAAACGAGTACTACGCTACACTGACTTTTAACAACAATTACCAAAATGCACCAATCAGGCTTGAAAAATCCGCATGTTGCTTCCAATTTGCAGTAAAAAATACCAGCTCGAACTCTCTTATTGATCGGCCATTTCACCATACAATTTGAGTCATTCAACACCCCTAAACCCAATCGGACAGCTGATGAACCGCGTTTCATTTTTAATTCGAGGAAACTTCGTCCTTTCCCTGTACTTACTTGTCGCCACCAGTGCCAATGTGGCTTTGGGACAAGTAATCTGGGATCGCGGCCAAATCGATCGTGTTCGGACTGGAGAATATCAGTCTGATCCAGCCATTAAGTTGGCTTTGAAAAACCTGCGAACCGCCGCCGATGCAGCAGTCCAAAACAAAGTTTACTCGGTGACTCACAAAAAGGTTACACCTCCCAGTGGTGACGCTCACGACTACCTGAGCTACTCCCGCTATTGGTGGCCCGACCCTGATAAGCCCGACGGCTTACCCTACATCCGCAAGGACGGAGTCGTCAATCGCGAGCAGGTTGCCAAGGGCGATCGGAACCGGCTAGGTGACTTTACTGACGACGTCCAGGACCTTGGCTTGGCGGGCTACATTTTTAAAGAGCCTCGCTACACAAGCCACGCCGCCAATATGGTTCGCACATGGTTCCTTGACGAGGACACCAAGATGAATCCCAATCTCAATTTTGGTCAGGGTGTTCCCGGTCGGGAGTCAGGGCGTGGTCCAGGGATTATTGACACTCGCAGTTTTATGTTGGTGCTCGATGCCGTCGAGTTATTCGACGAAACAAATTGGTCAACCAAAGACCAACAGGCTTTGCAGGCTTGGTTCGACGAGTATCAACAATGGCTTAAAGAAAGCCCGCTTGGCAAACACGAGCACCGTGCGACCAACAATCATGGTTCCTGGTTTGATGCCCAACGAGCCAGATACGCGCTTTTTGCAGGAAAAGAAGATGTTGCCAAAGAGATCCTTAACGAGGTTCGTAAACGAATTGAGAACCAATTCGACGCCGACGGAAATCAGGCAGCCGAGCTGAAGCGTACTCTTTCGCTGCGTTACTGCTTGTTTAACCTCACAGCCCTCTCAAGGCTCGCTCGAGTCGGTGATAACCTTGGTGAAAACCTGTGGGAGTTCACGCCTGAACACGGATGCGGCATGAAAAAAGGAATGGATGTCCTGCTTCCATATTTTGTCGACCAATCCAAATGGCCTCATCCGCAGATCCAGGTGTTCGCTCTTTCTCCTTCATTCCGTTTGACGCTGTGCATGTATGGGGCGCACTTCGAAGACGACGCTTACGTCGATACGGCCAACAAGTTTGAGGGGTCCAAGAACCAGAACCGAGACTTCACTGCCTTAATTGCCAGACCGGCCAAAGAACCTGCGATTGCCAAGTAAAGCTTAGTCAAGCCGAACGCTTTCTCAGGTGGATCCTTCTCGCAACGCCATTTCTAAATCCGATGCCAACTGGGATGCAAATTTTGATTTGAGGCTCCTCGACAGAACAACAAACAACAATGAACGCTTCGCTTTTCGTATTACTTGCCAACGTTGCTGCGACGCTTTTTATGGTCGGCTTGATCTGGATGGTGCAAATCGTTCACTATCCACTGTTCGATGACGTCGGAGAGCAAAACTACGTTCGTTACCAACAACGGCATCAAAGCAACATTACCTATGTCGTCGGACCGGTGATGCTGATCGAATTGGTCACTGCATTGATGATGATCTGGTATCGTGTCGAACGCATCGACGACTGGCTGGTCTACAGCGGAATAGGACTGGTGGTGCTGATCTGGCTTTCGACGGCGTTGATTCAAGTCCCGTGCCATGCAAAGCTCGTCAAAGGATTTGATCCAATGGCGTACCGTTGGCTGGTTGATTCCAACTGGATTCGAACCATCGCTTGGACGCTTCGCGGGGCATTGGCGACATGGATGCTCATTAACGTCTTGTCAAAGTAAGCCGGCAGACCGGTTTAGGCTCTCCGAATATTGAATTTGAATATTGAATTTGAATTGAATGTCATACGCGATATTCGCCGCTTTCAAGTCACCCTCCCTCTGGGGGCTCTTCGTGGAATTTAGTGGGTGATTGAGAACAAATAAAGCGACCCTCCCTCTGGGAGGGTCGAGCTGTCACCGCTAGGTGACACGCTCGGGGAGGGTAAGTTTTCCTTCGATAGGCTAAGGCTTTAGGGCTCCAGAAATGGTTTTCGTTTATGTTTTTTAAGGTTAAAAATGAGACCGCTTTACCCTCCCCGGTCACTGCGTTCCCGACCCTCCCAGAGGGCCCAGAGGGAGGGTGACTTCTTTTGGTTGGAATGAGCCACAAAATCCACTTTGATAAGAAATGGTTATCTATGCTATCGCAGATAATAATTGGATTTTATACTACTGCCCCGGTATTCTTACGGCCATTGAAGAACACCATCACAGACCAGTCGAAACAGTCGATCAAATTTAACAATTGAGTTTTGGAGATAGATTCTCATGAACAAAGCAGTTGCAGGCGGTTGCCCCTTCGCTCACGGCGGAAACACATCCACAGAAAAACCGGTCACCAAGTGGTGGCCTAAAACGCTTAACCTGGACATTCTGCACCAGCATGGCGCACGTACTAATCCGATGGACCCGGATTACGACCACCGTGCGGCCGCCAACGCACTCGACCATGCAGCGGTCAAAGCTGACGTTGAAGCGGCGTTGACTGACAGCCAAGACTGGTGGCCGGCCGATTGGGGGCATTACGGCGGACTGATGATTCGTCTGGCCTGGCACGCCGCTGGTAGTTATCGCATGGGCGACGGACGCGGCGGTGCGGGTTCGGGTAATATTCGTTTTGCTCCGCTCAATTCCTGGCCCGACAATGCCAGCCTCGATAAAGCGCGTCGATTGCTTTGGCCCGTCAAAAAGAAATATGGCAACGGGCTTTCATGGGCCGACTTGATCATTCTGGCTGGCAACATGGCTTATGAATCGATGGGTTTGAAAACCTTCGGTTTCGGATTTGGCCGCGAAGACATCTGGGGTCCTGAAACAGACATCAACTGGGGCTTCGAAGACGAATGGCTAGCCGATAGCGCGTTGCGATACGACGATCTTGACGACGCCTCCACGATGTACAACCCGTTGGCTTCGGTTCACATGGGTTTGATTTACGTTAACCCCGAAGGCGTCAACGGCAAACCGGATCCAGCTCGCACCGCTCAGCACGTGCGGGAAACTTTTGCTCGTATGGCAATGAATGACGAGGAAACCGCAGCCCTGACTTGCGGCGGTCACACGGTCGGCAAAGCTCACGGTGGCGGCGACCATGCCAACATCGGCGCCGAACCTGAAGGAGCAAGCGTTGCAGAGCAGGGCTTTGGTTGGGCCAACCCCGGTCACAATGCCGTTGCCGCCAATGCATTTACTTCCGGCATTGAAGGGGCTTGGACCAAGAATCCTACCCAATGGGACATGGGTTACTTCGATTACCTGTTTAACTACGAGTGGGAGCTGACCAAGTCCCCCGCCGGCGCCAATCAATGGAAGCCCGTTGATATGCCAGAAGAGGCCAAGCCCGTTAGCGCATCGGATCCATCGGTCTACCACGATCCGATGATGACTGATGCCGACATGGCGATGAAGGTCGATCCTATCTACAACGAAATCTGCCAGAAGTTCATGGCTGATCCAGATTACTTTGCCGATACATTTGCTCGTGCCTGGTTCAAGCTGACTCATCGAGACATGGGACCACGAGCCAACTACCTCGGTCCTGATGTTCCTGCCGAAGATTTGATCTGGCAGGATCCAGTTCCAGCCGGTTCTACTTCATACGATGTGGACGCCGTTAAGTCGAAAATCGCTGAAACTGGTTTGCCGGCTGCCGACCTGATCGCGACCGCTTGGGATAGCGCTCGAACCTTCCGAGGCTCTGACAAGCGTGGTGGCGCTAACGGCGCGCGTATTCGCTTGGCACCACAGAAGGACTGGCCAAGCAACGAGCCGGAACGGTTGGAGAAAGTTCTTACCGCGCTGGAGGAGATTGCTGGCAGCACCGGTGCTTCGGTGGCCGATGTGATCGTGCTTGCCGGAAACGTCGGTCTTGAGCAATCAATTAAAGCCGCCGGTTACGATGTCGCGGTCCCATTCACTCCCGGACGCGGTGATGCGACCGACGAGATGACTGATGCGGATAGCTTTTCAGTTCTCGAGCCACTGGCTGACGGATTTCGAAACTATCAAAAGCAACAGTTCGCTGTTGGCCCCGAAGAGCTGATGCTTGATCGTGCACAGTTATTAGGTCTGACCGCTGCGGAGATGACCGTTCTCATCGGTGGGATGCGAGTCCTTGGCACCAACCACGGTGGCTCAAAACATGGTGTCTTCACCGACCGTGAAGGTCAGCTTACGAATGACTTTTTCGTTAATCTAACCGACATGGATTACAGTTGGCATCCGACCGGGTCAGACGGCACGTTTGAGATTCGCACCCGCAAAGACGGCCAAGTCAAATGGACTGCGACCAGTGCTGATCTGGTGTTTGGCTCCAACTCAATCTTGCGTGCTTATGCGGAGGTCTACGCTCAAGACGACAACGCCGAGAAGTTCGTGCATGATTTCGTTGCGGCTTGGACTAAAGTAATGAACGCTGATCGCTTTGATCTGCTGGTTTAGTTTGGCGCCCGGGCGCAGCGCAAGACTTGCATGACAGGGCTGACGTGTTCAGCCCTAAGCCTCGAGGCCATGTGGCCCTCCCTCTGGGAGGGCCGGAGAATTTGCTTGCGAATTGGACGGGGAGGGTCTAAGAATCTTGTTGATCCAATTGGTTAACGATCGCGCCCTCCGCGATCCTCTTCTTTTGTAACACCTTCAACTAGGCTTTGTCCCTAAAGTCACTACGACGTGACGCGCGGGGCGATGCCCACGCGGTTAAACGAGCAGGGACGCGGTTCGTTTAACCGCGTGGG
>CAYSQZ010000240.1:0-7235 GCA_964433035.1 uncultured Pirellulaceae bacterium | reverse complement strand
GGCCCGATCGAAGGCGCCGCTTCAATGTGATCGTTGAGGTCGAGATAGAACTTCAACTTCATTTCGCTTGAGTTGGACTTGGTTGACTTGCTGGTCTTGACCGATCTAACTTGGACAGGTCGTTCAACCGGCTCGACCAAATTCGATTTCGCTAACTTCACTGGTGCTACCCGCGGAACAACTTTTCGCTCAGTGACCGGAGTATTGATTCTTGGCGTGCGAGCGTCGCGAGGTTCGCGGTCGAAAACTCTGGCCTCGTGTGAGCGGGAGAACCCGGACGATTCTCTGCCAATCGTCTCTCGTTCGGTTCTTCTTAAGGGACTCCGGCGTGAGCGTCGCTGGTTTGTCGTATCTCGTTCAACACGAGTTCTGCTTCGCTGAGACTGCTCACGTACAGGTCGGTCGTGACTGTAAACACGGGGATGCTGCTGGCTTCTTTGGCTTGAATCATAGTCACGGCCAGAACGTGTTCGATTTTCTGAAGGAGTCCTGCGTGGCGTCGACTGTTTCGAATCTACGGGTCGACCGAAAGCTCGTCCGCGGCTATGGCTACGTTGCCCGGATTGCTCTGAGACCATTGAGCCATTTCGAGACTGAGCGTCGCCACGCGGGCGGCGATTCTGCCAAGTCGATCTTGTGGCATCCAAGGCACGGTACCAACCGCTGATATGATCCATTGAGATCGGATCGCTATTGGCTGCAAAACGTCGCCCTTCAGTTGTGGCCAGGAACCGCTCTACCCGTTCGAACAACTGCTTGGGATGTAAGGTATCCAGTTGCTCCGGTTCGGTGACACCGCAGGCGACAAGAATTCGGGCATCATTGTTTCGCATTCCAGGAATGGTGGTAAGCAAAACCAACTGATCCTGCCACCTTAATAATTGTTCTCGATGAATCCCTAGTGACTCCGATTTTGGAGAGTTCAAAGCCAACAAATCTCTGACTGTCGCAATCCCATTGGCATCAAGGTTTCGAATCTGCTGAGCGTCAAAAAATCCGACTTTTCGGAGCATCGTTTGTTCAGTGATTCCGATCCCATATCCCAGACTGTCGGCAAATTCATGGACTTCCACGGGAGTTGCCAAGGGTCTTGGTGTTGGTCTGGGACTGGGACGAGAAACTGAAGTTGGAGAATGGGTTCCTGGATAGGCAACGGTGTAGCCACGATCGACTGGCTGTTGGTCGCTGCGGGGGTGTTTTGAGAGTGGATAAGGTTGGTCGCTGCGTGGGTACTTGGAGAGCGGATAAGGTAGGGGGTTGGCGCTGGTCAAGTTGGTCACCTGCGTCCGCGGTTGCCAGTGGTTTTCAGGTGGCGGTGTAGGGCTTGGAATTACCGGTGAAACGACATAGGGCAAAGGAGAACTGCGGCGCTCGGGCGCCGAAATTGGGTTGACTGGAAGCGGAGGGGCCAGCTCCACCTGAGGAGCAGCGAGTTCAAGCTGAACAACTCCAGTTATCCGATCTGATAAATAGCGGTGCTGAGTCAGGGCGATAATTTGCTTTCCCGTTGCTACCTGATCGTTGAGCAGTTGTAACGTCGGCGTCACTCGTTGCGGAGGTATCCGGCTAAACGCGTCGTCAATCACCAGTGGCAACTCCAAGCCATTGTGCTGCGAAAGTTGCAACTGCTCTGCCGCGGCAAGAATGAGGCTGAGGTAAACCTGATCCTGCAATCCAGTATCGATACTGGAGGCGTTAAAGACTTTGCCAACTCGATCACGAACTTGAATTTCACCTTGAAGATTGCTCAAGTGCCCTGTTGCCGGCTGACCCAGAAAGACTTGTGTTAAATCGCCATTGGACAGCTGCTCAATGATTCCACAGGCCTGCTGAATCAGAGCATTGGGCTGTGTTGGTACGAATTGCCGAAGCTCTTCAAGTTTTCGCCTTAAGTTGTTGGACTCAGTTCTTGCGGTCTGCAGCTCTCGTTCAGTCGTTTGGATATTTACCTCTAAATTGGCAGACCCAAGCTGCGCCAGAATCGCATCTCGCTGGCGTGACAATTCAGCCAACTGGCTGTTGAGTGAATTGAGCTCCAGGTCAAACTGGCTTTTTGAACTGATGATTTGATTGCGCTGCTGTTCAAGCATTGCCAATCTTGCGTGCTGAGCGGAGAAATCGGGAGCTTGATACGTAGGTGTGGCTACTGCCTGAGTGAACTCACCCACGAAACGGCGGCGGGCGGCGAGATGTCCTTCTCGGCTGGCGTACTGGCAAAAATTTGAATCGGCCCTGACAATCGCATCGGCGCCGGCTGGATCGACATCTCGAATTTCGCGGATAACGGTTTGCCGTTGACCGAGCAAGCGGTCAATGTTCTCGCCGATCTGAGTGTAGTATCGACGAAGCTGTTTAAGCTCGGAGGCAGCAGCTTTGTGTCGAATATGTCTGTATCGCTGGCTCAGATCATTGCAAATACCGTGGATGTCGTTCCGCATTGCTCTGCAGATCTCGTCAAGCGATTGGGCCAAACGGGTTGCGTCGACACGTTCGATGTCGGCTTCGCCCCACATGTTCGCGTTGCGATGGGCTTCATCGACCTTGGACTCCAGGCTTATTAAGATTTCCTGAGCATCATGATAAGGGTGCTCGGGTGAGTCGAGTGTCAACTCGTTCCAAATCAACATCTCGTCGCGAAGCTGAATTCGTTGGTTCTGAATGTCGGTTTGGAGTTGACGCCACTGTCGGATCTGATCGTCGGTGTCGTCCAGGCGTTTGTACAACTCGTGCCCGGAAAACGATTGTCGTGGTGGTTCGTATGCGACAGGCTGGGGTGCGCTGTTGATCAAGTTTCTTATTTGTGTGATTTCAAGATCAATCGCGTTCAACTGTTGGTGGGAGCCTGTTGCTCTTAACTCGTTGATACGCTGATTGATTTGGCCGATCCTGGACTCGACTTCAGCGACTTGGGATTGTCTGGAAAGCCGAGCAGACTCCAACTGCCGAACATGCTCATTCTTTTGTTCGGTTAGAGACGAAATTCTGTAATTCAGCGACTCCAGCTGTTGATTTAATTGCTCCGTCTTGCGCTGCCAGTTCTGATACTCTGATTCGTTTCCGGCAGCTCCGGGGCCAGTCGGAACGCCCAGTTGGCTTTGCAGTACTGCTCCCAACCGCCCAAGATTCGTCTGGGTTTCTCGAAAACTGACGTTATAGACCAAGTCATACAGTTCGCTGCTGAGATGAGGCCAAGCGATCGAGCTTACAGAGCCCAACGCAGCACCGGCGTCGAGCTGCATTTCTTGGTTGCCTTGGACAAAACTGATGCGGCCCCGTGGCGCGTTGTCTCGCGGAATGTTGCTTCCGCCGGCCTGCTTCAGAATCTGGTCTCGGATGAATCGCCGGACTGTCGATTTTCCAGCGCCTGATTCACCGTAGACGATCGTCAGACCATCACTAAATCTACCCAGTTGTAGAGTCCGGTGAGTGTTGAGGTGACCGCCTTCAATGGCTAGTTCTTTAAGCTTCATTGCTCAACTCCATTTTTTGGATCACCGGCGTCAATTCTATGCCGTCCTGACACACGACGCTTTGATCCATAATTTGTCGATTCCCTTCGACTCGTGCTTAACCATTCGCGGATTGACGGCGCGTGAAGCACGAAAGAGAAACGCGTGACGTTTCAAGTAAGAAAAATCTAATCCAAGCGTTTTGATCCACCTAGGTCAATTTGCCCCCAGCTTGCTAGCGGCCAATCTTGAACCAAGTTAAACTACTCAAACAATGAAAATGTCTTACCATCCGCGCTCTCAATATTCGTGAGAATCAAATGGTCTTTAAAACTCATCGCTTTTTTCCCCAGTTTTTACTGTGCCTTGGGATGCTTGTATCGATTTCGGCATCAACATGGGGTCAGACGGCTCCCGAAGGATTCACCGCTCTTTTTAACGGTAAAGACCTCAGTGGCTGGGCTGCGATGGAAACTGACAATCCTCGAAACTTTGCCGCCCTCTCAGAAGACGAAAAGAAGTCGGCTTTCAAAGCCGCAGCTGAACCAACCAAAAAGTTCTGGCGAGTTGAAGCAGGCGAGATCGTCAACGATGGCAAGGGCCCCTATCTGACAACGTTGAAGAATTTCCGGGACTACGAGTTACTGATCGAGTACAAGACTGTCGCCAAAGCTGACAGCGGGATTTATTTGAAGGCAACACCGCAAGTCCAAATCTGGGACTACACCGACGAAGCGAAGTTTAAGCTGGGGGCAGACAAGGGATCGGGTGGGCTTTGGAATCAAGGGCCGGATTCGGCCGGTAAGCATCCTTTGGTTCTTGCCGATAAGCCGTTTGGGGAATGGAACCAGTTTAGAATCCAGCAAATTGGATCACGAACCAGCGTCTGGCTCAATGAACAGTTGGTGGTCGACCATGCTTTGATGGAGAATCGGCATTGGAGCCGCAAGATGAAACTTCCTTTGATTGCCCAAGGGCCAATTCAGCTTCAGACCCACGGCGGCGAAATTCGCTGGCGAAACATTTACATCAAAGAGTTTACTGCCGACCAAGCCAATGAGATGTTGGCTTCAAAAGCAACCGATGGTTTTAAGTCGATCTTTAATGGCAAAGATTTGAGTGATTGGGGTGGAGCGGTAGATAGTTACGAAGTTATCCAAGGCGGCGGGCTGCGTTGTAAACCGGGAACCTCAGGAACTGTGTTTACCAATCAGGAGTACAGTGATTTTGTGGCTCGGCTGGAGTTCAAATTGCCGCCCGGCGGAAACAACGGGCTGGCGATCCGATACCCCGGTGAGAAGGACACGGCTTACCACGGCATGTGTGAACTTCAAGTGCTTGACGACGAGCACGAAAAGTTTGCGGGTAAGCTTGATTCGCGACAGTACCATGGTTCGGCTTATGGAATGGTTGCCGCGCATCAGGGCTACTTGAGACCTGCCGGCGACTGGAATTTTCAGGAAGTCACCGTGGTCGGGTCGACGATTAAGGTGGAGCTCAATGGAACTTTAATTCTTGATTGTGATCTTGCTACGGTCACGGAGTATCTCGATGAAAAACCTCATCCGGGTAAAGAGCGTGTGAAGGGGCATTTTGGATTTGCAGGTCACGGTGATCCAGTAGAGTTTCGTAACCTCAAGATCAAGACGCTGCAAGAAACGAAAAATCAGTAGTCCAGGACGTGCGTTTGCTCTCGGACAGGCGTCTCTGTCTTTCTTGAGCATGTCGTCACCTTAGCTGGGCAAGAGTTTGTGCCCAACAAACAAC
This sequence comes from uncultured Pirellulaceae bacterium, assembly GCA_964433035.1. Classification (GTDB taxonomy): domain Bacteria; phylum Planctomycetota; class Planctomycetia; order Pirellulales; family Pirellulaceae; genus Mariniblastus. Next base: position 2,019 of record CAYSQZ010000240.1, on the reverse strand, counting down.
TAAATAAGGGTTCAGTGACCATGTTGAAGTACTTTTTTCGTCTGATACTTTTGATCGGTTGTGTCATCGGGATCATTGCAGCGATCGGTTCACTAATGCCACGTGACTATGATTTTGAATCACAAGTCACTATCGTTGCTCCGCCTGATGTGATTTTTGACAAGATCGTCAACCTTCGGAATTGGCAGCAGTGGTCGAAGCAGTTCAATCCTGTTGATATCGAAGGATTGTCGATCACGTACAGCGGCGAGGACTCAGGTGTCGGAGCTGTCCAGACTTGGACGGATCCTCGCGGAAACGGCAAGCTCTGGATTACGCAAAGTGAGCCCTATCAGGTCATAGAATACCAAGCGGTCTTCGGCGATTTCCCAAATATGAATAGTCGATTTGAGCTGTCTGCTCACGGCGCCTCGACTCAAGTCGTTTGGAGCAGTAATGGTAGTTTGCCAAGCGGACCGTTTTACGGATTCTTTGGTGCTTTTTTTCCAACTCAAATGAAGCACGAATACGCCCGCAGCCTTGAGGTACTCAAGGCAGTCGTTGAAAAAGAATTCGAGTATTAGGCACTGTTTGTTAAATGTGATTCGGCAACTGAAGTGAGCGAACTGGTTAGTAAACTTAATGTGGTTGACTATTAGGTTATTCCGCCACTTGAATTTCAACTGCTGGTTCAACTACGGGTGTGATCTGGAACGAGTGGCCGTGGCCAGGCATCGATTCGATCGCAAACGCAATCAAGACACCAAGAAACAACATTCCCGAAAGCTTTAACCGGTCGTGTGAATGAAAATGGACTTCGGGAAGCAAGTCGCCCAACGAGATACAGAGAAATATTCCAGCTGAAAAAGCCAACGCCAACCCCAGTACCAGATCACGGTAATCAATAAACTGGTCGACTCCGAAAGCAAACAGAAACGCTCCCAGCGGACACATTAGTGAAAACACTAAACTGACCGTCATCTGTTTGCCAACATTCCAACCGCGAACCGACATCAACGAAGTGATGGAAAGCGCGTCCAGCGGTTTGTGTAACACGATTGCCAGAAAAACGCCCATGCCAGCAATCGACCACCCAGAAGGTGAGCTTGATTGAACCGTCGCCGCCAACGCGACCCCATCAATAATCGAGTGCACTGCTAAACCGAAGCACAGTCCCACCCAGCTCAAATCCAGCCCGCCATGGTGGCTTTGGCAATGGACATGATGGTGGTCGTGCTCTTCATCGCAAAGATGTTTTTGTTTGTGATCGTGTTCAGAATCGACAGCCAGATCATGTTGGTGAAAATGAAACATCCGCACCATGAAAAACATGAACAGCAACCCGCCCAAACAAACCCACAACGCTTGATCGACACTTTTTAGAACATAGACCGAGTGCGGCAGTAAATGAAAAAAGGCAACTCCCAGCATTACTCCCGATACAAGGCTGAGAATCAACTGGATTCGCTGGTGAGTTAGCTTGAAAAATTGCGGCACAGATCCGCCGAATATCGAAGCAATCGCGATGAGAACGCAGTAAAGTATTAACAGGTTGTACATGTCGCCAACGAACGAATCAGGAATCAGCGACTAGAATCAGTCGCGCTGTCGAACATGGTATGCCAATCAACTGGCTTTGCAAGCCAATAACGCAGTCTCGCTTTAGTTCTCAAGCGAACTCTAACTTCGAATCGCCACGCAGAAATTTGCTCAGCCGCAGACTTGGTTCAACCGTTTAGGTCTCTGGGCCAAAGAAACGTCAAGACCAGGCACTGTTTGTTAAATGTGAGCGGCAAGGCGCCCGCCGGTTCGTTGCGTGTTTACCGGCGGCTAGTGCGACAAACGGTAATTGCCGTTCCATGGGCGAGTTCTTGCCATGCCTTCCCACTTTTCGCTATTAACAAAACGTTTGGCCAAGCTGAAGTCACGGTTGGGGATGGTTGACGAAACCGCGAATCACATGCGATGTTGTTTAACGCCAAGTTGGCAGGCTTAGGCTTGGTTACCTGTCTTCCATCGAAGAAGAGGAAATAAAGCCAC
>CAYSQZ010000239.1:3357-7276 GCA_964433035.1 uncultured Pirellulaceae bacterium | reverse complement strand
TCCTGAGATTGTTTCCACTCGGTATCGGCGATCTTTTTATTTAGTTCAGCGGTTTTGTTGACTTCTTCCATCGAAAGATTGGCGTCTTCTGCGTCGAGTTTCGCGCCCGAGAGTGAGAATTCGGCTTCCGCCAAAGCTTTATCAATCTTGTCGGTTTCAAACACGACCAGTTCGTCACCGACGCTCACTGTGCCTTGAGGGCGGACTGAGCTAACGACGAGGTCGGTCCATTGTTCGAAATCGGTTTCGATCTCTGTCACACGAGTCGACTCGACTACTCCGGAAACCGTTTTGTAGATGGCCAAGTCTTTCTTTTTGAGCTTAACGGTTTTAGGCTTTTTCGGCTCCTTGGACTCTTTGGAGTCATCAGTGTCTTCGGACACTTCTTCATTTTCAGCCACTTCTTCCTGCGCTACTTCTGGTACGACTACCAGATCTTGCGCGATCGCATAACAAGGGGACTGAACACAGGGCAGCGCGAAAACAAACACCAAAAGCATCGACAGATATTTCATTGTGGATTCCTCAAATTGAAAGCTTTTAACTATCTCAGTTTAGAAGATCTGACCTGCTTGGTGTACTGCGACCACCAAAAAAATCCCAGACTTGGGATCATATGAAGGGATTGTATGAACCACGGCGGCTAGCCAGCGTGCAGTCCGACGGGCCATGATCGAACTCCAGCGTGCAGCGATTTGTCTTGGGCTCACCAATGAATGCTGAAAGGGTAAGTGTCTGGCCTGATTTTTCGGCATCTTGCCGGATATCGCTCAAACCGCAACTTTCTCAAGACGAAAACGGTAGTTCCCGATATACTCGTGGTATGAACTTGCCCATTATCGACGAAGCCAAAAAACAATGCGCCCGCCTGGAGGTGCTTAAGGGGACCGCCGTGCCTACCGAGGCCGGAAAAATCGCCCTGCCGATGTCGATGAAAGAAGCCAAAGCCCGAGGTTGGGACGAGCTGGATATCGTCTTTATCACTGGCGACGCGTATATCGATCACCCAAGTTTCGCGATGGCGATCCTGGGCCGCACACTTGAAGCTGCCGGTTTTCGCGTTGGAATCGTCTCCCAACCCGATTGGCGAAATTGTGATGATTGGCGAAGGTTCGGTCGTCCGCGTCTGTTCTTTGGGATCAGCGCTGGCAACATGGACTCGATGATCAACCACTACACCGCCAACCGCAAGGTTCGCAACAGCGATGCCTACTCGCCGGGCGGACGAATTGGACTGCGACCCGATCGAGCCACGCTGTCCTATTGCCACCGAGCGCGGGAAGCATACAAAGGCGTTCCGGTTATCGCTGGAGGAGTAGAAGCGTCGTTGCGCCGGCTTGCTCACTATGATTACTGGGGAGACAACGTTCGCAAGTCGATCCTACTGGACAGCAAAGCCGATCTGGTGATGTACGGCATGGGCGAAAATCCGATCGTTGAAATTGCTCAGCGGCTCGACGCTGGTGAATCAGTCAAGGACCTTCGCGACATGCTTGGTGCGGCTTATGTTGCCGGAGCCAAAGACCCCATCCCCGAGGATGCAATCGAGTTACCAAGCTTCGAAGAGGTTCGCGATGATAAAGTTGCCTTTGCCGAAGCGACCAAGATCATTCACAACGAAACGAATCCTTACAACGCCAAGCGTCTTATTCAAAAGCACGGCAATGTAACGGTCGTCGTTAACCCGCCGCAGTTTCCGATCAGTCAAATCGCGATGGACAAGATTTACGGTCTGCCGTACACCCGAAAACAACACCCGAGCTATAAAGAACCGATTCCGGCATTTGGGATGATCAAGGATTCGGTCACGATTATGCGCGGTTGTTTTGGCGGTTGCACGTTCTGTTCGATCACGGCTCATCAGGGCCGAGTGATCCAGTCGCGTAGTAAAGACTCGGTCATCGGTGAGATCAATACGATGGCCGCTGATCCGAAGTTCAAAGGTATCGTCAGCGACATTGGCGGCCCGACAGCCAACATGTACGAGATGACTTGCAGCAAGCCGGAGGTTGAAGCCGTTTGTCGGCGACAGTCTTGCGTCCATCCAAAAATCTGCAAGCTGCTGGGCACCGACCACGCACCGTTGATTCAGTTGATGAAAGAAGCCCGCGAAGTCAAAGGCGTCCGCAAAGTCCTGGTCGCCAGTGGGGTGCGGATGGACTTGGCTCGGCGAAGTCCGGAGTATGTCAAGGAATTGACGAAGCATCATGTTGGCGGACTGCTCAAAGTTGCGCCCGAGCATGCCAGTGATGGTGTGCTGGACAAAATGCGAAAACCGAGCGTTGATGACTTTGAAAATTTCTCCGAGATCTTTCGTGGCGAGTCGAAGAAAAACGGCAAGAAGCAGTACCTGGTGCCATACTTTATCTCAAGCCACCCTGGCAGTGACATCAATTCAATGATCGATCTTGCGGTGTTTCTCAAGCGTAATGGCTACAAGCCCGATCAGGTTCAGGACTTCATTCCCGCGCCGCTGGACGTTGCGACTTGTATGTACTACACCGAGATGGATCCGTTTACGAAAAAGCCGGTCTTCATCGCCAAGAAACTGAAGGATCGCAAGACGCAGCGGGCGTTGATGCAGTTCTTTAAGCCCGAGAATTATTTTGAGGTTCGTTCGGCGCTCATGGAAGCCGGTCGCAAGGAGTTGATCGGCAACGGTTGCGATTGTTTGATTCCAGCCAAAGCACCCAAAGAAGCGATCGATCGCAGACGCCGAATGGCGGGCAAACAGTTTCGTGGCGAATATGTTCACCGGATGCCCGACGGAAGCAAATCCGGTTCCGGTGACAAGAAAAAAGGCAAGAAGAAGCAAGGAAGGTTTGCGCCAGGTAAGGGCTACCGCCCGGATCGGAAAGCTGCCAAGAAGAAGCGACCTGAGTAGGCTTCCTGATCTGATTGGATTGCGTTATCGTTCTCGCTTGGCATTATCCTTGATCATTCCGCACTTCAAGATTCTCAGATTCTAAATGTTCGAACACGACTATCCCTACGCCGATGCGGTTTCCCAACGGCTTCAAATTGCGATCCGGCATATTGAGTTTGCCCGCAAATACAGTCGCAGCTTGCTAGTCGACCTCACCGATGACGAGTGGTTTTGGACGCCCGATGCGTTCACGACCCACATTGCCTGGCAAGTCGGGCATCTCGCGATGTCTCAATATGGTTTAACGTTGTATCAACAACGCGGCCGGGACCGTGAAGTCGATTCAAAGCTGATGTCGAGCAAAGTCAGAAAGCTTTTCATGCGTGGCACAACGCCAGTTGCGGATCGGGATGCCTACCCTGCCCCGTCGGAGTTGTTGGCAGTATTGGATCGCGTTCACAAGCAAATGCAAACCGAGATCGTAACCTTTACCGACGACCAGCTCGACGAAGAGATCGGGCCGCCGCACGCGGCGTTTGCAACCCGTTACGGGGCACTGCTTTTTGCGGGCGATCATGAAATGATCCACTCTGGGCAGATTGGTATGCTTCGTCGTTTGATGGGTAAAGAGCCGTTACGCTAGCCGAGGGATTCCATCATCTAGTCCGGCTTCAGTAGCGAGCCGCAAACATCGCCCGCAACTTTGAAAGTACAAGTAAGCTTGGTCAGAGAAGAGTATCAACAGCTCACGATCGCATTTCCGGGCGAAGTTTAGATCTTCGGCTTCAATTGCGCTATCGCCAGGTAAATTGGCGTGGGCGAGATAATCTAAAAACTTAAGGCCGGTTCCCCGCTTGGTCGCACTACACAATGCTACAGAAGTAGTAAGGCCAGTGAGTGGTATGGTTGGATGGTTTTACAGCTAATGAGGCGGCGTCGTTTGATGAGTAAAGAACCGTTAAGCTAGCCGGGTAGATTGGCTGCTTTGTCGTTGATGGGTAAGAACTGATGGGTAAAGAACTGTTCCGCTAGCTGACTTGGTACTTGGTACTT
>CAYSQZ010000239.1:0-3257 GCA_964433035.1 uncultured Pirellulaceae bacterium | reverse complement strand
GTACTCAGTACTCAGTACTCAGTACTCAGATCTTCCCCAGCCGCTTCGCGTCCGACCCTCCAGCAAGTAACCGCAGGAAAGCAAAATTTTAAATCGCTCAATCCGAGTAGCTACGCGTCGATTGGATAGTTTAGACAGAAATTGCCGGCCTTGGCTGTGACCAGTCCGCCGAGACGCTTCACTCCATGTCGCTTTGGCTCGTGTTTTGGGCCAACTCAAGCCAATCTTGTGGTGCTTTTGAGTTTCTATGTTGCCATCATCCCACGACAGTGCAAAAATTGGTTTTACGTCGTATTGATGGATAGCGTTTTGTGACGGTTTCCATCGAGACGCACAGCCAGTATTACCGAAGATCATTGCATGAACCCGTCGCCCAAAGCTAACAAGCCAAACAGGAAATCGAAAAAGCGAAAACGTTTAACGGTTCCCAAATTCGTCGAGAAAAAAGCCCTCGGCGAGAAAATCACGATGTTGACCGCTTATGATCATACGATGGCCACGCTCCTCGACGCTGCTGGCGTGGATACGTTGCTCGTTGGTGACAGCATGGCGATGGTTGTTCAGGGGCATGAAAACACATTGCCCGTTACGCTCGACGAAATCATCTATCACGCCGAGATGGTGGGGCGAGCTGCCGAGCACGCTTTGGTCGTGGTTGACATTCCTTTTCCGATCAACCACCAGGGCGTCTTTCAAACCGTCAAAGCAGCGGGGCGCATTCTAAAGGAAACTCGATGTCAGGCAGTGAAGCTTGAGGGTGGAGCCGAGCAAGCCGAAGTGATTACGGCGTTGGTAACTGCTGGGATACCCGTAATGGCTCACGTTGGGCTTAGGCCACAAGCCGTCCACGCGATGGGCGGCTACAAGGTTCAGCGGGACCGGGAGCAGTTGATCAACGATGCGGTTGCGGCTCAGGAAGCCGGCGCGTTTGCCGTCGTTCTGGAGTGTATCCCCTCTGACATCGCCAAAGAAGCGACGCAGAAGCTGCGGATTCCCACGATTGGTATTGGCGCCGGTGCTGAGTGTGATGGGCAAGTCCTGGTCGTCAACGACATGTTGGGTTTGACATCTGGATACGTGCCAAGTTTCGTTAAGGCTTACGCCAATCTCAATCAGACGATCGACGAAGCGGTAAAGGGCTGGTGCAGCGAAGTCCGGAAAGGCGAGTTCCCTGACAAGGAACATTCGTTTTAGTCAAGAGCATGCTTACGCTTCGCGTAAACATGGCACCCGTAACGCGTTTCGTTTTTAAACCACGGCAACGGTCCAGTAATGCAGTACCTAATGCAGTGAAGCAGTGAAGTAAATTAACGGAGTATCAGTCAATCATGAATCCTCGTATCACGATGAATGTCACCGAGAATGGTGTTTACGAATTGTGGTTGAACGAGTCGGGTCGAGATCTACTCGTCGAAGAGCTTCAGAATCTGAACGAACGCAACGAGCATTTCCATCTCGATTCGTATAACTTTGGCGTGCAACTCTCGACGCAACCGTATCGCGAAACCGACGAAGTTCTGTCCGTTGCGAAAGTCTATCTGCGGCTCGACAAATGGGATCAAGAGTATTTTCCCCACGTGATGCCGGATCCTGAACAGTCCTCATGACGTAACTTTATCCACTACAGTTTTGAAAATTTGTCTCGCCTACTACATTCTGGGAAAGCAATCTCGGCCACTGCAAATGCTGGAAAAGCAATCTCATCAAATTAAAATAGATGTAGTTTCAGAAACTGACTCCAGTTCAAATAAAGATTCCCATGATTTTATTTAAATCCAGCTTGCGCTTGCTTCTATCTCCAGCCACGTTTCTCCAAGCGATCGTTTTAGCGTCGCTGAGTCTCTTCGCAGCTACGACGTGCGCTCAGCAGCTAGACGTGTGGATCGGTACCAGTGGAAGCAACGGGATTTTTCACTTTAAGCTCAACACTGAAACCGGAGAGCTTACTGAGCCTCGTAACGTATCCAAGATCGCTGGTGCTGGATTTTTAGCCCTGCATCCGACCGAGAAGGTTCTCTATTCGACGGCAAGCCAAGCCAACAAAAAGGGAATCGCTGCGTTTTCAATAGGCAAACGCGAAGCCAAAGCCATGTCTTCCAGCCCACCAGCCAGTCCGGAGGTTCAGGCGGCTCGTGCGAGGCTCAAGGAGCTCTCTTCAACTTTTGGTTCAGATCATCCCGCCATAGTTGACGTTAAGTTGAAAATAGATCAGCTCATGCGCCCGCCGAATAAAAATGCCAAGGAGACGCCAAGCGCAAAAGTGCCCGAAGGTTTACTCGGGTTAACACAGCTTAACTTCGTTGGTAGCGGAGATGGCGGGGCGTGTTTCGTTGGGGTTGATCAGACTGGCAAGGTCGCCATGTCGGCGCAATATGGTGGTGGATCGGTTTCGACTTACACCCTCAAGGCCGATGGGTCGATCCGACAGCTTGTCGATGCAGTCGAGCATGGCGCTGGTTCGGGAGTCGATGCGAAACGCCAAGCTAAATCGCATCCGCATTGGGCTGGAACCAGTCCCGATAACAAATTTTTGATGGTGCCGGATTTAGGCAAAGATGCAATTGTCGTTTACAAACTGGATTTGGAAACCGGAAAGCTGGAAAAGCATTCCGAGATCCCAAGTCCTCCCGGAGCCGGACCTCGCCACATGAAGTTCCACGACTCGGGCAAGTACGCTTACCTTCTTAATGAGCTGACGTTGTCGGTCAGCGTCTTTGAATACGAAGCCGATGGTGCAAAGTTTAAGAAAATCCAGGAGATCGAGTCCTTGCCTGAAGAGCTTAAAGATGAGCAACTCCATTCGGCGGCGGAGATTCGAATCCACCCTTCGGGTAAATTTCTCTACACCTCCAGTCGAGGCCACGACTCAATCACGGTGTTTGCCGTTGACCAAGATTCAGGAAAACTGAAGTTCGTTCAGAGAGAAGCAATTCGCGGCGCCTGGCCACGAAACTTTAATATCGATCCAAGCGGAAAGTGGTTATTGGCCGCTGGGCAACGTACGAACACAGTAACCCTGTTTTCGATCGATTCCGAAACCGGCAAGCTGGCTTATGCTCGAAAAAGCGTTAACGTTCCGGCACCTATCTGTGTGGTTTTTGGTCGGTAGCGGTTCGCAAACCCAGACGCTTCTTTTTTCTCATTGGTAACCCAAGTCTGAGCGAGGAATAATTGGTTACCCGAAGCGTGATTTTGAGTTGCGCTAGGCTTTGTCCCAAAACCGTCACAGTGGCAATCGGATTTAGTGTTTTCCGACT
>CAYSQZ010000238.1:1688-7300 GCA_964433035.1 uncultured Pirellulaceae bacterium | reverse complement strand
CCACTCCAACTCCACTCCAACTCCACTCCCACTCCACTTCCAACTCCACTATTACGATCTAAACGCGTACGATCTTCATCGGGCATGAAACCACTTACGGCACTGGGAAAATTGAGTTAAACTGCCGATAAAGGTAGAAGAAACGGCGAATATAAAACGGACCATTCGCCTCAACTGACTCGAGTAACAAGTAATTCAGCTGATGTTCGACTCATTACAAGACGGCCTCAAAGGCGCATTCAAGTCGATTCGTGGTAAAGGTAAGCTCACCGAAGGCAATATGCGCGATGGGCTGAAGCTGGTTGAAAACTCGCTTCTGGAAGCCGACGTTAGCATCGATGTGGTCCGCTCGTTCATGTCCAATGTGACCGAGCAGGCACTGGGCGAAAAGGTCCTCTTGTCTTTGGCACCGTCAGAGCAGTTGGTCAAAGTCGTACGGGATGAACTGGTCAAAATTCTCGGTCCAGTTGACGACGAATTGCGTCTGGACAAGCCGCTCAACATCATCATGATGTGCGGGCTGCAAGGATCCGGTAAAACGACGACCTGTGGCAAGCTCGCCAAGATGCTCGATCGCAAAGCCAAGATCAAACCGTTGCTTTGTGCGGCGGACTTGCAGCGGCCTGCCGCGATTGACCAATTGCACGTACTTGGTGAGCAGTTGGGCGTCCCGGTTTACAGTGACAAAGAAGAAAAAGATCCGGTCAAAGTCTGTCAGGCTGCGGTTGCCAAAGCCAAAGCCGAAAATATTCCGGTCCTGATTCTCGATACCGCCGGTCGTTTGGCCATCGACGAAGAGTTGATGGAGCAGCTCAAGACGATTGACCGTGAAGTTCAGCCCGACCACGTCTTTCTGGTCGTCGATGGAATGACCGGTCAAGATGCCGTCAAGAGTGCCGGCGCGTTTCACGAAGCCCTTGAGCTTAACGGCGTCGTGATGACCAAGCTTGATGGTGATGCTCGCGGTGGAGCGTTGTTGTCAGTCAAGCATGTAACGGGCGTCCCGATCCGCTTTATCGGTACTGGCGAACACCTTGAAGACTTGGAGATCTTTCGGCCCGAAGGGATGGCCAGTCGAATTCTCGGAATGGGCGACATGCTCGCCATCGCCGACCAGGCTCAAATGCTGGTTGACGAAGAAGAGCAGATCAAGATGCAGGAGGCTCTCGAGAAGGGGCAATTCTCGCTTGAAGATTTCCGCAACCACATGGTCAAGATGGCCAAGCCGGGTTTGATGCAGAAGATGATGGGCTTGCTTCCCGGCATGCCCAACATGCGCGAAATCAATGAGATGATGAGCCAGGGAGAAACGTCAAAGCAGATCAAGCAGATGGTCGGCATGATTGACAGCATGACACCCAGAGAGCGAAAGGATCCCAAGTTAATCGACGCCAGCCGTCGCCAACGGATCGCGGCGGGTTCTGGTGTTCAGGCGAAACAGGTGACCGAACTGGTTAAGCAGTACGATCAAATGAAGCCCATGCTCACCGGGATGGCTGGAATGGACGCAGGCGGTCGAGCCCAGCAGCTCAAGGACCTTCAGGCGCAGATGATGGACCCCGGCCAAATGGGGCGGCGGCCCAAGAAAAAGTCGACTGGGACAAGGCTTTCACCAGCCCAGAAAAAGAAGATGAAAAAAGAGCGCGAGAAACGACTGCGCCAGATGAAGCGAGATAAACGTAAAAAGAAAAAAGACGGCGATGGCGATTCGTGATCTTTCGGATAAGTGAATCAGCCAACGATCTCGGCTTCGTGAGCCACAGAATATGCCGAATCCTTATCAATCTCCGCAAGAAGTCACCCACGTCGAAACCGAGTCGCCGAATTCGGCTAAACACAAAAGTGGCTGTCTAGGTTGGTTTCATCTGCTGGCATGGTGTTACCCTTTGGCACTTGTCGGGTCATTTTTTGTCACGTGGCTAGTAGCGTGGTTAATGCTTGGTCATGTGCCTCGCCCTTTGCTCGATGATCCATGGAGTATTGGCTGGCCGGTAGAAATTCCGTATGCGATTACCGGACTCCTCCTGGTCGCGATGCCAGGCGCTGCATTGGCAGGATTATTGCTTGAGTGCATTGCTTTTTTTGTTTCAAAAAGAACGCTCCCAATTCGCATCGCAAGCTGTCTATTGCTGATTAGCCTTTGGGCTGCGGCAATTTTTTTACTTCGCTGGGATCCGCTTCGCGTCGTCGAATGGTTTTTCGATTGATGGCAATGAGCCCAAGTCAGGACTTCAGTTTAAACTTAAACGCCCCACCGCCTCTGGTGGTTTCGGGGGACACCTCTACTCCCAGCACCGTTTCTGTATTGTATTTTGCGGGAAGCTCACGCTCCGGATGGGTTACCTTGACGCGGTAAAGCCCAGGTCGCACTAAGCCACTTACGTTGGGAGCCCCCGGTGGTAGATCTTCTTCGGCAATGGCGAGTGAGCCAAAGCCATCGCTGTTTACCTTGGCTGTTGCCGTGGGAATCTTGCCGCCAAAGAAAGCTTCTGGTTCGAACGTGACCATTGCACCGTCCAAAGGCTTGCCGTTGAGCGTAACGGAACAAACGCCTGGCAGTAAGGCCGACGTTCTCGTGAAAATTCCTGGCAAGCGAGCTTGGATTTCTTCTGCGCTGACACGACCGTCTTTGTCAGAATCGATCGCGGCGAAGCCTTTGGCAAACCCGGGGAACGGTTTTGCTTCTGCTTTGCTGACCTGGCCGTCTTGGTCCACATCGGCTGCCATCATCTCAGATGCAACCTTTTCGAAATCAATGGCAACCTGAGAGACTCGACGAGGCTTAGAGCTACATCCGGCATTCAAGCAAAGTGACGCGGCGGCAATCAAAACAAAGCACCGACCAAACGTCAGGCGTGAGCGACTCATGAATTGGCTTTCTGTTTGATGGTTTTTAATTCGTGGTAGGCACGTTAAAACGCGTCTCCAGAGACAACCGCCCCATCGTTTCGACCCGCGATGGCCATGCGGACATCTTCGCCAAGTGTAAACGGTATTGCTGCGACATGAGCATCACCAAACACAGCATTGAAAATGCCTGGATGAGAACCCCCGAACGTGCGTCGCTGTGCGATTCCTGCCTGGTCCGGGATTGGAGCGCTGAACATGGATCTTAAAGTGTCATCGTTGTTACCGGAGAAAATGGACTCGGTGTCGGTGAAGTCCCCTTCGTCACCAGACTGGCCCAAATGAAAGTCAGGACTCAGGTACTTGTCACCAACTGCGATCGTATTCGAAGATCCGTCCATGATCGATCCAAAACCGATTTCGCTGCGTTGAAAAACGAGTCCGGAGAATTGTTCTTCATTGGCCTCCCATGCGAAAGTGAGTGCTTCATTCCACGTGCCGGGGATCGGTAGTTGCTGGGGATTATTTCTGGTTCCGGCACAGGCGGCGTAGTCGGTTCTGGAGATCTCGGTCAAGCCAGCCATTGAATTTTGATCAGGATACCGAAAGCGATCTGAAATCCCGTAAAGCTCTGCAGCACGTCTTGAGGGACATACGAACAACGGCAATGGACTCTGATCTCTCAAGGCAGCTCCTTCTCGTTGGGCTGTGGTTACCGCGTCAATATCACCGTCGGATCCCAATTCATGGACTGCGTTTTGCTCGACGAAGGGAAGAATAGCGTAGGTCCAGCCACCTGGCTGTTCAGCGCCCGCCCCCCGATCAGCATCAGCGGTGAAACGCCAAGCCCAACCGCCCGATGGAAAGAATCCAAAAGTATCATGATGGTTGTGAAATGCTATTCCAATCTGTCTCAGATTGTTGGCGCACTGAATTCGTCTGGCTGCTTCTCGCACTTGCTGAACCGCCGGCAGCAACATGCTGATTAAAATACCAATGATGGCGATGACAACCAGCAATTCGACCAGGGTAAAGCCCCGCCGTGGGGCAGATGGAACATCATCCTGAATAAAACAAAAATCATTCATTTGAAATTCTCCGTTGAGGTTTTCCGAAGGAAGAGATGGCAAGTCTCGCTCTGATAGAGCGTTGGAAGATAAGGCCACTCTCTATAAAACCCCCTCGGATTTTGTAGTGTAATTGTCAATCAGTAAAAGTGTAAGTCAAGATTTCTTTGATTTTGCTTGTATAAGGAAGGAGCTGGAGAAGGAAACGGTGTTTCAACAGGAGAGGAAACCGTATTCAAATATCAAAATCATTGATAGGAACTGGATTAACAACATCCGTTGGAAAGCTCTTATCTCTTCTCTCAATATGTCGTGCCGGTTATGTCTTGCCGGTTGCCAGGAGTGTGACAGGAAATAGCGACGGCGGGATTCGGAGAACCCGTTTCGATTTCTGTGGCCGGTGAAAAAAATGCTCTTAAAGAAAATGCCAATTGGAGAAGGTGGCGGCTTGGCCGGCTAACTCGCCTTGCTCGTCAACGACGTTCCAGACGATCGCTTTGGGTATTTGAAACCTGCGACCTTTCGCTGAAATTCTTACCCCCGAGTAGTCGTCGACGAAACCTTGGCTGGAGACAGCGTCGAGCAATCTGGCTCGCTCCTGTCGATTGAGTGGTTCGGCCGATTTTCGCGACGGTAATCGAGTGAAGTCCTCCCAGTCCATTTCAAACAAGCTCAATGCAGTTTGGTTGCCATAGTTGAAGATTGGGTCATCCTCAGTGCCGTGAGAAACTACAACCGCGGGCGATTCGAAAAGACGCTGAGCAAATTCGACGGTTGAAATCCCTGAAAAATCGGGCAACAACTCTCGGCCCAGCAGACGCAAGAAGCTGGATCTAAGCAAACTGGCGTGCTTGAGTTGGAAATTGTTATCGGGAGATGGGATCTGCATAGTGCCTTTGGGATCGAAAAAAACGGCTATTTTGGGTTTTGTTAGGCAGGAAAATCGAGTAAATTTGTCAATTCGCTGGATCGCGTTTTTTTTAAGATCGCCATCCAGTTCCCAGGTTCCGATATCTAAACGGTCGGCAATCAACTGCAAGTTTGGTAATAGCCACTCCGCGCAGTTCATCTTCCCAGCGAAGAGCTTGGTAGACGCTGAGTCTGCCAGGTAAAACTAACGTTTAACCGAAGTTTATTCAAAGAGGTAAAAGTGGCAGTAAGAATTCGATTAAAAAAAATGGGACGTACTCATCGTCCGTTCTTCCGCGTTTGTGCTATGGACAGTCGCACGGCTCGTGATGGTCGCGTTATTGAGCAGCTTGGAACTTATGATCCGATGGTTCGCGACGTTGACGCCCGCGCAATCCTTAACGGCGAGAGAATAAGCTACTGGTTAGGCGTTGGTGCCAAGCCGACTCAAAAGGTCGGCACGTTGATCAAAAAGTATGGAGCCGAAGGTACTCATCTTGAGGCCCAAGCTGAAGCGCTTTCCAAGCTTTCGACACACCGAGCTACTTCGATTGAAGCGGCGCGTAAGGCCGCCGCAGCAGTCGAAATGCCCAAGGCTGTTCCCGAGCCGACTGAAGAAGAGAAAGCCAAGGCCGCTGAAGGCGAAGCCGCTGCTGAAGCTCCTGCCGATGGCGAAGCAGCTCCTGCCGAAGAAGCCAAGGCAGACGCTCCAGCCGCCGAGGCTCCTGCTGAAGAGGCCAAGGCCGAAGCTCCTGCTGAAGAAGCCAAGGCCGAAGCTCCTGCTGAAGA
>CAYSQZ010000238.1:0-1588 GCA_964433035.1 uncultured Pirellulaceae bacterium | reverse complement strand
GCTGAGGAAGCCAAGGCTGAGGAAGCTCCCGCCGAAGAGAAGGCAGAGTAGACCAAGTCGGTCGAATTGGGAAAGTGCAAACGCGTTGGACGGCGTTTCTGTTCAGCTTGAGGGGATGCTTCAATGCGTTTTGATATCCTGACCCTGTTCCCGGAAATGTTTCCCGGTTACCTGAGTCAGAGTATTTTGAACAAGTCGATTCAACGCGGATTGGTTGAGATCCATGTCCACAATATGCGGGACTGGGCCAAGGGGCGACACCATAAGATTGACGATACGCCCTACGGCGGTGGTCCTGGAATGGTCTTGATGGTCGAGCCAGTCGTCAACTGTGTACGCGACGTGCAAAAGATGGCCGACCAGGAAGGGACGGTCATAATGCTGACACCTCAAGGCAAGCGGCTCAATCAACCGCTGGTCGAGGAGTTAGCGGTCAAGGAACGAATGATTTTGTTGTGTGGCAGGTATGAGGGTTTCGATCAACGCGTGATCGATATTCTCCAGCCGCTCGAGCTCTCGATTGGAGACTACATCCTAAATGGCGGCGAGGTCGCTTCGATGGTCTTGGTTGATAGCCTCGTGCGGATGGTGCCAGGTGTACTTGGTGATGAGCAGAGTAACTTCGATGACTCGTTTTCGCGGGGAAATCGGATGCTTGAGTATCCCCAGTATACGCGTCCGCAAGAATTTGAAGGGCATGACGTCCCTGAAGTGCTGCTCAGCGGTGATCATGGCAAGATCAAGATTTGGAGAGATACAAAAAGCGTCGAAAACACGAAAGCTAAGCGAAGTGATCTTTTGAATGACCAGTAATTTGGCCAAAGTCACTTTGAAAAAATAACGATTTAAACTATAAAAGAGTAACAATTCTGGCCCGCAAATCGGTGCCAAACCAATAAAGAGAGCGATTAAGATGACTCACAAAATCATGGAATTGGTGGAGAAAGACAGCCTTAAGGCTGATGCTCCTGAATTTGAAATCGGCGACACCGTTGATGTTCACTGCAAGATTCTCGAAGGCCAGAAGTCTCGTACTCAGGTTTTCACAGGGACTGTGATCGGGCGAAGCGGCAGCGGCGCTCGTGAAATGTTCACGGTTCGTCGAATTGTCGCCGGTCAGGGTGTTGAGCGAAAATTCCCGGTTCATTCTCCTCGAATCGAGAAGATCGAGGTCAAGCGGTCTTCGTTCGTCAAACGAGCCAAGCTTTATTACCTTCGTGACCGCGTCGGTAAAGCCGTCCGCCTCAAAGAGCGACGTCGATAGATTCATTCGACCGTAGTAAATTACAACCGGCGCCTCAGCATGGAGCATTCATTCCCTGCAGAAGCGTCGTTTTTTTTTTAATGTAGCCAGCAAACAAGCAGCACTCTACTTGATCAAGCTGATTGGGCGGGCCCTTGAGGCTTGTCTTTCGACTATTGAAACGCTTGTTTTAGCAACACCAACCTGAACGGCTTGAGCAACAACGTCACCCTCCCGAGATTGGGAGGTCGAGAAAAGACGATGAAGTTGGCTTTGATCGGGGGTTGTGTCGACTTTATTCAAAACCTCGACATCGACAACGATGCCGCAGTCGTCTTGCAACTG
>CAYSQZ010000237.1:0-7300 GCA_964433035.1 uncultured Pirellulaceae bacterium | reverse complement strand
GTATTCAATTTGTTAACGAATGTTTACCCTCCCCGACCTGCGCAGCATAAATGATGGCCAGTTCGACCCTCCCAGAGGGAGGAGGTGACTTACGCAAGCGCACTCACTCAAACGTAAACATCGCACCCACATTTCAGCTTTGAGAGGCCGCCAGCGATTGCAAACGTTTTCGATCCACTTTGAGTGAAGCATCATCCTGCAGAGGCCAAGCCAAAATCGAGACGGGAATTTCAAACCCGGATAATCGCTGACGCAATTCTTCTTCCCAAAGATCAGGCAGACTTCCTTCGACAAATGCTACCGGTCGAAACCCATGCTGTTCATCCGGTTTGGGAACAACAACAACCCTGTCGATTTCAAAAGCAGCCAACATCGCCCGCTCAATATTCTCCGGGTAAACGTTTTCGCCACCCGAAATAAACATGTTGTCCATTCGGCCGATGACATTTAACTGCTGATTCGCGTCCAACCGACCAAGATCACCTGTAGCAAACCAACCAGCTTCGTCCGCAACCGATTCAATTTGGCCATTCTTGTAATACCCCAGACACAGCATCGGGCCGCGAACAAAAATTTCACCTGATTCGATTTTCAATTCGCGCCTTGGCAGCAACGCTCCACTGGTGTTTGGATCAGCCGTTGCCTTGGACGTGGAGACTTGCGATGCCATCTCCGTTAAACCGTAAGTCGTCAACACAGCGACACCCAGGCCCCGAGCCCGAGTGATCAAAACCGTATCAACACGGCTTCCCCCGAGCAAAACGTAACGCAACTTTGAACCCGGAAAAGACTCTTCCTCCAACAAACGACGAAGCTGTGAAGAGACAACCGAGAGATGAGTTACTTCGCGTTGCTCCAGCAATTGAGCATCGGGTTTTTCGCTTGGGCTTAGCCCAACGACTGTCGCGCCCGCCACGGCGCAACGGACCAAAATCGAAAGGCCGCTGACGTGGCAAAGCGGCAGGGACCACAGCCACCTGTCACCCGCAGCAAGTGGCATGTTCACCGCGGCGCCAATCGCGCTTTCAACATGAGCCGACATCGAGTGGACAATCGCCTTAGGAGCCCCTGTGCTTCCCGAACTCAAAATCAACGTCGCGGGACTGGACGAGTCGGCCTGAGTCAACGCGCTTGCTGACTCTTCCGGTTCTTCTTTCGTTTCTTCGCCTACCTCAGCCAACAAATCTGGCAACCACTTGGCATCGATTCGATCAACCAACTCATTTCGCTTGGCATCCGGAAACCGGTGGCTCAGCGGACAAGCAACGCAAGCGCGCATCTGGATTGCCCAAAACGTCAAAAACGCATCCAGATCATTGCGAGGGCACCACGCGACATGATCACCACGACGCAATTCCGGAATCTGCATCACCTTTGACTGAGAAATCGCCCGATCCAATTCGCCGTACAGAATTTGATTCACGCCATCATCAAATGCGATTTCCTCTGCGTGCTGTTGAATTGCCTTGGACAACGGAAACGTCATAGTTCGATTCTCTCCAAGCCAGTCGTGTCGCCAGTGGGCGGTTGGGCAAATTCAAATCGACCATCATGTTTCGCAGGCGAGTTTGTTAAAAGATCGGTTGTCAGCCAATCCAACGTATCAAGACCCGCAGCAACTTCGGGCGAGAATTCGTGAGCCAGCTGCACAATTCGAGCCAACCCTATCCCGGATTCAAACGCAGCACTGAAAACGACGGGCTTGCCGGATTGGGCAAGCCGTTCCACTGACGCCCGACCTCCAACAATCGTCGGCTTGCAAATGATCGCCGCTGCATTGGGGCAGGCTGCAAGCCTCGATTCAATTTCACCTGTCAAAAAATCTTCAACCAACGATTCATCCAAAGCATATTTGAGTCCGGTCTGCGAAAACAACTCTTCCAAACGAGCCGGATCGCGTAACGGCTCTTCAATGTATGTAAAGCCGATGTCTTCAGTTTCTCGCGCAAACTCCGACGCTTGTGCAAAACTCCAAGCCTGATTGGCATCCAGTCGCAGTTCAACATCGGGAGCAAGTAGCTTCCGAACCTCTCGCACCAGGGCAACGTCTTCCTCCAGTGTACTCTTACCAAGTTTAAGCTTCGCCGAATTGCAACCAGAACCTGCGCACGCTTTCGCGCTCGATAAAATGCGATCCCGATCTCCCACCAAAAGGCAATTAAACGGAACGCTGATCGGCGTTGTAATTTTTTCGCCGATCGAGCTCAAGGCAAACTTCAAAGCTGGCGAATCGACGGCTTGATCCAAATCAACTGAATTGACATTCAAGCGTTTAATCGCAGCAATTACGTCATCAATCGTTTCAGGGCTGAAACCGGGAAGTGGCGAAGCTTCGGCCCATTGGCCGTCTCGTTCAAGTAGCAATCCCTCGCGTGTCGTATAGGCCTGACCTTTGAGCGTCAACGGACTTCGAAATGGGATATTAAATCGCCATACGTTTAAGCTGTTCATGAAAGCCCAAGCCCGACACAGAAAAGAAGCGTAAAAAGCAACAACAATCCCGCCGTCATCCCAAGGTAAGGTCGCAGCCCGATCCCGTCGTGTTGCCAGACTTTGGCTGCCAAAACAATGCCAGGTATCAAAACCACTGATGCAATCGCAGGCAGCCAACCCGTTTGCTTGATTATCACAAAAACAATCGGAACCAACGCCGCGCCGATGATGCAGAATAAGTACTGAAAACGGCTGAAGGTCTTTCCAAAACGCACGACCAACGTCCGTTTATTGGCGACTCGGTCTTCGTCGACGTCACGCAGATTGTTGACCACCAGCAACCCGGTCGCGATCAGCCCCGGCCCCAGCCCGGCCACAATCGCTGGCCAATCCAGCCGAAGCGATTGAACGTAATAGGTGCCCGCGACCGCAACAGGGCCAAAGAAAATCAACACAAAAGGATCGGCAATTCCGAGATAAGCCAGTGAAAAGCGACCGGCGGTGTACATGACTCCCAGCAAAATGCTCAAGCCGCCGAGCACTAAAAAAGGCCAGCCGGCTCGAAGAAAAAGCAACCAACTGGCAAGCCCGGTTATCGCAAACATGCAAACGGTCGCGATCAACATCGCGCGAGGTGAAATCAAACCGGACTCAACGGCGCGCGTTGGACCTTTGCGATCTTCCGTATCGGCCCCCTGAAAAAAGTCACAGTAGTCATTGCAAAAATTCGTTCCGATTTGAACTGAGACGGCCAACAACAAAGCCGTCGCCACTGCCCAAAAGTCAAACACACCGTCATGAATCGCGATCATGCTGCCAATCAACACTGGCGAAAACGCGGCCAGCAATGTCTTGGGACGGGCAGCAAGAATCCAATTCGATATCATCTTTGTGGAACCAAAACCGGGTCAAAACAATTGCTTAAAAGTGATAAGGATAGTCGGACCAATCCGGTTTACGCTTTTCCAAAAACGCATCGCGCCCTTCGACTGCTTCGGAAGTGCCGTACGCCAGTCGAGTCGCTTCGCCGGCGAACATTTGTTGACCGACCAATCCATCATCCGTCAAATTGAACGCATATTTTACCATCCGCTGAGCCGTCGGGCTCTTGGCGCAAATTTCGCTGGCCCATTTCAAAGCTTCCGTTTCCAACTCTTGATGAGGCACGACCGCATTAACGGCCCCTTGCTCTTTGGCTTCTTGTGCTGAATAGGTCCGGCCCAGAAAAAATATCTCGCGGGCAATCTTTTGACCAACTTGCTTGGCCAGATAAGCTGATCCAAAACCGCCGTCAAAGCTCGCGACATCTGTGTCAGTCTGTTTGAATTTTCCATGTTCGGCTGACGCGATCGTCAAATCACAAACGACGTGCAAACTATGACCGCCACCGACTGCCCAACCGGGCACTGCGCAAATCACGACCTTGGGCATCATCCTGATCAACCGTTGGCATTCCAGGATATGCAGTCGACCCGAACGCGTGGGATCAATTTCCTTGGCCGTTTCGCCCTGGGCGTATTGGTAACCGTCTTTACCACGAACCCGTTGGTCGCCCCCGGAACAAAACGCCCAACCTCCATCTTTGGGCGACGGGCCATTGCCTGTCAAAATCACCGCGCCGATGTCACTTGCTTGTCGCGCGTGATCGAGCGCCGAATATAACTCGTCGACTGTTTGTGGCCGGAACGCGTTGCGAACCTCTGGTCGATTAAACGCGATTCGCACCGCACCAACCTCTCGGGCGCGGTGATAGGTAATGTCAGTAAAGCTGAATTGATCCAGAGCTTGCCACTGATCAGGATCAAAGATTTCGGAAACGTTGGCAGTCATCAGATAGGAATCCACCTGGGAGTTCGAAAAAGCAAAAATGAAGTTGGCAACAACTTAACGCACACACTAAAAAGACACCATCTAGCCGAGGTCAGCATCGTCAGCATTGTTGGTAAGAAATTCACCAATGATTCGAACCAAAGCCTCGGGCGCCTGGCGATGGACCAAATGCCCACAATCAGGAACGACCTCGCATTTCAGGTTGGGCGCGGAACACTCCTTGCCTATTTGAACCGCAAAACCCTGGTACTTTTCATCGTTTTCTCCTGCGATTATCAGCGTGGGCATGGAAAGCTCTTTCAACCGTGGCCAATAATTCGGCTGTTTGGCAACTGACGCGCCTCGAAGTATCTCCGGCCAAGCTGCATCAGACCGTGATATTTTTCGTTCAGTTTCAGCCTCTAAAATTTTGGCAGGAGCCGAAGCAAAAACGGATTGCTGATACCAGTTTTTCAAAAAGACATCCAGCGGTTGGGTTTGAAGCTGCTCGGCAATGCGCTGATCGGCTTGCCAACGTCGATCTCGTTCGCTTGCCGATCGTAAACCGGGATTACCGGAAACAAACACCAGGCCGGCGACTTTTTCTGGAAACTCCAAAGCCAAACCAAGCGACAACCGCGCGCCCATAGAATAGCCAATCACGATCGAACGACCGTCAATCGCCCGAGCCAATTGTTCGAGGTTCGCCTGCCAGTGGGCATGCGGCTGGATCTCGACGGAATTGGTTTCAAAGTCAAAACCAGTTTGGGAAAGTAATAAACGCACTTCGTCCCAATCCGACGGGTGTCCCATGAATCCGTGTACGAACGTTAGATTTGGCTTTGGCACTTTTGAATCGCTTCCCGGATCGTCTGGCGAGTTTTGATATTTTGTTGACGTGACGTCAGCAGTTCCAACACCGTCGTTTTCCCTCCGGCACAAGCCTGTTTATATTGTTGCTCAAATGTCTCAAAATCTTCAATGCACTTGTAGTCCAGGTTAAACATCCTCGCAGCATGTTCAAATCGAAACTGATGAGGCGTATTGAAATAACGTTCGAAGTGCGGCGAGCTCTTGATCGGCAACAAATCAAAAATGTGTCCACCGTGATTATTGACGATCACGATGATCATTGGCCAAGCTGATTGGCTTACCAAAGCCAGCGAATTGAGATCATGAAGCGAAGAAAGGTCGCCAATTAAAACGGTTACCGGTCGCTTCAGCCCACTGGCGTACCCGGTTGCGGTAGCCAGCAAACCATCGATGCCACTGGCGCCTCGGTTGGCGGCAATCAGTCGAACTTCATCTCCACGACTGGCACTGTACCGATCGAGATCGCGTATCGGCATGCTGTTACCAACAAACAGTCCGTCAGTCGGTTGGCAAATTCGGCTGATCGAGTGTGCGATCGCTGGTTCGGTCAATTGGTTGGACTTGCCCAGATGCTCCACAATAATTTTGCTGCGTAGCTCGTTAGCGTTTTGCCAAGCGTTTAGAAATTCGGTTTCGGTTGGGGGGCCTGAAATCACTTCATCCAAATTCTCAAGCGGCAATGAGTGCTGGGTAACGTTTAGCCCGCCGGGATTGATGATTAGGCCATTGGGAGTGAGATGAAAAAACTGTGTGCCCTGGTCGTGAACGCTCTTGGTCCAGGAGAGCCATGATTTGGAGACAATGCGGCTCCCCAAATGCAAAATCGAATCGGGTCGTGGCAGTGGAAAATCGGACGGCAATTCAAACGAGCCAATGCTCAGTCCGCTACAAAGATCGCTGACGATCGGACATTTCAAACGCTTCGCTAGCGCGATCGCTGCTCGTGCTTGAGCAGGGTTACATCGCCCCAAAGCGATCAGCGTGTTGCCGGTGACTTCTATTTGCAATGAATCGGTTTGTGGTAAATCGTTTCGGGTTGAACCGAGATTCGAGCTACCATCAAATCCATCAATCCCCTCAGATCCGCTGTCTTTCTCGGTAATCGAAAATGGCTCACGAAACATCCAGTTGACGTGCACCGGCCCGGTGAACGCCGAGTTGAAGCAGTGGCCAAGGGAGTTGGCAAGAAACTCTTTCCCGCCAGGATCCTGGGGAAGATCGTTGTCTTGTGGCGCGGTCATGTTGAGAAATAGCTCAACGTGGTCACCAAAGATATTCTGTTGAGCTATCGCTTGATTGGCTCCGACACCATGCAGTTCATCAGGCCGGTCAGCGGTGAAGAGCAGCAACGGCACTTTCTCCATCGCGGCTTCAATCACGGCTGGTAGAGCATTGGCGACTGCCGTGCCCGAAGTGCAGATGAATACTGCTGGCTTTCCCGTCGCCTTGCCGTAACCAAGTGCCGCAAATGCGAGACCGCGTTCATCAAAATGCTGAGTCACTTTGACTTGCTCGTGACGTGCGACAGCCAGCGTTAGCGGCGTACAGCGAGAACCAGGCGCAACAAAAAAATGATCAATCTCGCGATCGAGGCAGCTCTTAATCGCTGCGTTAGCCCATTGCCGGTCAATCAATTCTCAACTCGCTTGATACACCTGGTTTGTCATTGTCGCCATTCGCTCCGAGGCTGTCATTTTTTGCAAACGCTTGGAACAAAACGCAACTGGTAACCCAAAGCGTCAGCGAGAAGCCACGATGCCCCATTATTTTCCTCGCTCACGCTTCGGGTTACCAATAATCACAGCCTCGACGCGTAAGTTCTGTAACTCTCCCAGAGGGACTCTTCGTCAAACTTTGTGGCTTCGCGGCTCTGTGACATTGCGATCCAAGTCGATCTCCGATGCTCCAGAGTCCAACTCAAAGAAGTCACCCTCCCTCTGGGAGGGTCGAACTCGCCATCATTCATGATGGCGCAGGTCGGGGAGGGTAAACGATCGTTAACAAATTGAACTAGTGGTCTGTCAGATCTGAATTGACGGGTGCCATGTTTACGCTTGCGTAAGCATGCTCACGCAAGCGTGAAGCATGGCACCCGTTTTGCTATTCATTTCAGTTTTGACGGACCACTAGCAAGATTCTTAAACCCTCCCCGTCCAATTCGCAAGCGAATTCTCCGACCCTCCCA
>CAYSQZ010000236.1:0-7341 GCA_964433035.1 uncultured Pirellulaceae bacterium | reverse complement strand
AAGCGTCAGCGAGGGCGGATTCAGTTGCCGTCAAGCACCGCTGGTTCTAGCGTTAATGTGATTAGATTATCTACCGACGCAGGAAACGGCGGCGAAGCACTGTGGTCCGCAGCGGCTGGGGTGGCGAATCGGAGAAATTTGCCTGATAAGCGCCAGTGGCCCAGTCATCGAACGACAGAGAAATCCAGCCATCTGAAATCACCAACTGAGAAATGGCCAAGCCATTCCCCCCCAACTTCGTGATGACACGCTGAGGCAGGGCATTGACGACATATTGTTTCTTGAACATCACCTTCATGACGGTGCTAATGGCCGCCTTGTCTTTAAACTTGATTCGCTTCTTGCCTTTGATGCGAGTTTCCTGATCGTCTTGCTCCAGAACGAACTGCAATCCCGAAGCGACTGGCTTGTAAGCCGCCACCAGGCTCAAATTCTTCCACCGCTTTCCCTTTTCTCCAATTTTGAGCGTCTTCAAGTTTAACGTGATTCGAAAACGATCATCGACAAACTCAAGTTGAATTGGAGCCAGCGGCGCAAATCCAATTTCCGCGTACTGGTCAGAGCTTTGAGACGCGCCGGCTCTCGCTAATGGCAGACCAAGCACCTCGTTAAGATGCTTCGAAAGCTCGTCGAGGGTGAAGGTGTTTCCCTTTAGCCCCACTCTGGCGATCGCGTTGTTGACAGCCGATTGATGGAGCTGAAAACTGATCAAGCTCTGCCCGCTGTCCCGTGGACGGGCAGAATTGGCCGCCATTTGATCAGGCCCGGCAATGCGATACCTCATCATCAACTGCTCTGAGGACGTTGACATTTGAACCGCCTGCGGCTCAAGCTCCATCTTGACCAACGGCTCAAAAAGATTGCTGTAGGTGTAGTGCCGAAGCTTCGCAACGCTCTTTTGAACTTCCTGTTGCATCCGTGACTCCGCCGAGACCCGAACCTTCTCTTTGAACAAATGAGTCGTTTTGGGAGCGTCATCCCGAAGCTTATTGGCAGCTAGTTTCCGAGCCATCCAGCCCAACAATGGCAGGTTGTCGAGCTTGGACTGTAGCCCCACAACATCCTGATTCGCCGAAGACAAAGAGTAGGGAGGTTCCAACGAATTGATCCCCTCAGGACCAATGCTCAGATTCTGGAAGACTTGAAATTCCGCATTGCCTTTATTGGCAACTCGGAATGTATTGGTCCGTGCGACCGTGTCAGCTTGCACATGACCGGACGATTCCAGCCGCAATGACAACTTGTCTGGGCTCGGTTGCAACGCAATTCTGAGGTTGTTGTAGATCTGCGTATTGCCAGATACCTGAGCTCCCTGAATCGTCTCCGAGACGGGCTCGGCCACGGCTGGCAATTGCGGAATCATTCGATTGAGCAATCGGCCGGAAACTGAAAACCTGAAATTGGCATTGCGATAATGAGATTGCAACTGCCGCGCGATTTCATTCTGAGCCTGTTCGGATGACCAAATCAAATCCTGAAACGAATCGTTGAGATAGAAACCGGAAACCGAGGTTGAACGAGACTCATAGCGCTCGATCTGCTTAAGCAAAGACTCAACGTCAATCGAATTGGAAGCGTGCTCTTTGAGAAACTCAATCACTGAAGGATCAATAGATGATTCCAGGTACTGTTTCTGAACCGGATTGAGGACCGACGAATGGAGTCTGCCCAAAACTTCTCGACTGACTTTTTTTTGCTTGGCTTGGTTTGGGTTGATGGAGCGAAACGTCTCCCGAAAATCACCGAGCTTTAAATACTCAGACCAGCGAGAATCCAACTCACCTATCGTGATCCTGCGAAACGAAGCCGGAGTACTCCAAGGGTCAGAAAAATTAATCGAAGTCTTGAGTTGGGAAACCGGCCACCAAACGGCCAGTCGTCGATCGATCCGGTAGCCAATCCGCTCTACTTCAGCAGCGTTCTGATGAGCCAGAATTTCGTCGTCGGGACTGTATTTCCGCTCATTCCAAATCCTCGCTTGAACTTGAGGGATATGCTGCCGCTGTTCTTGCAACTGAAATAACTTGACGTGGAGCTCACGGTGGGCTCGAATCGGAGTCTCGGCTAGCGAATCAAGAATCGAAATCGTGTCGCGAGCCCAGCGCGCCGCTTGGGGAATTTTCAAAACCGATTCGAGCTGCTCAATCAACACGGTTGCCCGAATCCAATTGGCCTCAGTTGGGGCGTCAGTCGATTGCTGCTGGCCAGCTGTTTGACCCAAAGAGCTTGAGCCCGTCAGACTACTGGCAAAAAATAATGCCGCGACCAAGATCAATGGTCGCGTACAAAAGTAGCTCAGACGGGTGGTCAAAAAACGGACTCCAAGAATCATGGCAATGCCATGGAAGAACGAAAACAGAACCTAATATTTATCGGAGCCAGAATGATCCGCAGTGACCTCAAATCTCAAAGACATCACTTTTCTTGCTAGCTCTTGGCGTGTTTTGATAGACTGTTTTGGTTGTAACGATTCGTCCAAATTACTTGCTGCCTGAGCCCGCAAAGTCACCTTGAAGTTGGTTATTACGATTCTTCGGACTCGGAGGCATCAGTCAATTACTCATCAGAGGAGTCGGTTGAGCATTGAGGTTTTCGATAAATCGAAACCAGCGCTGGCGAGTATTTACGCACCGTCCACTGGTCTGGATGCGGGAGATTTTTGGGCGAAAAACGAGAGTCGGATTCGACAACAAAAATACTCTCAGGTGGGGCAACTTCGATCAAGTTGGCAATCATCTCAAGAAGCTCAGCTTCTCGATCCTCAAAAAACGCATAGGGTGGGCAGCAGAATATCAGCCACGGTTCTTGCGGGAGTTTCCCGGGGTCCTTGAGAAATTGCCGGACCCAAAAAAAAGTGTCCGAACCGGCGACATCAGCGGGCAAATCTGGGTCAAGCGCCTGAACATTCTGCTCAATAATTCGTACTGTAGGAACGTGGCGCTCGATCAAAAAAGCCTTCACCGCACCGCGGCTTAGCGCCTCCAGCGCCATCGCGCCGGTACCGGCAAATAAATCCAAGACTACTTTTCCCTTAACCCACCCGCCTACGAGATTAAAAAGTGCCTCGCGAATATTGTCTTTCATCGGTCTGGTGACCGGATCTCCCGAATATTCAATTTGGCGCCCCCGGAATTTTCCGCCCACAATTCGCAGTTTGCCACGCCCCGCGTCAGCCCGGTTAGTGTTCCAGTCGTTAAGGTTTCTGCCTCGTTTGTATCGGGGCATGCAGTTTCTCGCTTCAAAAATTGGTTTGCCGTACTCAATCGAGTTTAATCGCTATACTATTAGAGAAGCTGACGAAATCAAAGTCGCCAGCTCGATCATTATATTGTTGTCCACCAAGATCCATTTTTTGACTCATGCGAGCCCAGAGCAAACAAATTTTGCTTCGAATTAGCGACCGATCGAGTTTTCGATTCGTGGCAACCATGCTAGTTGTTTTGCTGTTTGCCAGCGACAACCAATCCCTCGTTGGTCAGGATTCCGACCAAAATTCCGCGTCCGTTGCTCAGCTGCGGAGTACTTACGAAGCTTCGGTCGACAAGCTGAGGACCTCGATCAAAGAACTTAAACGAACCGAAGCGTTGTATCTTTTTTCCGATAGCGAAGAAAGTCATGAGCACAAAGATCGCTGGGAAACGATCGCTTCGGAATCTGAAACGTTGTTCGAAGAGATTCGCGAAAACGCGTACGCTCTTTTTTTGGCAGAAGAGCAACCTGACGAGGACCTGAAGATAGTCGTGCGCAATCTGGCTACCGGGAGCATCGGTCAGGGCCAGATCGAGATCAGTCATCGAATCTGCCAAAAGCTGGTTGACTTGAACCCAGATGACTCAAACTTGGCCGAAGAACTGATTCGTGTTGAGATCTTCAACAATAAATTTGATGATGCGCTTGAATTGAAGTCAAAGAGCCCATCCAAAATCGAGGCCTACAACAAAAGAGAACAGATAATCTTCAGCTTCATCGAAGTACTCAAGAAGAATTTCGATCGAGAACTCGAGCTCAGAGAAAAAGACAAAACAGCGGAGCTGCCTCGAGTTGAAATGAAAATCAAAGGCAAAGGCAGCGTCATTTTGGAACTGTTTGAAGACGAAGCGCCCGAGACAGTGGCCAACTTCATTAGTCTGACCGAAGCCGGTTTTTACGATGGCATCATCTTTCATGATGTGGCCAACAGCTTCGTGGTGCACGGCGGGTTGATGTCGATGAAACGGTTTGAACCCACTGGTTACACGATTTACGACGAGTGCCGCAAACCAGAGCGTCGGCATCATTTTCGTGGTTCGATTTCCACATGGACGGTTGCTGAAAAACCCAACGTTAGCTGCGCCGAATTTTCAATCCTTCGCATGCCCGGACCTTATTTTACTCGATTCAATCAAACCGTTTTTGGACGAGTCATCGAGGGTATGGAAATTATCGACAAGATCCAGAATACCAAAGAAGTCAATCAGGAAGACGGTAGCGAGACGCCAATTCCCAACGTTATGCCTGATGTGATTGAGTCGATCAGGGTGCTTCGTAAAAGAGACCACGAGTACTTGCCCAACATAGTAAAATAATTCTGTTGGATACTTCTACATAAAGAAGATTAAAATTATGAACCTTATCTACAAAAAACCTGGACAACTAATTTCATTTCCGCCTCTGGCTATCGCCGTGTTGGTGGCGCTAAGTACTGCCCTGGCAACGGCAACTTTTGCGCAATCGTCTTCCAGATCCAGCCAAGGCTCTTCATCCAGGCCGAGTCAAGGATCTTCTTTCAAAGGACGTCCGGCGCCTTCGTACCCTGGGAGCCGGTCAAAGCATGCGCCGCCTCCAGGATTTTCTTCCAGAACGCCCTCCAGAGACACGTTTCCAACCCCGAGATCCAATGGTTCTGCTACCTCTGGTGCCGATGGATCCTCGACACGAGGTGATCAGTCTAAACTCGATCCGTACACTAAAATTGTCCTTCAGATTCAGAGCAATGAGTCCGAGATCAATCGGGAATACAGTTCTATCCCAATCGGTTTCCCCGGTGAGCATAAAAATGTCTTTGCCAGAATTAATGAGCTCAAAGCGGAGAACCAACGGCTGAAATCGCAACTCGATGCAGCCGCTGTGCAAGCCTATCAGCAAGACCCCAAAAGATACGCTAAAGCTGGCCAGCTGATCTACCTTCAGATGGTCAATAAAATGGATCCTCCCAGCGGTCCCAACCTTCGGTTTGACCCCAAAGGGGCGTTAGAAATTGCTGACGTTCTAATTAGAGGCCAACGTGAAAATGCCGGAGCACCGGGTTCAGTCAAATTGAAATACATCGCTTACCAGGCGTTTCGAGCCAGCTACGCAATCCAGGATTTCGAACGCGCCGATTTGATGCTGAAATTGGCTGCCGAGCAAGGAGTCAAAACTCAGAGCCTGGAAAGAACTCTGGAAAGAACTCGTGAGCGCTGGCAAGAGGAACTCAAGATTCGGAGACTCGAAAGCAACACAGATGACCTCCCCAAAGTCAAATTCGAAACGACTGAAGGAACATTTTTAGTCGAGCTTTTTGAAAACCATGCGCCCCAAACCGTCGGTAACTTCATCGATCTTGTCGAGAAAAAATTCTACAATGACATGACGTTTTTTCTGGTAAGACCTGGCGATTTCGCCCAAACTGGCTGCCCCAATGGAGACGGTACTGGAGACGCGGGATATAAAATCCCTTGTGAATGTTACCGAGAGCAGATCCGGTATAACTTCGCCGGGACGCTTAGCATGGTTAACGAAGGCATTCGTGACACTGGCAGTTCGCAGTTTTTCATCGCTCACCAGCCCAACCCAAAATGGGACGAAAAGTACACCGCGTTTGGACGAGTCAAAGAAGGTATGGATGTTGTTTATCGACTTCAGAACGTTGACAAAACCCAGCCCGATCCTACCGAAACAGAGCCGTCCAAGATTCTCAAGGCGACGGTTGTTTGGAAACGGGATCACAAATACGAAGCAACACGAATTCAAAATACCGAGGTCGAGCCCCAGGAAACAGCGGACCCGTCAGAGTTTTTGAAACAGCTTCAGGAAGATGCCATTGGCAATGGTGGCTAGGATCTAAAAGCCAAAAACGATTAAGCTTAACGCGCTCTGTGCGTTGCCCAGAAGAGTCGCATCAGCATTGAAACAGAAGAGACTTCAGGTCCGTCAATGCGCAAACTACACAAACATAAGAAATTTGAAGACTGCGGAGACACTAATGCAAATTGGTTTGACAAATTATCGTAAAGCGTTGACCCAATGGATACTGATTGCAAGCTTGGGACTTGTAGGTCTTAGCTCCGCGCAGGGACAGGAAGCTACGTTCGAAGAGCTGAAACAACAATGGCAAACTCTCGAAACAAAGCTTGGCGAGAAAAAGACTGCGATTGACGTTGAGGGGGCCGATATCGACGCGCTGGACAAGGAACTGTCTGATTTGCTTGGCCAAGCCGACAAGTTGATCGGCAAACTTGAGAGCTCAGCGTATACCAAGCTCAAAACCGAACCCAAGAATCAGGAGTGCATTCGCACGTTGATGGGCATCTTGCTTAACGACGCCCAAAATAAGCGCGACGCCAACGTGTTGGAATCAGGCGATAAGCTAATCAGCATTGGAATCAACCCGCAATACTTTGAAATCGCTTCGAAGTCTGAGCGGCTTTCGATCGCGGCTCGCGAAATTTTTGACGAGTTGATTATCCGCCAATCTGAGGCCCGCGAAAATACGCTTCCCCGTGTGAAGCTCAAGACAACTCAAGGTGATATTGTTTTGGAGTTATTCGAGAATGAAGCTCCTGAGACAGTTGGCAACTTTATCAGCTTGGTTGAGTCGGGTTGGTATTCGAACAAACTTTTTCATCGGGTTCTCGAGGGCTTCATGGCCCAGACGGGAGCGTTTGAGGCTGGCGAAGATGGCAAGGAGATTGGGGGCGAAGGCCCGGGATACACCATTGAATGCGAATGCGATCGACCCGACACCCGGCAGCATTTCACCGGATCGTTGAGCATGGCCCATGCGGGCAAGGATACCGGTGGAGCGCAACTGTTTTTAACATTCAAACGAACCTCACATCTCGATGGCAGGCACACATGTTTCGGGCGGGTGACCGAAGGGTCCAGGACCTTGGAACTTCTTGCGCGAACTCACACCGCAAATCCTGATGGATCAGAGCCTGAACTCCCAGGCGTGGTCAAAGACAAAATCATCTCTGCTGAAGTGCTGCGAAAGCGTGACCACCGTTATCGCCCCAACAAAGTAGGTGTCGACGAAGCGGCCGAAGATGCCGCAGCAGAGAAGGCGGCAGCGGAGAAAGCAGCAGCGGAGAAAGCAGCAGC
>CAYSQZ010000235.1:0-7375 GCA_964433035.1 uncultured Pirellulaceae bacterium | reverse complement strand
CTTTGATGTGTTACTGAGTACCCAGTAACGAGTACCCAGTAACGAGTACCCAGTACTGAGTACCGAGTACCGAGTACTGAGTACTGAGTATGGAGTACAGTTCTTAGGAACGTGAGACACGGTCAACCAAGACCCGCGTTTTACCAGAGCTGGTGGAGTATAAGGTACTTTGGAGTATCGAGTGCCGAGCACTTTTCAGTACTACTGAAACGCTCTAAAAATCATCGTAGCGTTCGAGGCACTGGCGGTTCGTCGTTCTCGATAATGACCAGCTTAAATGAGTTAAGAAACTCGGTGGCTAGTGCCTCGTTAAACTCTGACTCGAGAGCTACTGAGCTAACCTGATACTGACGCTTGCCGACTAAAAACACACGCGAGAGAACCTTATAGAGCTTTTCGGTATGTTCATATTGATAATAGAACTGCCGGCCCGGATGTTGCTTAAAGCGGATTCTGGTGACATCGCTGAGCAATTTTCCCTCAACGTTGACGACGCTGCCGCGAACCGCACCGTCCAGGATCCGATCCCTCGCCTTCTTCGGCGGGTATTCGTGCAAATCGTGGTATCCGAAAACATAAGTCGCTTTGCCTTCGTTGACCGTGGACATGTAAAGATGAACTTTGATCGGAGGCTTGTTGGCCACTGGAGTGAACGTTCGTTCGACGTACCTTGGTTTCTTGGGCACGCGGAAAGTAGCCAAAGCGTCTTGAGGCGAGATCGTTCTCCACTCGCCTTCTTTGGGCTCGGCTTGTGTCGCTTGTTCAGACTGGGGTGACGAGCTCGAAGCCGGTTGGCAGGCTGATGCTGCTGTCGAAATCAGCGTAGCGGCGATCGTGAGAGTGAAAGAAGCCAATAGCTGTCCAAATTTGTTCCACTTGATTTCAATCGTCTTTTGCATGACAGCTCCAGATGTCCTTAGATTAGATTTTGAATTCGACGAGTAACTGGATTCTAGCGGGAACCGCCGGGAGAGTTAATGTAAATCTTGAAATGGTGTTCGAAGCTTCCAACTGTCTCCAGGCCCGTCTTTTTGAGTGATTTTAGTATAAATTGAGCGTTTGACACTGTTTTAAGGTGTGCTTACGATTTCCGGTTGTTAGGTTCGAAAAAGAAATTGAGGTGGACATTGTCCGATTCCAACAGCTCGAGATCCGGTTCAAGTCCCAGTCGAAGCGGTGCCTTTGATGCTGCGGTCGACAAGCGTGTCGAACGGTTTAGTGAAAGCATTAGCTTTGACCAACGTCTTTATCGGCAGGATATCGCCGGAAGTATTGCCCATGCCCAAATGCTTGCAGATCAGAAGATTCTCACAGCTGACGAAGCCTCCGAGATTGAAAAGACGCTAAACGAGATTTTGCAAGAGCTAGAGCAGGGTACCTTCGAAATCCGTCAAGAGCTCGAAGATATTCACATGAATATTGAGCAAGCCTTGATCGACCGAATTGGCGACACCGGTCGTAAACTTCATACCGGGCGCAGCCGTAACGATCAAGTCGCTACCGACTTGCGTCTGTGGATTCGCGATGCGATTGATCACGTTGACAGTCTGTTGGAAGATTTGCAAAAGTCGTTTATCGGCCGTTGTGATCAGGACGCCGATACGATCATTCCGGCTTATACTCACCTTCAGCGCGCCCAGCCCGTTTTGGCGCCACACGTTTGGATTGCCTACAGCGAGAAATTTCAGCGTGATCGTGAGCGACTTGCTGACGCGAGAAAGCGAGTCAACTTGTGCAGTCTTGGAACCGCAGCGCTGGCAGGAACGACTTTGCCGATCGACCGGGACAACGTCGCCAAGCGTTTGGGGTTCGATGGGATTGTCGCCAACAGCATCGATTCATCCAGCGATCGGGACTTCGTTTTGGAGACGGTTTTCTGTCTTACCAATATCGCGATCCACCTGAGCAGTTGGGCAGAGGAGTGGATTCTCTGGTCGACATCGGAATTTGACTTTATCAAATTGCCGCACGCGTTTTGTACCGGATCTTCGATCATGCCGCAGAAGATCAATCCGGATGTCTTGGAATTGACGCGTGGCAAGTCCGCCCGAGTTGTCGGAAGCCTGCAAACGCTGTTGGTGCTAACCAAGGGCTTGCCGTTGGCTTACAACCGCGATCTCCAGGAGGACAAACCTCCACTGTTCGACGCCTTCGATACGGTTGAGGCATGTCTGGAATTGGCCGCGCCACTGGTGGCCCAAGCCGAGTTGAATCGAGAGTCGATCAATTCCCGGCTCGATCGCGGATTCCTCGACGCCACGACATTGATGGAGTATTTGATCAAGCGTGGGATGCCACAGCGAAAAGCTCACCACCTGATTGGAGATCTGGTCCGCCAAGCGACCAAAAAATCGGTCACACTGGCTGAGCTTTCTTTGGAAGAATTTCAGTCTTCAGATCCGAGCCTCGACGAGTCGGTCTATGATGTGTTGGGTGTTGACAAAGCCGTCCAAGCGTTCCAAAGCGTCGGTTCGACTAGTCCATTACGAGTTGCCGAACAGGTTTCGGCTTGGAAAAATCGCCTTGGCCTGAAGGTTTAGCGGCTCAACGCAAATGGCAACCCGACGCTCAGCGAGGGCGAAGTCAATTGCCGTTTCTGCCTCGCTCACGCGTAGCCTATAAAATCACAGCCTGGGAACTAAGACGAATTTGCAGAACACTTGGTGTCCTCCACCTAGTGCTTTGCTTCGGCTCTTGGTTGGAAAAAGCCTGAGATGCTGGTTTGTGGGCCCCTCATCCAGTGGACAATCTCGACACATTTTTATGAAAATTGAGCTAAGTCAATTCTGACATCGATCTCCCAACTCGTATGTCGACTACAATCGTCATGGTTGATTTAATCCTGTTGAAATCGACGCTGCAAAGACGATCAAATTTGGTCAGGGCACCGCAAGCACCAAGCGAATACATGAACCAGATTTCTCGATACGATTCACTGCTCTCCGGCTGGAAATTGAAGCTGTTGGCTTGTTTAGTCTTTTCTGCTGCCGTTTTGTTGGTTGAAAACTCCAGTGCACAAGAGCCAATTGAAGGTGCAACGGGGCCAGCGCTGACGCAGCTGGATGATCAATCGCTATCTGAAACCGAACGAGTGATCCTGCGAACGGTGCAAAGCTCGAATCCGGAAACGGCGCTTGAGTTGGCAAAAGCGGCTTCGGTGATGGTTGAGATTGAGTTGTTTGATGACGCTCGATTCTATCTTCAAAAGATTGATGAGTTGGGGCTTGATCAAACCGCGATGTTTGAGCTTGGCGATCAGATCGGCTCAGATTTTTTCATCTTCATTCACTCCAATGACCGGCTTCAGCCCCAAGGCAGCCAATTGGCCAGAAAGGTCATGGTGGCGAGTCGAAACCAAGCCGGCTCCCCCGCTCGCGTTGATAAATTGATCAAGGCGCTCAATGATGAAAATATCTCGGTCCGCTCGGATGCGTTTCGAAAGCTTCGTCAATTAGGCGAGCCAGCCGCTGCGGCGATGCTCAATGTGTTTGCTGATCCGGATCGAATCTCGGACTATCCGGGGGTCCGGGGCGCGTTGAAGCACATGGGAGATCATTCCCAAGGCCCGTTGTTGGGGGCCGCCTATGCTGCCGATGCTCAGGTCCAAGCCGAAGCGATTCGGGCCCTTGGAAACTTTGAATCGACCGAAGCCAACGACGCCTTGATGCGGGCTTATCTCTCACCCAAAGTTCCAGCTCACCTGAGAAAAATTGCTTTGGAAGGGATCGCTCAGGATCGATCGTTGGCCGATTCACAGGCCATCGAGAAAAGGCTCTACGACCGTTCGTTGGCGTATCTGATGGGAGATCGAAAGTACTCGGACGCACTTCTGGGTTCGGTCGTACTTTGGAGCTGGGATGCCAAGAAAAAGGCAATGGTTCCCTCAGAAGTTTCAACCGAAACGGCCGCGCGGGTGGTGGCCTCGAGGCGGGCGACGGATCTGTTTGAGATTCGACCGGACTTGGGAAGAAACCGGGAACTCTATTTGCTGACGCAACTCGAAGCCGCCAAACGTGTGGCGGGCAAGCAGCAGCGAGTTGATGTTGAAGCACTTACGCGCCGGCTGGCAGTTTCACCCGATGAGGTTGAGTCGATCCTCAAACGGGCACTCGATCTCCAACTGGTTCCCGCTGCAATCGCATGCTGCGAGTTGTTGGAGAGGTCTGGGACCGAATCTCTTTTGACCCGCTACGTAACGCAACCGGGTCCGCTGGTTAGTGCGATCCTCTTTGGCGATCGTTTCCTGCAGTATGCGGCGTTCGAAGCGATCACCAAAATCGACCCCCAACAAGCCTACGCCGGCAGCAGTTATGTGACTTCGCTGGCAACCTACCTGGCCCAGAGTGAGAGTCGCGCTGCGGCGTTGGTGGGGCACAATCAACTCGCTGCTGGGCAAACATTGGCTGCCCAGCTTGGTGCCAGTGGTGTTTTGGGGAAGTCGGTTTCCAGCTCTCGTGAATTTTTTCGGCAGGCTACCAGTAGTCCAGATATTGAGATGCTGTTTGTGACTGATACGCTTCTCCGGCCACAATATTCGGAGTTGATTCAGCAGTTAAGAAGTGACTGGCGGACCCGACGGCTGCCGATCGCGTTCATGTTCCGCGACTACGAGCGTCGTAAGCGAGTTTCGTACCGCTTTCCCAACGATTCCTTTTTATTGCTGGTACCTTTTTCTGACGAGCCGACTCAGGTAGCGACCCATGTTACGAATCTACGAGAATTGTACGATCCGTGGCGGATTTCCAATGTGGACCGTCGGCGTCACGCGGCAGTTGCAGTTCGTTGGCTGGCAAAGGTCTCCAGCGACCGAGAGCGGTATCATTTTTACGACTTGGGATCAAATCATGATTCGTTGGCGAAACTGTTGTACTTCCCCGGTTTTGCGGAGGAAGGGAGCAAGATTCTGGCGAGCCTGGGAACTCCGGATTCGCAACGAGAGCTGGTTAATTTCGCCAGTCAAAGCGGGCTACCAGTTAGCGATCGGGAAAAAGTCGTTGAGGCGTTCGCTGATTCTGTCGCGAACGGTGGAACGCTTTTGACATCGAGCGAGATTCAACGTCAATATGATCGTTACAATGCCAGTAGAACCGAGTCCGAAGAGTCTCAGAAATTGCTCGGTACGATTCTCGACGTCATTGAAGCCCGGTCCAACCGATAAAGCCAATTCAAAAACTTGGGTTGGTGATCAGCTTCTCGTTCAAATTTGAGTTGCTAAACAAGTCGTCCATTTGAGTCTGGACGACTCGAATTAGAAGCATCCGATGAGTCGGTACGGGTTTGTCAGGAATCTCTTTGTCCAAGTCAGACAGGTGAGCTGATGATTGAAGTGACCCAAAAAAGATCTTTCCCATTTCCGAAATGTCTTTGGTCGGGGCAATCACCAACGACTCGCCTGAGCGAAGGTTGACTTCAAACTTTAATTCGTCGATCGACAGAGAGTGTTGCGTTGATTCGACAAGAAACGAACCTTGGCCTGCTCCAATCCTCGGATGAGCTTGGCCGTGATGGATTTCAGGAAGAATGACCAAACCAACCGAACCGTCGCCTTGGGGGTAAGTCGTGATCGAAATGATGCCTTGAACCAGTTTCCCGGATCCTACGGTTTGGCTATCACCAGTTCGAACGATCCAGCTGGCCTCGTTGTGGATTTCCGAAGTCACGATTGTGTGCGCTTGACCTTCCCGATTCGAGATTCTCTGGTGAGACAGCATTCTCGGTTGGGGACGCATTAGACCTTTGGCGTTGAGCTGTTTTTCAAACTCATTCATAAAAGCCGGATCAATTTTCTGATCTTCAATCAGCTCGTTAAGCAGCATCGGCGGGTTGGCCGACATCACGGCAACACGAAAGCCGTTCTGATCAAGAACTCTTCTGCGCTCCAGCGGCAGTTCCTGTTGGTCCAGCAAGCCCCAGAATTCTTCGAACGTTTTGGCTTGACCCGAATCCAGTTGCGAAACGCCGAGATCCAAACCAACGGCATCGACGGCAATCCGTGACTTGGGGAATGTGAGCGATGTTTTATTGATCGGTGATTCGACTTTTGCGCAGCCGATGGCCAGAGTGACAAGAATCGGACAGAGAGATAGGAGAATTGTGCGCATATCTGCGACAGTAACTACAGAGATTCGGGAGATTCGACAAGGCGAATTGCCAGTCTTTTGAGTCTCAGGGCTCAGTCCGCTATTTGTTGACACGGTTCTTGCGGAGGCTGCTGCTGTACTTCTTAAGTAGCTTGCGTTCCTTGTTGGTCAGGCTTGCCTCACCTTGGTCAGAAATCTTGGCGAGAATCTGATCGGCTTGTGCTTTCAATTTTTCTTCTCCGGCGTCGGGGTCGTGGACGCGAAGCTTGGGACCGCCGGCAAACATTTTCGAGATGCGTTCAAAATTGTCGAACTTCCAACCGAAATGAAAACAAGCCCATCCAAATGCGGCGCCTCCCAGGTGCGCTTCCCAGGCGACGTGGCTATCAGGTGAAAAGGCGTGGAGCATATTCATGATGAGGAAGAAAACACCCAGTGCCCACGCCCGAACCGGAACGACTCCAAACAGTTGTATCGTGGCTTGCGGAGCCAGAAAGATAAAGTAAGCCACAACCGCCGAGACAGCCCCCGATGCACCAACGATAAATCCAACATTGCCAGAGACGAGGCTCAGGATTACCCAAGCCAGTCCGCCTACCACGATGGAACAAAGATAGAACCACAGGAATCCGCTACGGCCAAGTCGTTGCTCAACTGGAGGGCCTAGAAAAAATAGTGTGAACATGTTCCCCGCGACATGAAAGATTCCCAGTTCGGTACCAATCGAAGCGTGGGCGAAGCCATGAGTCAACAAGGTCCAGAATTGCCATAGTTGATTTGTCTTGATCGCGAGGAGCCAACTTAGCCACTGGGTTCCGCCACCAATGTCGGCCGTGAACATATCAAGAAAGAAGATCACGACGTTGACGATGATCAGCAGGAACACCACCGTCTTTGAATTAAACGATGGCCTGCCGAACATCTGTTCTTCATGGCGATAATAATCTCTGTCTTCGTATCCCATAATGCCGTCGAGCAGTGAATCGGAAAATTAAGTGCGTCGGTCGGTAGGCGCACAATTGGTTGGGGATGATATCTTAGCGTTTTGTGGCTTTTAAGGGCATGCCAACATTGGACACATATAGCGTTGGAGCACGCCTAAGGGCGGTTCGAAGTCCGGTGTATGCGGGGATCTTAGCAGTGTCTTTTTTTGGGCGATTTTAAGACGCTCAGTAATCTCAAATTTTTGTAAGCCCTCAGAATAGAATGTCACCCAAAATTAGCCGTGACTAAATAAGTCACCCTCCTCTGGGGGCTCTTCGCGGAATTTAGTGGGTGATTGAGAACAAATAAAG
>CAYSQZ010000234.1:0-7408 GCA_964433035.1 uncultured Pirellulaceae bacterium | reverse complement strand
CTCGTAGCGTCAGTCTCGTAGCGTCTGCCAAGGCGAAGCGGCAACTGACATTAGCCATTGATCGCAGCCAGCATCGAAGCCGTAAATTCACCGACGTCTTTTATCACATCGTCGGTAGCTACTTTTTCAGTTGTTGCTTTAGCTATCCGTCGCACAATCGCCGATCCAACAATCATCCCATCGCAAACCGGTCGAAGTGTCTGGGCATGCTCTGGTTGGCTGATTCCAAACCCGACGCAAATTGGCAAGTCAGTTTGTGATTTCAGCCACTTCAAATTGTCAACCAACTCCGCTGGCAGATCATTTCGCTCGCCTGTGATTCCTGCGATCGAAACATAGTAGATAAATCCAGTCGTTTGTTTGGCGATCTCAATCGCTCGCTCTCGCGGCGTTGTTGGAGTAATCAATTGAATCAAACTGAAATCGAGAGCTTTGCATTTGGCCGCTAATTCGGCCGATTCATCCACTGGCATGTCTGGAACGATCGCTCCTGAGATACCGGCGGCTTTGGCTTGCCTGAGGTACTCATCGATTCCCATGCGAAGGATAATGGCAAAGCTGACCATCGAGACGATCGGCATTTTGATGTCCTTGGTCACCGACGAAACCATTTCGAAAATACTTTTGAGTTTCGTCCCTCCATCGAGCGACCGTGTATACGACGCTTGAATCACCGGCCCATCGGCGATTGGATCACTGTACGGAATCCCCAATTCCGCCAAGTGACACCCCGACGCGTCAAGACTTTTTAGCATCTTGGCAGTGAACTCAAGATTCGGATCACCGGCGGTAACAAAAGGCATGAACGCTTTCTTGCCTTCGGATTTGAGTTGCTTGAAAAGATCGTCGATCGCGGACATAGGTCGGTAGTTGGTTTAATCAGTTTACTGAATTCAGTGAAGTTGGTTTGATGCTCCACTTAGGCGTACTGCCGTTAAATAAATGCATCAACATCCCAATTCATCACGTAATCGCTGAATCTCGGCGGCATCTTTATCACCACGACCTGAAAGGCACACGACAACGATTTCGTCTTTGCCACGCTCCTTGGCAACCTCCATCCCCTTGGCGATTGCGTGCGACGATTCCAAAGCAGGCAAGATGCCTTCTGTCCGCGCTACCAAGTCAAATGTAGCCAACGCCTCATCGTCGCGACAGCTTCGGTACTCGACTCGCCCGGTAGCTTTCCAGTGGCTATGTTCGGGGCCCACACCAGGATAATCCAAACCGGCAGAAGCCGAATGAACATCGTCCGTCTGACCGTCTTCATCTTGAAGCACATAACTGTAACTGCCATGCAACACACCGGGCTTTCCGTAGGTCAAACTCGAGGCGTGTCGACCCGGCGTATCATTTTCGCCGCCCGCTTCAACGCCAATCAATGGCACATCTGTCTGAGCAACAAAAGGATAGAACATACCTGCGGCATTGCTGCCGCCCCCAACACAGGCAACAACCGCATCGGGTAGCCGGTCAAATCGTTCCTGTGACTGAGTGATCGTCTCACGCCCAATAACGGCTTGAAAGTCTCTCACGATCACTGGAAACGGATGGGGACCTACAACTGATCCGAGAATATAGTGGGTGTCGGCAACCGAAGACATCCAATCTCGCATCGCCTGATTGACCGCATCACGAAGCGTCCTTGATCCAGTCGTAACCGGGCAAATTTCCGCACCAAGCATTTTCATACTTTGCACGTTGGGTTGCTGGCGGCGAACATCTTCTTCACCCATGTACACAACACAGGGAATTCCAAAATGCGCACACGCCGTTGCGGTCGCCACGCCGTGCTGACCGGCCCCCGTCTCGGCGATCACACGGGTCTTGCCCATTCGCATCGTCAGCAACGCCTGGCCGATCGTACTGTTGATCTTGTGCGCCCCGGTGTGATTGACATCCTCTCGCTTAAACCAAATCTGCGCTCCACCACATTTTTCGGTTAGACGCTTGGCAAAGTAAAGCGGCGATGGCCGACCGACGAAATCGCGAAGCAGAATATCCAGCTCTTGCTGAAAACTCGGATCTTGTTGAGCCTTGAAATACTCTTGCTCCAACTGATCCAGGGCCGCGACAAGCGTCTCGGGCACGTATCGACCCCCGAATTCACCAAACCGACCCTTCTCATCTGGAAGACTTGCATCAGGGCTGGGCTGGGCTAAAAACTTACTGGCCATTCAAAACTGGAGGAGCAAAATAATTGGAAACTAGAATCCAGAAATGCCCGAATTCGCAAAGAACGATTGTCGAAAGAGAGGCCTCAACCGTCAATAGTCGGGCGTCGTTTTAACAACCGTCTCGAGCCGACCCGGTTAACATTGGATCGCAGATTGTCCACTATTGTGCCTGACCCGTTCTTGAGAAATACTTCGTTTTTATTGGGGCCTAAGCTCCTGCTCGACCTTCGCCCAAGGATTCGCCGGAAACTTCGTCGTCGGATTCCAATCAAGCTATCGTTTAATCAGACCGTCACATCATCACCCAACACCTAGCTAGTCGCCCATGCCTGAACTTCCTGAAGTAGAGACGATGCGACGAGGCGTTCTAGGAATCGTTGGCGCCCAAGTCGTCAAGGCCGAGCGCACACCCTGCCCGAAAAAGCCGATCCTAATCTCACCTCGGATCGATCGTCTGAGCAAGCGTCTGGCCGGAAAGAAGATCACAAGCGTCGATCGGTTGGGAAAGCGTGTCGTCTTGCGGTTTGACTCTGGAGATCGGTTGATCTTTGAACCTCGAATGACGGGGCTGGTTTTGATCGCCGATCCGCCCACAATCGAACACTTGCGTTTTTGTTTGCACTTGAGAAAGTGCAAAATCAAAAAACTGCTCTTTTGGGATCGAAGAGGTTTAGGAAACGTGACACTCCTCTCGGACACGCAATACCAAGCCAAACTCACCGATGGAAAACTTGGCCCCGACGCACTGGAAGTTTCATTGAAGGAATTTCCTCAGCGGTTCAGCAACTCTCGTCGAGATATTAAAGTCGCCATGCTGGACCAGTCTATCGTGCTGGGAATCGGTAATCTGTACGCCAGTGAGATTTTGCATCTTGCCGGCGTTCACCCACAAACTCGCTGCGATCGAATCAGCAAGAAACGCTGGGAACTGATTCATCAGCACATGCTTGAAGTGTTTGCACTGGCAATCAAATACGAAGGCTCAACACTTTCCGATGGAACGTATCGCAACGCGCTCAACAAATCAGGAGGCTACCAAAATGCGCACCGCGTCTACGACCGGGAAGGTGAGACTTGTCCAACTTGCAAACAAGCCCCCATCATCCGCATCGTCCAAGCGCAGCGGGCAACCTTCTTTTGCAAGAAGTGCCAGACGAAACGTTAGAAAGTGATGGGCCCCGTTGCCGTGAGGCCTCCTGTCCGAGCCCTCCTGGAGAGGCTCTTCGTCAAATTTTATGGCTCAATCCAACCGACAGGAGTA
The DNA here is from genome assembly GCA_964433035.1 of uncultured Pirellulaceae bacterium. Taxonomy (GTDB): domain Bacteria; phylum Planctomycetota; class Planctomycetia; order Pirellulales; family Pirellulaceae; genus Mariniblastus. Next base: position 3,970 of record CAYSQZ010000234.1, on the reverse strand, counting down.
ACCCTCCCTCTGGGAAGGTCGAACTCGGGCCCAGGTCGGGGAGGGCACGATTGTTAAAAAATTGAACTACCAAGATTCAAAACCAAGATTCCTAAAACCCTCCCCGTCCAATTCGCAAGCGAATTCTCCGACCCTCCCAAAGGAGGGTTACCGACGGGTACAGCTTGGCATATTTGGTTAGGAAACCGATTGGTTAGGTTAGAAAACCGATTGATTAGGAAAACCGATTGATTAGGAAACCGATTGGCTTGCAGCGTTGATCTGTGATACCGCACCGGCAATCCCCCTGGCCATCGGGACTGGCGACTTCTGTCGCTCCAGAGGAAAGATCAACGTGAAACAGGTACCCTTGCCAACACTGCTTTCGACTCGAATCTTCCCGCCGTGGGCTTCGATGATATTCTTACACGTGGCAAGACCCACTCCGGTTCCGCCTTTGCCGGTTTCATCTGGGCCATCTTTGGTGGTGTAGTAGGCGTCAAAGATCCGTCGTAGTTTGTCCTGGGCGATTCCAGGTCCGTAGTCGCGAACGCTCAAATCGACTGTCCCGTCCTGGGTATTATGCTGAAGCTTGACCACCAACTGTCCGCCTTCGCTCATTGCCTGGCGAGCGTTGATCAGCAAGTTCATCAACACCTGCTGAATCTGATTTCCAATCGCCGAAACCTCAGGGACATTTTCGTCGAGCTGCATGTCGACCGAGATTCGATACTTTTGCATCTCGCGCTCCAGCAACACCATCGACTCATCGATGATCTGCGCGATATCAGTCATCTCAAAATGCTCGCTGCGATTTCGCGCCATCCCCAAAACCGAATTCGTGATTTTCGAGGCTCGCATTCCAGCTTTGTTAATCTTCGCAAACGCCTTGTCGCGAGTTTCTTTATCGTCGTGACGCATTCCCATCTTGGCATAATTGATGATCGTCATCAGGACATTGTTAAACTCATGAGTGGTAGTACTAACCAGCTCACCCAAAGCCGTCATCCGCTGGCTTTGATCAAGTCGCTTTTTGAGTGCAGTGATTTCTTCCTGAAGTTGCTGAATCTCGTTTTGCTGGCACTGGCTCACGACGAATCCTTCCTTGTCATTAAATTTTAGGTAAACCGAAGCCTCAAAGACGCTTACTCGAACCGCGCAAACTACCTGCCTTGCGATCTCCGGTTTTACTTACTGTTGTTATGCTAGTTCAATTCTCAAAATGCGGGCTGGGAACCCAATTTGAACAAGCGGTGAGATGTTGAAGTATCGTCCAATTCGTCTGGGAGTCTAAAACCGGAATTCATATAATCGGCTTGGGTAATTGGCGGGTTCGACGGTGAGTGAGATTCGATCCCAGTAGCACAATCCAGGCAAAAAGTACGCCTGATTCTTGCCCAACGAACGTCAGGGAAAGACGTTACGTTAAATCAATCGACAAGGAAGTTAAGCTATGAGTACGATTCAAAAGATCGATCGTTTGACCGCGATTGCAGAACAATTGGGGTATCAAGTCCGCTACGACTACTTTGGTGGCACCGGCGGTGGGACCTGCGAGTTCGGTGGAAAGAAGATCCTGTTTATGGATCTGGCCCTGACCTCGGCTGAGCAGCTTGAGCGTCTTGAAGAAACGCTCGCAAAAGACCCGCTATTCTCCACCTCTCTTGACGAAGTCTCGGTGCGACGAGCCGCCTAGCGAGAAGTGGCATAGGCTTCCAGACTGGGAACATCAAAAACTTCACCCTTGGTGGAACCAGCATCTCAAAAACTGATGCCATCGACTGGGACCGTCGCCGCTGGTTCCAATCGACGCGTCAACTGAACCTTCTTCCCAGCGACTCCAGATATTGGGAAGCACCACTGTTTCAAGACTGATCAATTGAACGCTGGGATTCTCCTTCAACCATTGATTGCAAGCTTCAACCGCATCTTCAAACGTTTCGTGCTCGCCCGGATTAAGCAAACCCGGAGCTTCAATTTGTTTAGGAACAAAATCCCGATACTTCAACATCGTTGCATCGCCTCAAATCAAACGCTTGAACCACTACGCGCACACCAAAGTCAATTGTCGACAAACAGATTTTGGGTCTCAATATATTTTTCAACCGAGCGAGGCATTAAGAAACGAATACTCTGGCCAGCCTCAACTTTCTTTCGAATCTCACTACTGCTAATTTCGATTCGCGGACTGATAATCTTCAGCTTTTCAAACTCTTGAAAACGCTCGTCGCTGACAAACTGTTTCAGAACTGAAAGATCGACTTCTCCCGAACCTGGTCGATTTGCCACCAGCGGTGTCGCCAACTCGCAAATCATTTTCGGATCTCGCCAACTGGGAAAACTCTCCAGAGAGTCATCACCCATCATTAAAAACAACTCGTCATCAGGATTGGTTTCTTTGATCTGCTTCAGCGTGTCGACAGTATAGCTAACTTCGCCGCGCTCAATTTCGAGCTTGGAAAGCACAAACGATTCATGTCCGCTCAGAGCCAATTCGATCATCTCGGTCCGTTGACGGACCGTGCCATGTGCCCCAGCAGGTTTCTGGGGCCCCAGCGCGCAAGGCATGAACCAAACCTGTTCAAGGCTTGCCTGTTCGCGGCAATGCTCCGCCAAAATCAAATGTCCGAAATGTATCGGATCAAATGAACCACCAAAAATCCCAATACGCATATTTAAACTCGTTTTATCTATCGCTTTTTCAACGCAAAAACCCCGACCTCAAGAACCGTCAAAGGCTAGGGACAAAGCCTAACACAGCAATGGCTAATCTTCCACGACAGTGAAATCTGTTCCATTGAAAGGATCTCTGGCAATCACCCGTCGCAGAAAAATCTCGCATCAACAAATCGGACCCAACGTGTCAGCCGAATCTGATATGTTGAAAGGATATGGATCAGCAGTCACTATTCGAAACCCAACCGCCGCCTTGGCAGCTTGATGATCAAGACGACTGGCTCGTTGCGCGAATCGTGTTTTCGGGAGCACCCTATGGCCCGTACGACTACTCAATTCCGGCGTCGCTCGAAACCGCGGTCAAACCCGGCGTTCGGATCGACGTCCCCCTGGGCCGCGGCAATCGAAAAATGACTGGCTACTGCATCGACGTGATCGGTGCGTTCCATGAACTTGCCTCAACCGTCAACCGATCTAGACTCAAACCGATCAGTGCCGTCGTCGACGCCGCGCCTCTGATCACTGGCTCGCTGCTGGGATTGGCTCACTGGATCAGCAACTACTACGTGTGTCCCCTTGGACAAGTCATCGACACCATCATCCCGCCAGGTGTTCGCAATCAATCGGGCACGCGCGAGATGCTGTTCCTGAGTCTGGCCGACGGGATTGCTGAGACCCTTGAAACGATGAAGCTGTCAGAACTTCAGCGCAACATTCTCAACACGATCCGGGGAAGCGTTCAGGACTGGACTCCGCGTGAGCTGGCCGAAACCGTTGGCTGTACCACAGGGCCGATTTCGACGTTGAGAAAAAAAGGGCTCATCGTCACCACTTCGCGAAGAGTCCAACAGAAAACGCATGAGATCCCTCGCGAACAGCGGATGTCTGATTTAATCCTCAACCCCGAACAGGAAGCGGCGCTTCACGCGATCACCAAACATATCGACGCCAACACGCATCGTACATTTCTGATGCATGGGATCACGGGAAGCGGAAAAACCGAAGTTTACATTCAGGCCATTCAGAAGATCGTCGAGTTTGGTCGCCAAGCGATCGTGCTGGTCCCCGAAATCAGTTTGACACCGCAAACCCGGCAACGATTCCGAGCGAGATTCGACCGCGTTGCTGTACTGCATTCGCATTTAACGGCTGCCCAACGGGCTTGGCATTGGCAGCAGATCGCGGCCGGCAATGTTCAAGTGATCGTCGGAGCCCGCAGCGCGATTTTCGCTCCGACCCCCAACCTCGGTTTGATCGTGCTTGACGAAGAACACGACGGTTCTTTTAAGCAAGACAAAGCCCCGCGCTACCACGC
>CAYSQZ010000233.1:5875-7420 GCA_964433035.1 uncultured Pirellulaceae bacterium | reverse complement strand
CATGTGCAGGAGAGTTAAGGCCTGTCATCAGTGAGACACGGGTCGGGCTACATACCGGTTGGGCATAGGCTTGACTGAAAATCATGCCGTCGGCCGCTAATTGCTCCATATTCGGCGTCTGGTAAAAAGTATTGAAACCCCGAACGACCGGTTGGGCGCCATCTTGGTAGTTATCGTATGAGAAGGGAACCGACGTATCCATCACACCCCAATCATCGACGAGGCAAAGCACAATGTTCGGTTGTGGGGGACCAACGAGTAGCTGTAGATCTTCCTGGGTGCTTTGACTACCGCTTGTTGCCGTGAGTGTGTAAGTCGTAGTTTCTTGAGGCGCGTTAATCAAAATGGAAGACTGTCCAGTCACGTCTCCGATGCCTCCGGACAATGTGAGCGTGCTGGTGTTGCTGACCTCCCACTCAAGCAATACCGGCGTCTCAGGTGTGACCCTAGCGGCGGCACTATGAGTGAAACTAATGATCTCAGGGGGTGGCCCCTCCGAAAGCCGGAGAATAAACGGACTGATATCAAAAAAATTGACGACACCGTCATCATTGAGGTCAGCTTCAAACTGAAAGGTTCCAGCACTGAGGCGGCTCACAAATGGACTGATATCAAAAAAATCGACAGCTCCGTCTCGGTTCACATCCCCTTTGTCGTAGAACGACCTCACCGCACTAATGCGAAAAGCTTCAAAGTTAGTTGCGTTCGAGAAAGTGTATGTCAACTCAGTGACCCCCGAAATCGAAAAGGTTCCCCAGTCCGCATTGGAGCGGGGGGCACCACTGTCGGCGACATTGTCGCCGTTGTTATCTTGGAAAACTGTCCGCGCATTACCAATGGTGACCTCGTTGGTCCCCAACCCATTGACGACATTTGCGCCGCCGTTGTTCCCGTTGGTCAGATCAAGCTCACCACCCACGTAGCTCCAGTTACCACTGTCCGAGGTTAGCGTTATGTTGGTGCCGTTGATGTCTCCGTCGAAGTTAACTGTTCCGAGGCTGTTCTCAGAATTAAAAAGAGTCAGATCGACCGGCTCTGAAAAACTGACCGTAAACGAACCACCAGTGTTGGTCGTTAATCGAAGGTCCCGACCCGCGCCATCAGGTTGGGTCGCAACGTCACCGACGATCGTGTAGGAAATGTTTGTGTTCTCGAGCGTTCCTGCTGGAGTAACAAGCTCATCCGCAAAAAGAGCCGAAACGACGAAGAGCTTGAGCAGAATGACTGGGAAAAGTAGTCGAAAAATCATGGTGCACCGATATGTTATTTAAAATATCTTTTTAAAGATAGGTAGTGGAAGTCAGTTCCGACTTCCATTAGTGCGAAAGATATTAAGGTCAATTAAGTATATAGTAATATCGCGATTTATCTAAGCGTTATTTGGACAAAACAATGGGGCTGACCGGTTTTGATGATCTTCTATTGAAAGAATTTCTTAAGTTCTAGCGGTTCTACCAAATGCTGGGTGTTCAGGATGTATGCTGATTCACTTAGACTTTTTCTACCAGCACTTCAAAACGAATTAAGCGCTAGGAGCGATCAAAG
>CAYSQZ010000233.1:0-5775 GCA_964433035.1 uncultured Pirellulaceae bacterium | reverse complement strand
ACTGGATAGAGTCCCTTGCACTTTTGTTGATGATATATTTTTGTGCCACTGACTGTCGAAAGTGGTTCAAAGGCACTCTATTGAGCACTGCGGATAAAAGTAAGACTGGTTCGTTTAATAAACCTCGCTATGCATAGCTAACCTAGCGACAAGCGGCGGCTGTATTAGACGGCCCTACTTCCCTGACCTTACCGTAAAAAAGGACTAATCGCTCCCTTCGGAAAACGAACTAAAAGCAACTTCGCAACAATCCGAATAATCCGAACCTCAAAGGATTTCTCTTAAATGTGTCAATGTGCGACGTAAAGTTCAGTATCACAAGTTACTGAATGCAAGCCATCGTTTTGCGTCGCTATCGAAAATCATTTGGGAGTCTTTTTGTGGTCACAACTATTTCGCTTTTGGCACTTGGACTATTTTTGGTTATGGCGGCGTTGACCGCCATGGCGATCGCTAAGACCTACAACCGGCTCGTGGCGATGAAGAACCAGACCGAAAATGGCTTCAATCAAATCAACATTCAATTGCAGCGTCGCCACGACTTGATTCCAAATCTCGTCACATGCGTTGGGCAATACATGTCCCATGAAAAAGAGGCTCTGGAAGCCGTCATTGCAGCCCGCAATCAAGCCAGTGGTCAACTCAAAGGCGCTGCAGCTGGTCCGGGCAACGCGGCGGCCATGAGTTCCATCGCGGGAGCCGAGTCCGCTTTGACGGGAGCGCTAGGCCGTCTTAGCTTTGTCATGGAAGCCTATCCGGAACTGAAAGCCGACGCGACCGTAGCTTCGTTGACCGAAGAGTTGACTTCAACGGAAAACAGAATCTCTTTCGCTCGCCAAGCCTACAATGACTGGGCGACAGCGTTCAACTCAACCCGTCAGAGTTTTCCAACGATCACGTTTGCCGACAAAATCGGATTTGCAGATGACTTTTCACTGCTGGAGTTCGATGAAGAAGCGATTAAAAATGTGCCTCAAGTTTCTTTTTCTCGTCAAGAAGAAGTTGCTGTTTAAGTTGCCATGATTGACCGGTTAAAAACAACCGGTCGTGCGCGCAGAACAACAGATTGAAAAACCGTTGGCGGTCATCAAAGTTCTTTCCTGCAAAGAAATCGCCAAGCCAACCTGTTCTCTGGCAGTTCATTCCTACCTTCGGCAGAAGAGTCCATGCGTTACTTTGATCAACAGCAAGCAGCATCGAGAAAGCAGTCGAAACGACTGGTCTTTCTGATGACGATCATGCAAATCTTGACTGTGCTCATCTCAGGCGCGGTGTTTGGTTTGACGATCGCGATCATCGGGCTTTTCTTCCACTGGGAAAACGCAGAAAACTTTTGTTTCTGGACAACGATGCTATTGGGCTCAGTATTGGCAATGCCAGTCGTCGCATTGATCATTGTCGTTGCCGCACGTTTGAAGTTTGAAGAATTAAAATCAGGCGGACGAAAAATCGCAGAGCTCCTCAAAGCTGAAAAGCTTCCCGTAAATACGTCCGCGACCAAGTCACGACAACTACTGAACATCATTGAAGAGATGGCGATTGCTTCCAGTATCCCGCCTCCGCCTGTGTTTGTGATGCACGGCGAGCCAGGCGTCAATGCGCTGGCAGCTGGAAATACCGAACTCGACGCTGTGATTATCGTCACCGATGGAGCCATCAATCTTCTCAGCCGAGATCAAATGCAAGGCGTCATCGCTCACGAGTTCGCGCATATTCTTAATGGTGACATCGGTCGCAACATGTGGTTGATGGCATTTACGCATGGGAACTTCTGCGTCGGGATTGTTGCTGAGGAGCTGATCGAATTTGAAGCGATCGATTGGGCGGTGATGACACCGTTCGTCTCGCTCGCCGGATACATTTTGCGGCCCCTGGGATTGCTGGGCACATTTCTCGCTTTGGCCTTCATGTCGAGAATCAAACGAATCGGAGAATTCCGCGCCGATGCAACTGCGGTAGAGCTCACGCGTCTGCCCGATGGGCTGAGCGGGGCTTTGCTAAGGGTCGCTGGCAATGCGGCCAAGGGGGGCGTTAAACGCAAAGGTGGGTTCGAGACCAGTCACTTGTTTTTCGTCGAAAACGGCTGGTCGTTTGCAAGTATCTTTGCTTCTCACCCGCCGCTGAATCAACGAGTGATTCGGCTTAAACCTGACTGGGATGGGCACTACTTATACGAATCCGATGATGATGCAAATGAATTCGTCGGAACTTATAAAGCCATGGGAGATATGTTGAAGCCTGCAGACAAGCGGGAATCGTTCGCCCAACAGGCCACCGGTATCGCAGTTGGAGCGGCCGCAATGTCTGCCTTGGCCGGCTCCAGCTCAAGTGCCGCAACCAGCCCCTCTTCGTATCAGTTGGAAGAAGACACTCCACCCTGGATCAACGCAAATCCCTCAGCAGTTCAAATTGAAGTCGATCCGATACTTCGAGAGATGGCTCAAGTTGCCGAGGGAGCGGGATTGATTCTGGCGGCGATTCGAATCGGTCAGTTCGAACAAGCCAGGCAGGAAGAGATCAAGCAGATTCTAAATCCGTTGGTTTCGGCAAGTTTGCTTCAATTGCTTCCCGAGATTACAAAACTTGATGATGCACAACGCTTAACGCTGTTTGACCTGTGCCTGGAATCAATCGCAACGGCGCCTCAACCGGTTAAAGCTTTGCTGGCTCAGTTTGTCGAACAGACTCGAGTCCCAGAAGAGGCAGAAAGCTGCCTTGCCCGGTGGGCTTGGCAACGAATGGTTTCTCGTCGCATCGAGGGGACTCCCAAACCGACTGCCCAGTTCGGCTGTTTGAGTCAGCTCAAAAATGAAGCCGTTGGCGTAATCTCAGTAGTGATCAATGCAGAATCAGGCTCTCAAGCCGAGGGGCAGTACGCTTTCATGAGGGCTGCCGGTCATACTGGTCTTGAGCAAGTCAACATGTTGGCACCAGAAGACTGCTCTGCTGCACTGATCGACTACTGCCTGGATCGACTGGCGTTGCTTGCCGCCCGGGAAAAACAAAAAGTCCTCTTCGCTTGCGGAGCAGTTGTCAGTTCCAATCGCTTCGTCAATCTCGAAGAAGCCTGGGTTATTCGCGCGGTCTGCTGCGGGCTTCACTATCCGTTGCCCGCAATGGTTCCCGGCCAGAACGTGAGCTCAGGCGTGTAGATCGGTTTTACCTGAGTCAATCAGGGTTCGCTTCAATCGGCAAAGTCCACAGTCTGCCCCGTTTGCCTGCCCCAAAACTGAGGCAGCATTTGGAAACCCGAAGCGTCAGCGAGGACAAGTCAACTCCGTCGTCGCTGACGGTGGTTTGGAGGCGTGCGCGTGGCACAGACTGGGTTTTGCGTGAGTCCGCATGCACTCAGCATCCGCTAAATTTTTGGGCCGGCCGATTTGATTTCGTCGCTCGCCTGGTCGGCGTAGATTGCGAAATTATCGGTGAACTGCCTGGCAAGACTTGCAGCAGCTTTATCAAAGGCTTCTTTGTCAGCCCAACAACCACGCGGATTCAAGATCTCCGCAGGCACGTCAGGAACAGCCGTCGGATGAGCCAATCCAAAAACAGGGTCGGTTTCAAATAGCGGACCAGTCAGGCTGGACTTGTGAATCGCATTGATGATCGAGCGAGTGTGAGCCAGCTTGATTCGATTGCCCACTCCGTAGCCGCCACCACTCCAACCCGTGTTGACCAACCAGGCGTGGGAACCATGCTCTTTCATTCTCTCCGCCAACTGCTCCGCGTACTTTGTCGGATGCCAAACCAGAAAGGCCGCACCAAAGCACGCTGAAAAAGTTGCCTCAGGTTCGTCAACGCCCATTTCTGTACCAGCCACCTTGGCAGTGTAGCCGCTGATAAAGTGGTACATCGCTTGTTCTGGCGTCAGCTTGCTGACCGGAGGAAGCACGCCAAACGCATCACAAGTCAAAAAGATAATGTCGCTGGGATGTTTGCCAACGCAAGGAATCTTTGCGTTGTTGATAAATTCAATCGGATACGAGCAGCGAGTATTCTGAGTAATCGAAACGTCAGTAAAGTCGATGTCATGAGTGACCGGATCCTGGATAGTGTTTTCAAGTACAGCCCCGAATCGAATTGCGTTATAGATCTGCGGCTCTTTCTCCTGGGTCAAACCAATGCACTTCGCATAGCAACCGCCTTCAATATTGAAGACACCGGTATCGGTCCAGCAGTGCTCATCGTCGCCAATGAGTTTCCTCTCTGGATCGGCTGACAATGTCGTTTTGCCAGTTCCAGATAAACCAAAAAACAAAGAGACATCGGCGTTCGGGCCTTCGTTAGCCGAACAGTGCATGGAAAGGATTTCGGCCTTGGGCATCAGGTAATTCATGATAGTGAATACACCCTTTTTCATTTCGCCAGCGTATTCGGTTCCCAGTATCACCATTTCACCACGATCAAAATTCAGAGCCACGCTAGTCGCGGAGCTAACACCTTCAACCGACTCGTCCGCTGTTGTTTGCCCGGCGTTGAAGATCGTATAGTCTGGTTCGCCAAAGTCAGCCAGTTGTTTTTCTGTTGGACGAATCAACATGTTGTGCATGAACAAGGCATGATACGCTCGTGAACAGATGATTCGGATCTTAAGCTGATTGTCGGGATCCCATCCAGCGAATGCATCTAAGACATAAAGACGCTCACAAGAATCCAGGAACTCTACCGCCCGTTGACGATTCAAAGCGAACGACTCTTCAGAAAATGGAATGTTGATATCGCCCCACCAAACGTCATTCGTGATCGAGTCCTGCTCGACGATACGTTTGTCTTTGGGGCTACGTCCAGTCTTTTCACCGCTCTTGGTTGCCACACCACCGCTGCTGGTGATCTGAGCTTCGTCAAACAAGACGGCGTCCTGGTAAAGTCTGGCTGGGGCCGCATTGCGAATTACTTCTTTGGGAAAGTGGCCTGCGGTGATAGATTCGATTCTGGATTGGGCAAAAGACGACATGGCATTTCGTTTTCGATTTTGGTGGTCAAATTGAATCGGACGAGAATAGCCTCCACTCCTACCTAACGTAAGATGGTTTCGGGTAAATATCCGCCAAAAAAGCAATTTTTTGGAGTCTATATTGCCTTCGTCAAAGTTTTGTGCGCAACGGGTCAGCGAGTGCGAAGTCAGTTACCGCTTCTCCTCGCTCGCTTACTGGCTTTGAAGTTGCAGAGTGGTGGATTTGTCGTATTTCTCGTCTGCAAAGCCAATCGTTATGGGCGAAGTTGCCGAGACACTATGTAAGTCACCCTCCCTCTGGGAGGGTCGGAGAATTCGCTTGCGAATTGGACGGGGAGGGTTTTAAGAATCTTGGTACCTTAATTTGATTAACCAACGTTCGGTCTCGCTTGGGATCGCTACTGCTACCCTACCCGACCTGCGCCATCATGAATGATGACGAGCTCGACCCTCCGGTGATGTCTTTCAGTTGGATTGAGCTGCAACAATATGACGAGAGCCCTTCTGGGAGAGGTAACTTTGCCGTCGCTCGATCCGACAGTTTTTCAATCTGCTTCGAACCGCCTCGTAGGATATACGACAGCGGGATTGGATCAGTTGGGCGAAGCGTTGATCGAACCCCGTTGGGGTTAAGGTTATGATTGTCTTGTCTTTACCCAGGGTTCAAGAACCCTGGGCTGTTGATTAAACCCCTTTGGGGTTTTGGATTTGAACGGTGGACGCGAAACCGTGGACACGAACGGTGGACGCGAAACGATGGACGCGAAACGGTGGACACGAACGGTGGACACGAAACGGTGGACACGAGTAAATCACTGTTG
>CAYSQZ010000232.1:0-7446 GCA_964433035.1 uncultured Pirellulaceae bacterium | reverse complement strand
AGCATGCTTACGCGAGCGTAAACATGGCACCCGTCAATTCAGATCTGACAGACCTAGTTACTCCGTCGCCAAAGTAGCAGCTTTCGCAGCCAGCTTTCCTGCCATCAAAACAAATCCATCTGCCGACCTGATTCTGCCCCGCATCCACGAAACGAATCACAATTGAGTTTGGGCAACGACCGCTTAAGGCCAGTCGTTAAACAAATCGTTTCGAACAAGCCACGAATTTGCTCCGCCCAGATCCCCTTTCCCTTCATCCGCGACTTAAACTCTGAGTCGTACAACTTGCCGTCGCCCAGTGATTTTAGCCGACCGGAAATTTTCTCCAGCCGATCAGGGAAATGTCGCTCAACCCAATCCAGAAAAACCGGCTCTACTGCCAGCGGCAAACGTAACATTACATAACCTGCCATCGCCGCGCCGGCTTGGGACACGGTTCGGAGAATCTCCGGGATCTCTTCATCGTTGACCGCTGGGACAATAGGAGCGGCAAGGACTTTTACTGGAATTCCGGCTTGGGAAAGAACCGAGATTGCATCAAGCCTCGCTGCTGGGGAACTACTGCGTGGCTCCATAATTTTTATCAGCGATTGGTCCAGCGAAGAAACACTAATCGTAACGCAAATCAAATTCAGCTTTGCCATCTCAGACAAAATATCAACGTCGCGTCTGACCATCGCGTTCTTGGTCGTGATCCTCATCGGTTGGCGAGCATCAAGCGCGATCTCAAGACATTGCCGGGTCAGCTCAAACTTCTTTTCGCATGGCTGGTAACAATCCGTCACTCCCGACAGCATGACGGGCTCAACTGCTGACTTCCACTTGGGACGGCTAAGCCATTTTTTGAACAGTTGCGGTGCATCGGGTTTGACGATGATTTTGGATTCGAAATCAATTCCGGCGTTGAATCCAAGGTACTCGTGGGTCGGACGAGCGTAACAGTAACTGCAGCCATGCACGCAACCACGGTATGGATTGAGACTGAATCGAAAGTCCACATCCGGGCTGTTGTTTTGGCTGACGATGGAGCCAGACTGATCAACGAAGTATTCAGTTTTTACTTTCTTGGAAAGCTCAGCCATCTGATCATCGGGCTCAAGCTGCTCCAGATCCGATTCGATATGGACTTGCTCGAACCGATTAGCGATTCGCATACTGCTTCCGCGCCCGCGAGCCTCAAGCCGAGGTTGGTTTCCAGTTCGTTGCTCCGAGTCATCAGTCATTAAGAGCCTATTCGGGAGCTATATCTGGCGTTCGTGGGATTCGCCGGAATTCCCGGCAGTTGGGTTTTGAAGTGAACTTCTGGCGAAGTTCACTTCATTCATGGTTGGTGCCACTAAAGTTCGATCTTGTGCTTGGCACATTCAAAAATTCCTTAATCCAATTATGTGCTGATCAAGCTGGCGCCGTCACCAAGCTTCCCCAACGTGAGCTGAATCGAGCCAACAAGCAAGGTAGCATTCGGCTTACCCGACAGCCTCGATCTCCGGCTGCAGGGGTAAGCCAAATGCTACCTTCCTAACGGCTTCGGCAAGCGTCTCGACAGCATTGAAATTTCGAGCGGTATCGAGAGTTTTCGTACTCAACAGTATTGAGATCTTAACAAAACGGGAACAACACGGCACCTTACTTACGTATCAGTGTAATGTCGCCTGACTGTCAGTTTCTTGCATTAAGTTTATGCTATGTATAAAAATAAGGCCTGTGTCATCGTTTTTGATTTTCCACGATTTGAGTCGAGTCGCCCGTTGTTCTATCAAATTCTTGCTAACTCCGATGATTCTCTCTCAAAACGGTGTGGATTCACACTGGTTGAGCTGTTGGTTGTGATCGCGATTATCGGAATCTTGATCGGTATGTTGCTGCCAGCGGTTCAAGTTGTCAGGGAATCGGCGCGTCGGACCTCTTGCCAGAATAATTTTCGCCAGATCGGTTTGGCTATCAGTAACTATGAGTCCACTCTGGGAAACCTGCCTCCCGGACGGGTGGGCTGTGATGATATCGGCGAAGGTATGTCAGTTCCCGGATGCCCACCCGGACTGACGAGTGAGGAGAAAAACGGGGCCAGCGGGTTTATCCCCCTGCTTCCTTTTCTTGAACTGGGTAATCTTGAGGATCAGTTGGCCTTGGACGATGGTGGTCTTTGGAATCGCGATGTTGATGACCTTGCTTGGTATCAAAACGATGATAAGAAAGCTGGGGTTCGAAGTGAACTGTCGATTCTGTGGTGTCCCAGTGAGAATGGTGATCGCATCAGTACGGTTTACCCGCCTCTTAGGGCTGCGACTTCCAGCTATGCGTTCAGCAGTGGCACTTTGGGGCCAAATTCTCCTGAGTTGGTAACCAAGTATGACAACAACGGCGCGTTCCAATACAAAAGACCAAAATCACTCTCCGAAATTCGAGATGGGCTTTCTAATTCGTTTTTCGTTGGCGAGGTGACCCGACCTGATGTCTGGGAATCGTCTAACATTTGGAGTTATGCGATCGCCAACGCGGATTGTCTGCGTACGACTGACAATCCTTTAAACACGCGACCAGGAGCCGGGGATGTAGTTGATCGACGTAATGGAGCGTTCGCTAGCTCTCATCCTGGTGGTAGTCAATTTCTTTACGGAGATGGCCACGTCGAGTTGATCTCAAACGGTATCGAGCCTTCGCTTTATCAGGCTCTCTCAACGATCGATGGTGGTGAAGTTACCGGTTCGACTCGGTAGCTTTTTTGTATGGCATTCTTGCCAGTGCCGAAGTCGCTGGGTTTCTAACTTTGCTTTAGATGCGGCCTGAACTCTGGCGAGTCCAGCTACGACAGCACGTGCTTACTGCTGTTTGCAAGAGGCTGTTCACACAAAGACAACTTGTGCTTTGTCTCGCTTAGACTTTGGCGTAGTCGAAGTCGCTGGACTTCGCTTTTGTCCTGAACTCTGGCCAACGCAACTACGACTCTTAATTCTTAGTTGAAACGAAGAACCAGGTTGTAAGAGGTTGCACGAAACTTTTTGATGTTCTGATTTTTCTGATTTCGAAGCAATGGCTCTGCCTTGTGATGACATCTGTCTGTATCCCAGGGAAAAAACAAAAACTAATCGCTCCTAACTATAAAGAAATCAGTTCAATGAAAATTACTAGATTCAAAAACTTGATGAGCGCGTTTTTAGCAACGTGCTTTATCGCAACTGCCAACGTGTCCACTGTCTCGGCACAAATTAGTACAACAAGAACACCAGCTGCTGGTGAGGCTGTTAACGTTACTGAACAGAGTACAACATGGATTCAAGTTCTACAGGCCAACGGAATCGACATCCCAGCGGGTGCCGATGGTGTGGTCATCAGCAATGGCGAGGGCGGCAATATCACCGCCCCGCTTGACGCGATTGTGACCCAAGCCGATACGACCGTGATCAATGCGGGCAATATCGCTGGTGGACTCAATGCGATCAACTTTGTCAACGGCTCGGGCTCTGGCTCAGTTTCCAACCTCAGTACCGGTGTGATCAGCAGCGAAAGTCGTGCGATCAACATCGGAGGGGCAGTTGCCGTTGAGAACGCCGGACAGGTCATCGGTACAGGTAATCAGCGTAACGGAACCGTTTACTCTGACTCTGCTGCCAACAACTTTTCAATTGACAATTCGGGTGTCATTGATGCGGGTGCCGGTAATGAAGGCGCTGGATTTTCAGCGGAACTGAGTGAAAACGGCACTGATTTCAGCATCAACAACTCAGGCACGCTGGCCGGTCGCGGAAACGCGGGTGCTGGTGCGGCAACTGCCGGTGATGGAATTCGTCTTGAGCGAACTCGGGTTGCCGGAGCGTTGGACGGTTCAACAACTGGTTTGTTTACCGGCGACATTACCAACAGCGGAACGATCAGCTCAGAGGGAGCTAACGGGACTGTGGGTGGCTTCCGGGCTGTCAACGGTGTCGACTTTCAGGGAACGCTGACTAACGAAGCTGACGGCGTGATCTCTGGTGTGCAAAACGGAGTTTACTTCGGTAACGCGACTCCAGCGGGTGGCGGTGACCACACTGGCGGCGTTGTTGACAACAAAGGCACGATCAGTTCGGACAGTCGAGCGTTGAACATCGACGGCGCCGGGCTTGAAGTCAACAACAGCGGAAGCATTTTGGGAACCGGCGATCAGCGCAATGGAACCGTCTATGCAGACTCGACCGCTCAAGACTTCGACTTGAACAACAGTGGCTCAATCGACGCAGGTGCGGGCAATCAAGGTGCTGCTTTCTCAGCAGAGCTTAGTGAAGCTGGCAATGATTTCAGCATCAATAACTCGGGCACGATCGCTGGTCGCGGTAACGCGGGTGCTGGTGTGGCGACTGCGGGTGACGGAATTCGTCTTGAACGAACTCGAGTTAACGGGGCGCTGGACGGCACGACAACTGGTTTGTTTACTGGCGACATTACCAACAGCGGAACGATCAGCTCAGAGGGAGCTAACGGGACTGTGGGTGGCTTCCGGGCTGTCAACGGTGTCGACTTTCAGGGAACGCTGACTAACGAAGCTGACGGCGTGATCTCTGGTGAACAAAACGGAGTTTACTTCGGCAACGCGACTCCAGCCGGCGGTGGTGACCACACTGGTGGCGTTGTTCGCAACAAAGGCACGATCAGTTCCGGAAGCCGCGCGTTGAACATCGACGGCGAAGGACTTACAGTAGTCAACGAAGGTGAAATTATCGGTACCGGCAACCAACGCAATGGTACCGTCTACTCGGATGACACCGCCAGTAATTTCTCGCTAGACAACTCTGGTCGGATTGATGCTGGTATTGGCAACGCGGGATCTGGTGTTTCACTTTCAGTTGGCGATACTCTGGATGCCACGATTGATAACAGTGGAACGATCCAAGGAAGAACTCAAGCCGGAGCACCTCTTGGCTCCGCTGATGCCCTCGCGGGTGACGGTCTACGATTGGAAGGAGTTCGCGGCATCAACGCTGAGGGAGACGTGACTTTTTCACCAGGTGCCTTTACTGGAACCATTTCAAACTCGGGCAAAATCGCATCGGGCGAAAACACAGCTGGAACAGTCGCGGGCGTCAGAGCCGTTAACGGTTTGAGCTTTCAAGGAACGTTGGACAATACCGGAGTTATCTCAGGAACTACCAACGGACTCTATTTTGGAAACGCAGTAGATGGCGAAGGAGCCGATCACACCGGCGGCGTCGTCAACAATAGCGGCGTGATCAGTTCTGACAGTCGTGCAGTCAACCTGGACGGAACTGGATTGGAATTGAACAACGAAGGCTCGATCCTGGGAACTGGCAACCAGCGGAACGGTACCGTTTACGCTGACTCGACAGCTCAAGGGTTCACGCTGAACAACCGAGGTTCAATTGATGCTGGTGAAGGAAACGAAGGAGCGGGATTCTCGGCTGAGTTGTCTGCTGCTGGAAACGACTTCACGATCAACAACAGCGGTGAACTGCGAGGTCGAGGTACCGCCGGAGCTGGATCGGCAACGGCAGGCGATGGTATTCGCCTTGAGCGGACACGAGTCAATGGTGCCTTGGACGGGTCGACAACTGGTCTCTTTACAGGAACGATCAACAACTCGGGTATTGTGACTTCGGAAGGCGATTCCGGGACGACCGGCGGATTCCGCGCGGTTAACGGTGTCAGCTTTCAGGGAACTCTGAACAACACCGGCACCATCTCTGGTGTTCAAAACGGTGTTTATTTTGGCAACCCGAATGCTGCTGGCGGTGGTGACCACACTGGCGGCGTTGTGAATAACTTCGGAGTTATCAGTTCGGACAGCCGAGCCTTCAACCTTGATGGTGATGGCTTGCAAGTCAACAACCATGGCGACATCCTGGCAACAGGAGCTCAACGCAACGGAACGTTCTATGTGGACGGAACTGCCGACAATTTCACGCTGACCAACAGCGGTTCGATTGATGCGAGGGGCGGTTCGGGATCTGCTCTTTCGATTCAAGTTGGCAGCTTTGCTGGCGACGTTCAGAACGGATCTATATCCAACAGTGGTTCGATTATCGGATTCGGCGATTCTGGAATTGATGCGGGTGTCCGCCTCTTCTCCGGCGCCACTGATGTTGTATTCAGCGGCGATATCGTTAACGAAGTTGGCGGCTTGATTTCTTCCGATGGAAGTCCTGCAGTGCTGGTCGAAGATGGCGTGCTGTTTGACGGCTCTCTGATCAACGCTGGTCAAATTGATGGAAGCATTTTCCTTGCATCGGGTGACCTGGAATTGCTCGACAGCAGCTCGCTCTCATTGTCAATTGACAGCCTCAGCGATTTCGAAACGATCGATATCGGACAAGGTGCTTTAAGCTTTGATGGTACCCTTGAACTGGACTTCCTGGACCCGTTTGCGTTCGAAGTCGGACAGACATTTGATCTATTCGATTTTGGATTCGCATCAGGATCTTTTGATAATGTTTTGGCAGGCCCGTTGTCGCTGGACCTCAGCAACCTGGCAACGCTAGGGACAATTTCGGTCGCCGCCGTACCTAGCTCCGTTCCTGAGCCATCATCCCTGGTGTTGCTGGGCTTGAGCGGAACCCTGTTGCTGCGACGTCGCCGCAAGTATTCGGTCTGAACCGAGCATCATTGATGGATTGGTGTCTGGCAATTGTCGGGCACCACCTCTAAGAGGGAGGCTCCATCCAACCGAGTAACATCGGTTGGGTGCGAGTCTTTTTTCGCGACGACCAACTCCGATATCGAAATCATTCTGATCAGCGACAACATCACCAGCCCTGGCTTCGACAGCTTGATTCAACAACTGAGAAATTACTGGCGCACATCACGCGTACCAATCGGATGATTTGATGCTGATTGACGTTTCGATTGATTAAAATCGCCCGGATAAAGCGATGGGAAACCATCACTTTTGTTCGGGCTTTTTTATGCGCTGTAGAAAGAGATGTTGGATTGTTTTGTTTGGAGGACGAAGCTCGAATCACAGCGACGATCGGGCCTGGAAGTGCGGGGCTGATTAACATCGAGGGCCGAGCCCAAATGTCTGGCGCGATTCACACCAAGGGTTTCCATATTCTTGGCGGCTTGATGCGTCATCTGCATCCGATGACCTTTAGTGCTTCGTTGGCGTTTGAGCAAAGCTACGGTGGCATCGACGGTGATTCGGCTTCAGGCGCCGAGATCGTTGTTTGCTTAGTGCGCTAACCAAGATTCCGATCAAGCAATCCATGGCGATGACCGGCGGGCAATGAGTCCAGAATACGGTGTCACTGTCAGGATTCGTAGCCTCATCCCACTACGTGTAGCGCTTATTGCCGAGGTTCTGCTTGGCCTAGCAACCACCGCCTGGCGACGGTAGCGTGGGGCAGGGGCGTCTGCCGCGAGGGCGTACTGGCCACGTCGCCTTTTGTGCGCAAAAAACAAAATGGTCCCAAGCTTAAGCGAGGTAGAGCGGCAACTGACTTCGCCCTCGCTGACGCG
>CAYSQZ010000231.1:0-7495 GCA_964433035.1 uncultured Pirellulaceae bacterium | reverse complement strand
GTGAAGCATGGCACCCGTTTGGCTATTCATTTCAGGATTGAAGGACCACTAGTGGGTCCGGCAGACCTGAGTATCGCAACATCGCACTAAATGAGTATAGGAGCTGCAAAGACTTGGAATCAGACGCTCAGGAAAATCTCGTTGGTAGGATCGAAGACGATCCGATTGCCCAGCAGTTGCCCTCCCGGGCGACGTTTATCCCTTTGCGCGATGCTGATCTGAGAAACAAGTTAGCTGATGAATTTGAGATCGTCGGTGACGGCCTCGATAAATTTCGACATCTTTGCGGTCGGCTCAAAGCGATCTTTCACGTTGAACATCTTTCAGCGCTTTTGCATCTCGAAGAGTTGTACGATGTCCTGGACCCTGACAGTCAACTAGTGGAAGTCGATACGATAGACGCCGAGTATCGCGATCGCATGGCTGGCACGCTGGTCGACCGGTTGTCGGGTCTGCTTTACAGTGCCCACTACAAACGGCTTTCGCGATCGGAGCTTGAACAAGCGATCGAGGTCGGTTGGCAGTGGGGAGTCAAGCTGGATGTCGATTTTGATATTTTTGACCGACTCGATGTGTTTGCCAGAGGCTATCGGACTGTTTTGGTCAGCCGACGCCGTTGGCAGAAATGTTTTCGAAAAGAAACGATCGAGCTGCCCGAGTTCCAGCGCCTGATCATGGCGTTTCGTGTCAAGCATGTCCCTGAGACGGAAGTCAAAAAGCGTACCCTTAGGAAGAAGTCGGACGAAGACGAGCTGAATCACAAGTTTGTCTACCTTAAAACGTTCAAGAACATTCCAGAAACAGATTTAGAAATTTTGTTGCCCGGGTCGACGGTCCGGTTTTCCAAATTTGACCGGGCCAAGATCCTATTCCCAACGCTTTCGGGGATGGCGATCACGGCTTACAAGATTGTTCGCGGTGCGTTGGTTTTAAGTTTGGCGTTCGCTTGGCAAGAGCTGCTGGGATGGCTTATCCTGATCGCAGTATCGTCAGGATATATCATAAAGTCGGTCCTGAGCTATTTTCGAACCAAAAAGAATTATCAGTTTGGATTGACCAAGAGCCTGTATCTGAAGAATCTGGACAACAATTCCAGCGTCATTTACCGAATCCTCAATGAGGCCGAAGAGCAGGAGTTGTGTGAAGCGATTTTGGCCTATACGTTTTTGTGGAAAGATACGAATCAAAAAGGTCTGACGGAAAAGGAACTTGATGATGCCGTTGAGGAGTTTCTCTTCCGGGTGACTGAAATCGACGTCGATTTCGAGGTCCACGACGCGCTGGGAAAACTGGCGAGGCTAGGCATGGCCAGTGTATGCCGGGACGGACGATGGAAAGCCGAACCGATTGACGTTGCCACCCAAGGATTGAATCAAAACTGGGCATCTCTATTTGAATCTCGAGCCAAAGGTGTTGAAGTTGGAGATCCCTTGATTGGTGACTAGTGTTTCGTTTTTAAAAGAAAACCCGACGCGTTAGTGAGGGCGGAGTCAGTTGCCGCTTCGCCCTCGCTAACGCCGGGTTACCACGATGTTTCCCCAAGTTCGACCGTGTCCAGCGATTGAAACCGCAATTAATTATCAGACTCTCGCCATCCATTTTGACCATACAACCAAATTTAAAAGCCGCAGAAATATGCCTCAACTAACACACGATAAATCTCGAGCTGAGTTCGCCCGAGCCAAACGCCTAATGCCTGGCGGAGTCAACAGTGCGGCGCGTGCCTTTGGCGCTGTTGGTGGCGATCCGATTGTGTTTGAGCGTGGTCAGGGCGCTTATCTATTTGATATCGACGGGAACAAGTACGTGGACTACATCGGTTCCTGGGGGCCGATGATTTTTGGACATCAGTTGGCGGCGGTCAATGAAGCGGTTCATGCTGCGGTTGATCGTGGGACGAGTTTTGGCGCTCCAACCGTTGCCGAGAATGAACTCGCCGAGTTGATCGTCGACGCCGTTCCCTCAGTCGAGATGGTTCGTTTGGTAAACTCGGGCACCGAAGCCACGATGAGCGCGATTCGGCTGGCTCGAGGGTTTACCGGCCGCGATATTATTATCAAGTTCTCGGGCAACTATCACGGGCATGTTGATAGTTTGCTCGTTGCTGCTGGAAGCGCCGCCGCGACACTGGCAGTTCCCAACTCACCTGGCGTAACCGCAGGAACGAGTCAAGATACGATGGTGCTCGGCTACAACGATGTTGAAGGCTTGGAAGCAGCTTTCAAGGCTCATGGTGATAAAATTGCCGCGGTGATTCTTGAGCCGGTTTGCGGAAACATGGGCTGCGTAGTACCAACCCCGGAATTTCTCAAATCGTTGAGAACATCCTGTGATGGTAGCGGAGCGGTATTGATATTCGACGAGGTTATGTGTGGGTTTCGCGTCGCTCACGGTGGAGCCCAGTCACTGTATGGCGTGATGCCCGATCTGACGACGATGGGGAAAATCGTTGGCGGCGGCTTGCCGCTGGGGGCGTTTGCCGGAAAACGAGAGATCATGAAACACGTTCTACCGTCCGGGAAAGTCTTTCAAGCTGGAACATTGAGCGGCAATCCGATTGCCACGGCCGCCGGGATTGCGATGCTTCGTTCACTTCGAGACGATCCGCCCTACCAGCGGCTTGAATTGCTTAGTCAACGGCTCGCCGATGGGCTTGTTGGCGCCGCCCAGTCTGCGGGAGTGGAGCACTGTCTACAACGGGTCGGCAGCATGATGACGTTTTTCTTTAACCCTGGCCCAGTAACTGATTGGGATTCGGCTTCAAAATCTGATACTCAAAAGTTCTCGCGCTATTTTTGGGGCTTGATTGAACGTGGGATTTATATGCCCTGCAGCCAGTTCGAAGCATTATTCGTCTCAGCGGCTCACACCGAAGCCGATATCGATTTGACCATCGCGGCGGCGAGGGAAGTTTTATCTGAGATGTAATGGACATCGAATGATAAATGAATGGCGGGCTGGATCTTAATCAAAGCGATCCGTCGTCCAGCACTGGCCAACAGATGGCCGCCATCCAAACTACGGTAGGCATTCCGGGGATGTAATCCAAAATTGGAACTTCGGTAAGCGAATTGAGTATGATGACGAACGATATCAACCCCGCCAAACGGTACTTCCCGCCAATTGAAATCATCAATTGCTGAACAAACATCATTACCGCAAACGCCCCGGCAAAAACTCCCCCTGCAAACGCGATACTCAAGACAACGTTGTGCGGATGAAGCAACATCTGTTTTTTTTCCAAATAATACTTGGACATACCCGGTCCGTATCCAATAAGTGGTCGTTCGCGGATCTTCTCAATAATAAACGTCCAAATTTGGGAGCGCCCGGTGACCGAAGTAATTTCATCCACGTTTCCCGATCGAGTCGCCGAACCTACCAACTCTGACGACATAGGGTTTGGTCCCTCTGAGGAAAACAACAGGAGACCAGCCAGCAAAGCAGCCACCACCAAGCCCCCTGCGATTGGAAGAACATCGACGCGTTGCCAAAATCCCCTGTAAACGACAAAGATTGAAATGACCGCTGCAACTACAGCGACTCGGGTACCGGTAAAAATCAGTGTAGCAATGCAAAGCAAAAGCAGAGGCAGGCAAAACGTCAGGCTTCGTTTGCCCTCAAAATAGAGGTAGGCCAGGATCACGATCATCAACACCACGATACCCGAAAGCGTGTTGGGGTGTGATGTCCCCCCCATTCTTGAGACGGTCTCGGTGTTGCTGATGTGCTCGATCATCACACCATAGTCAGGCATGAACAGATAAAGAAACCAACTACCAAACAGAGACAGCAGCATGGAAGCTAAAACGATGTCGATAAATCGCTTGGTGCCCAATACATAAAAAGAGAACGGAGCGAATAAGACCACTGACGATAGCGTGGCGAAGTACGGTAGCGACGTTTTTGGTTCAGGTGAGCAAACAGTTCCCAAAAGACAGAAAAGCAAAATCCCAAATAACCAAAAGCCTGGAAAGCTATAAAAGGCCAGCCGAATTTTTGAGTAAAAAGCAAATCCATAGAATCCCAGAAGTCCGGCCGCACCAGTCGCCACCAGTCGCAATGTTAACTCTAAACCACCCAGAAGTTTAACTTTATCGTTTGTTTCAATGTGTGTTTGGTTTAAGAACATCACCGCAAACAAAACGATTCCAGTTAACGCGAAGATAGCGCTATTGAGAAGCTCATTGAGCGGCAACAAAGGTCGGCCATCGTCGCCACCAAATCCTTGATTTGATTCCAGAGTAAAATTGGACATAAGAAGTTCTCGAAGCGGGTCGCCGTCTAGAGCTTGGCAAAAGCGGCCTGTAAATTCCAACGATGAATTGGCGATTGCCAAAGCCAGTGGCGGTTATTTTGACAAGCCATGGGCATTTGTCACTTTTCAAAAGACGGCATACCGTGGCCAATTCAATTTCTAAGAGGAAAAGACAAACATAATAAAGTAGGCCACAATCAAAATCGAAAAACCGCCTACCAACGCCAGGATATTTACTTGTTGGGCGGCTCGACGGCGATTTGGACTCGAGGCTTCCGGCTCCGCCGAGCGGTTAGCAGTAGTCCCTTGTAGCTCCTGATGGAGAGGCCGCTGGTCATGATAGTTCTCGTGAAGATATTCCTCATCATCGATATAGCTACCATCGGCGGCGTAGCCTGAAACCAAGGCTGCAGGCTGGAAATCCTCTCGAACAGCGACCGAACGAGCCATTGCGGGCTCGCGAGCTGGGCGACGTGTTCCAACTCTGGCGGGCTGACGGTAACCTCCATTCAAGTGTGCCTGACGATTCTGACGATCGGCCTCGTAGCCAATTCGGAATTCTTTCAAGAAAGTCATCATCGTAGCCATCAGAGCTGAAATCGCACCGCCAAGAACGGCAAACATCAATCCACTTGGAAAAACTTTCTTGGGGACCAGAGAAGCCATTTGGGCGACGGCAACATTGGAGATCCGCTCACTATCAAGCGCGCCGATGATTGTGCTCTCAGCCGATTTGTCAGCGATTGTCAGCATCGTTTTACGATTGATGTCCATATCACGTAATAATGCGCTTTCTTCAAGGGCCAGCTTGTTGAGTCGATCGACCTCGGACACCTTCATGGCGATGAAAGCTTCAGTCGCCTGCAAGCGCTTTTGAAATCCGTCAGCTGCTGCATCGGCCTCCGTCAGCATTACAAGAATGTCCTTGTGTGCCGGATTCATTTGCCGCTCAGCTTGTTTAAACGTTTCGGGGATCTGTTTAAGCTGGGACTTGGATTTTTTGATCGTTCTTCTAATGGCGATCAGCTTCGGATTATTGGATTTATACCTCGATGCCAAATCGGATTCCTGAATCTCAAGGTTGTAAAGTGCCTCTCGGGCTTTGTCCCTAGCCAGCGATGAAGTTACCGTGTCGATCCCAACGACATACTCTGGAACTTTGGAGTAGGAGTTCTTCATTCTAAAAGCCTTCTCTTGAGCTTCGCTAAGCTTAACAGCCGTGGTGAGTGCATCTAGCTTCAATTGATCGATTTCTTTCTGCAAAAGCGTGCGGGCGCTTTGGACGTCCAGTATGTTGAGCCCGGAGCGAAACTTCTCGATCTTCGCCTCTGACTCAACCAGGGCTTGTTTGTGAATCTCCAATTGTTCGTTATAAAATCCACCGCCTTGAGGGGTGTTTACATCGACGTGGACCTTTTTGTACTCATCCAAATAGGTTTGCACGATGTCCTTGGCCAGGAATGGCGTTGACGAATTGACGGACACTGACACTACCGTCGTGTTTTTCTCATGCCCCAGATTGACATCGCTCATTAGGGTCTTGATCGCTTTATTGCGGCGATTGATTGTATCGATCTCCTCGTCAGACAGGTCTGATTCGTCGTCATCCACGACGGAAGATGAGCCAAGAGCAATTTCGGGCAGATTTTCAATGAAGCGGCCAATGGCCGAGTTCGGTTTAAGGATCCGTTCGACGCCGACGATGTCGGCGACTCTTGCAGCCAGCTTGCGACTGCCCAACAAATCAACAACAGATTTTACCTCTGTCTCACGGGAATCCTGCAGGGAAACCGTACCTGCTGATGTTGTGGGACCAGCGCCAACACTGCTCCGGCCCACTTGAACAAACAGTTTTCCATCGGAGCTGTAAGTTCTGGGAACCACCAAGTATGCCAACACGACCAGCGAAAAGAAAACGAGAAACCAAAGGATAAACTTAATCGGCGATTTAAAAACCGCCATGATGATATCAATGATTGTGAATGTCTGATTTGAATTCATTGGGATACTCGAAATTTGGTCAAGCGCAAAAAATGTCATCAAAGTGGTGAAACGGAATATCCGAATCAGGACGCAGCATCAAATCGATAACTATAGAGCTCCGCAACAGGAACCAGATTATCAATTGAAGTTAGTTGAAAAGGAGGCTCAAAATTTTATAGCCGACGATCAAGCCAACCCAAATCAGCCAGCTCATTCCACCGTCATCTTCATTTGCGGGATTGGCTGAGACTGTTTCAATCTCAAATATTTTCAGCTCAGCCATAACCACGAGCTCTTCTGCAACTTCGTCCGATATTCCATTTTGAGAAAGATCAGCAAGTACGGATTCGCGGCTATCGCCTCTGGCAATTGCCTCAAATACCAATTCAGAAAGCTCCTGAATTTCCTCGGCTTCGAGCGTAATTTTTTCGTCAGCCACGGGCCAATCCATCTCCAGTTTCAACTCCGCGATCCAACTTTGCACAGCTGGACCGCGCAGATATTCTAAGCGATCTTACGCCTGTTATGAAAAGAAATTGTCGAATTTCCCGGACTTCAATCTGACCCCCCAACCAAGGAGCAGACAAGCCAAGGTTGGATAGAGTGACATGGTTCACCAACTATGGTGAAATTTGTGTCGCTTTCTTCCAAAAGAGATATTTTCCTTCGGCTTGCTGAGCCTGAAAGCCAAAACTCAAATAGGCTTTTTTCGCAGGCTCGTTATGGTCCAGTACTTCGAGCGTAAGTCTGCAGCAATCTCGTTCTATCGCAACTCGCTGCACTTCGTTGAGCAGACGGCGGCTCAGTCCCTGGCCTCGAAATCGCTGGGCCACCATCACATCATGAATGTTGACCAGAGGCTTACACTGAAATGTCGAGAAACCGATGAAGCAATTCACCAATCCAGCTGCAACTCCGTCAACGTAGCACATCACCGAAAACGCATTGGGAAGCTTGGCCAATTCTGCAACCAGGTTTTTACGAGCGTGTTCGGACAGTGGGTTTCCTCCGCCCGTTGGATCTCTGGTATAAGCGTCAAGCAATTCGACGATGTCGTTCGCGTGAACCGCATTTGAGTAATCAGCGACTAGAACTTCAATATTCAAAAGCGTACCTCACCCTTAGAGCCTATCTTAAAATCTTCGCCGTAAAATCCTAACCCGACGCGTAAGCGAGGGAATTCGTGGGGTCGTCCCTCGCTCACGCTTCGGGTTTTGATGTTCTGGGATAAGCTCTTAGTGTCAATTATCAATT
>CAYSQZ010000230.1:0-7503 GCA_964433035.1 uncultured Pirellulaceae bacterium | reverse complement strand
TCGGAACATTGAAAGCCGACGACTCCAAGCAACTAGATGCGATGAAATTTGTCGCATCCAGTAACGCCCGATTTTTGGAGATCGAAATTCAATCCGGTCTGCCAGAGAGCTTTGACCAGGACAACAGCCAGTCAGCTGAAAACACAAACGAGTTCTTCTGGTTTCAATACGGTGACGAATCATCACGTGCGATCAATCACCTGACAGAGCGAATTCGGGCTCAGGGCATCAGAAAGATTCGGGGGACTTTGTACGCGATCGCCGGAAGTGCCGCTGGCGAACAGGTTTCACTGTCAGAAATAAAAGGGACTGGCTTTCTTGATCCCAAGATCGAACTTTTTGAAGAAGAATCGACCATTGAGTCAGTCAAAGGACTCCTTGGGTCCAATACCGGAGTTGGAATTCCTATCGAGTCCCGACATGGTCTGCTTTTGAAGACAACCAGTTACTCAAAGCTTATGCGTGGATCAGTCCAATGCTGGCTGCCGACAAAGCAATGGAATTGTCCGATCAATTCTCCAAGGATGCTCCAGTACGAAAACTCCAGTTGTTCACTTCAGTTATCGAAGAACTGAACAATATTGCCATTGGCAAGGGAATGCTGGACGATCGGTAGCCGGTTCATTTGCCGGGCTTTGCCTCAGAACCCCTTTGGATTGGGCGGTTACAATCGTGCTAAACCTTTTCTCGAAAACCATCAAACCATTTCGCGAAAACGATCGGCAACCAAAGTCATATATCACATGCCAGAAACCCAAACTAAAAAAGGCCTGACAATGATCGCCCATCGGGGGGCATGTATGCGCTATCCGGAGAACACATTGATCGCCTTCCAAACTGCCGTCGATGCCGGTGCGAAATTTATCGAATTGGATGTTCAACTAAGCTCCGACAAAACTCCGATCTTGCATCACGATGGTGACTTGGAACGTATGACTGGCAACCCAAGCCTCCACTCAGAAGTGACCGCGGCCGAAATCCTCGAACTTCCTGCAATGCATCGCGAGCGATTTGGCGACCGGTTCGCTGACAACCGACTTTCGACTCTATCTGACTTTGCTCAGTGGCTTTCGCGATACCCGGACGTGACGGCTTTTGTGGAAATCAAGCGACAAAGCGTAGAAGTCTTCGGAGCCGACACGGTGGTAAGTGCGGTTCTCAATGTTATCGAACAAATCAAGAAGCAGGTCGTCATTATTTCATTTAATGCTGAAGCGATCGAAGTTTCGCGCATACTCGATTCAACCGTGCCGATCGGCTGGGTCTTGCGACAATATGATCAGCAGCACCATGACCGAGCCAAAAAACTGAGGCCTGAATATCTTTTCTGTAAGACCGTCCGCCTGCCGGAAGATCGCGTGGTGTGGGACGGGCCGTGGCAATGGGTGCTGTACAACACCGACTCCGCTGCCGAAGCGATGGATTTTTTCCGCAGTGGTTTCGACATGCTTGAAACCAATCGAATCGTGGATTTACTTGGAAGTGAAGAGTTTACTGATGAATAATGAATCCCAAATGGCCAACCCGAATCCCAAAGACGTCGGCACTGTCGATCTGAGCTACGGAACTGCGTTCACGGTCAACTCGGCCAACGCTGCGGCCGGCGAAATGAAACCCGAGTATGATGTGCTGGTCATCGGCGGCGGAATTCACGGTGTCGGAGTCGCCCAAGCCGCCGCGGCCGATGGTTATCGCGTTGCGTTGATTGAAAAATCGCGACTAGCCGAAGGGACTTCCAGTCGCAGCAGCAAACTGATTCACGGCGGGCTGCGGTATCTGGAGAGCTTTGAAATTTCGCTGGTCTGGGAAAGCCTGCGCGAGCGAGAATTGCTTTTTAAACTTGCGCCGACTTTGGTCAAACGGCAAAAGTTTTTCATCCCGGTCTACGATCGTACCAGCCGCAAACCGTGGATGATGAAGCTCGGCTTACTCGTCTATTCGATCCTCGCCGGCGGCCACAAAGATACGCGATTTCGAACCATTCCCAAATCGGAGTGGGATTCGCTTGATGGTTTGAACCAGCAAGGGCTGAAAAAAGTCCTCCGATACTGGGACGGCCAAACAGACGACGCCGCCTTGACGCGAGCCGTGATGCAATCGGCTCAAGACCTGGGAGCCGACCTTTTTTACCCAGCGAGTTTTCAGTCGGCCACGGTGACCGACGGCAAAGTCCAAATCGAAGTCCAACTCAACGGCCAAACCGTCAACACTACGGCTGGCGTCGTCGTCAACGCGGCTGGGCCTTGGGCGAACGAAGTGCTGGCGAAGTTCTCGCCCGCGATGGAACCGTTCGCGGTGGACAACGTTCAGGGAACGCATATCGAATGCCCCGGAACGATCGACAAAGGTTGCTACTATGTCGAAGCTAAAGACAAACGCGTCGTTTTTGTGATGCCATGGAAAGGCCGGACGATGATCGGCACAACCGAAGCCGAATATACCGACGACCCTGACAAAGTCACGGCGTTGGAAACCGAGATCGAGTACCTGAAAGAAATCTACGAGACCCATTTTCCCAGCCGCGATTCGACGATCATCAATCATTGGGCTGGCTTGCGTGTCTTGCCCGCCGCCACTGGTGCTGCTTTCAAACGTTCGCGCGAAACGCAGTTGCCGACCGACAACGACTCCAATCCTCGCGTATTGTCGATTTTTGGCGGCAAGCTGACGGGCTATCGGGCGACCGCCGAGAAGATCATGAAAATTCTCAAGCGAACTTTACCGAAGCGTTCGCCAGTCGCCAGTACTCGCGAGTTGACTTTGGTTGATCCGGCCCAATCGGAATCTCCAAACGGTACTGCACAATGAGCCAGTCCAAGCGCGTTTTTCTTGCTTTGGATCAAGGCACGCATTCGTCGCGCGCGATTCTGTTTGGTGACCGCGGACAGTTTCTTGAGAAGTTCCAGGTCTCCATTGGGCTTAACCGAATCGACGAAGTCACTGTCGAACAGGATCCAGTGGAGCTTTTGGATAGCGTCAGAAATTGTCTTCAACAGGCCATCGCGGCCGCCAAGGACAAAGATTGGCAGGTGGTCGCCGCTGGCCTCGCGACTCAGCGCTCCAGCGTTTTGGCGTGGGATCGCGGAACAGGCCAAGCTTTATCGCCGGTGCTCAGTTGGCAGGATCGTCGCCAACACGCGGATGTCGATTTGCTCAAAGACATCGCGCCGCGCGTGCGTCAGCTTACCGGTTTGCCGCTGACGCCGCACTATGGAGCGAGCAAAATGCAGTGGCTTCATTCGGTGTACTTGCCTCACCAACCTCAACTTATACAAAACGGAAACCAGACGGATGAAGGGAACCGTGTTGCGATCGGCCCGCTTGCCAGTTTCCTTGTCGCCAACCTTGTCGATGGTGTGCCTTATTGCGTTGACCACACCAATGCGCTGCGGACGCAGCTCATGAATTTGAAGACCCTCGACTGGGATCCATGGCTAGTCGAAACCTTTGGCTTGAACGAAGTAGAATTGCCACAGTGCGTTCCAGTCGTTTACGAATTCGGTTTGACAAACCGAACCATTCCGCTCACTGCGGTTTCAGGAGATCAGACGGCCGCACTATACAGTCAGGGGCCACTTCCCAATGAAACGGCGCTGGTAAATTTGGGGACGGGCGGATTTATTTTGAAGCAAGACGACTCGAACGACGAATCGGATCAAGACTTGCTGGGCGGATTGTCGCTCAGTGATGGCGCGACCACTCAGTATTTGATTGAAGGCACCGTCAACGGATGTGGGTCGGCGATCAAATGGGCGGCGGAGCGTTTAAGTTTGGGCAATGATTTTCATTCGAAGACTGAGGATTGGTTAAAGCAGAATCAGCGCGGAAACCCTTACCTGTTTCTGAACTCAATTGGCGGACTGGGATCGCCTTTCTGGGTTTCCGACATTTCACCGGGCTGGTTTGATGAAAACGGACAACCAATCGTCGATCCCGCGCCTGGCCCGGCGATAGCGGCCGTCGTTGAGAGCATCGTGTTTCTGATCCACGAAAATTTCCAGCGAATGACCCGAGGCAAACCCGACCAGCCAGTTAGCGGTATCCGCGTTTCCGGCGGCTTGTCGAATCTGGACGGAGTCTGTCAACGCCTGGCCAACATGACTCAATGCCACGTCACACGCACCAGCATTGTTGAAGCAACCGCCAGCGGCGTCGCTTGGATGGCTGCCGGTCGCCCATCCAACTGGGCTTCCGATCAAGACGAGATTGAGTTCTTACCGGAAGATGATCGAGAACTAGCCGATCGTTTCGAAGCTTTTCGTGGGTTGATCGAAAAGACGATTGAGCCATAAAAAACCGTAGTACCCGAGGCGGGAATCGAACCCGCACGACCGTAAGGTCACAGGATTTTAAATCCTGAGCGTCTGCCAATTCCGCCACTCGGGCCTGTTGGCGAAGCGTTCGCCGGGAAGAAATGCAGAACGACAAAGTTAATCACTTACGCCGTTTTAGCCAAGGACTATTTGGCTTTTTAATCAAGACAATAATCAAGCTCCCAAAGCCTCTGCAACACGGGAAAGCGAGGCCGCTCACCGGCTAATCGCCTGCTTGGACGGCATCGCCAAGCGTCAGGCCGAACTGAAGGTGCTGCGCGACGAACTGGACCGACCGCGATTGCGCCCCAAGAGACGGCCGCGACGGGCTTTCCTCAGCGGATGTGCCAGCCAGTTACCGAGCGTCATCGTCAAAACTGCTCAGCTCGATTACCAGATCAACCTTTTTCCCAAGGCGATTCACCTTGACATCGAGTTTTTCTCCGGGGCGGTGTTGGGCGATGTGGAGCCTTATGTCCTCGAAGACTTCTACCTTTTGGCCGTTGATCATCTCAATCACATCGTGCACCTTCATCCCGCCCTTCTGAGCTCCAGAACCAGAGATGACTTCAGAAATGACACATCCACCGATCCCAACCCCTATATCGCTTGGCCCACGGACTCCGAGAAACGCTTGGGGGGTGTAGGATATCTGTAAATTGGGTCTAAGCTGTTTTAATGATTTGTAGCCCGAAGTCTTGAACTTACAGTTAGCAAGATTGATGTAAGTAAGTTGTCTTAACTCGCCGATGGATACAAATAGATCGTTGGGAATGTCCAGGCTTTTAAACTCGAGCCCTCTAACAGTCTGCAAATCTTTGAGGGCGTTAAACTCAGCATCCTGGTCCAGCTCACATTCGTGAAACGTCAGAAGATTAACCGAAGGGAACGATTTTAAACTGGAGATTAATTCACTAGTTAGAGTAACGTTGGCAAATTCAATTTCCCTGATTGATTTTGACCATCTAATATTCCTTATATCTTTGGCTGAGAGCTCGCATTTTTCGAAAACCAATTTGTTGATCGATTCAATTTTGGCAAGCGGTGCCAAAATGGAATCGTTCAAATTCTGGGCTGAGAGTTTGACTTCGGTTAAATTTGAGACTTTTTCCAGCGCATCAAGGCCTTTCGCATTTCCTTTCCAACGCTCACCAAGCTCAACCGTGACGCCTTGTCCAAGCATGTTGGCTCCGCGACCAAAAACTCCACCAGCCAGGGGACGAGCCATGTTTATGACTTGGGGCTGAGCGATTGAAGCGTCAGTCGGTTCGTCTCCAAGCACGATCTTTCGGGCTTGTGCTAAATCGGATTCAAGGATCCGCTTGATTTCCTTTTTCGCTTCGGCAGTCGTAAGCTGCTTTCTAGGGGCCCGCTTGGGTATCTTCAGCGAATCGTTGTTAGGAGTTGAGGATTGCTCGACAAATTTGCCATCAACAAGCAAAAAATGTCTTCCGCCACCAAAACCGCCGCCCAGAATTAACTCCGCAGCAGCAGGAGCGGGATTTGGATTCATGCCTTCCATTGGATCATTGACGACCGCTCCGTTCTTTCGAAGCATCTTAATGGCTTGTTCTTTCCGTCCATGCTGCCATTTTGCTTGCAGCGTCGAGAGTCGCTTTTCCATGCCGAATCGAAGCTGCAAAATGCCAGTTGTTTTGTAGAAAACCGTTTCACTTCCGCGCGTGCTTATCTGTTCAAGAATCTTGCGGATCCGCCAGCGTACTTCG
Organism: uncultured Pirellulaceae bacterium; assembly: GCA_964433035.1. GTDB lineage: Bacteria > Planctomycetota > Planctomycetia > Pirellulales > Pirellulaceae > Mariniblastus. The sequence goes on along the minus strand of CAYSQZ010000230.1, from coordinate 1,463 downwards.
GGCGAGCACTTAAAAGACTTTATGGCCAGTGGTTCGATTGCCGGTTCACCGATGCTGATGAGTTTCTCTTCAGCCAGTTCGCGTTGCTGGAAGTCCTTGGAGTCAAGCTGAGAAATCAAAGCCGAAAGCTGTTCCGAATTCTTCTCGTCAGCAACAGTACTGTACGAATTTCCAAACGACGACGCATTTGGAAAGGTGCTCAAGCACAACAGTGCGATCACGTAATAGAAGGTAGAAGATTTTGCCATCGCTAGCATTCAGACAAAAAAAGGCGAATATTCCCTCAAATGCATCGTAGAGAAGCCAGCTTCAAATGTCGAGCCGAACCCTCACAAAACTCCTACATTTGCCAGTCCGAAAAATACCGAAAATCATGCTCTTTGGACTGAAGATTCATATCGTTTTGGTCGATCTAGACGACATACCGTTTCAGGTCAGGCGCAATGCCCACAAACCGACCGAACTATTCTCTTATTAGAGATCGTCACAATGAAAATTCATACAACCAGGTTCGCTGCGATCGAGATCGAGCCAGATGATATTCTATTTTTTCGAAACGGACTTTTAGGGTTCGAAGACTGCCGACATTGGGTGCTTTTGGCCGATGCCGATAATTCCTCTGTCGCTTGGCTGCAAAGCATGCAGCATGCAGACATCGCTTTGCCTGTCGTCTCACCGCGAAAATTTGTCGACGACTACCAGGTTCGGTTGGAGCCATCGGATGTAGATGTGCTTCAGCTAACGTCCGTTGATCAAGCCTACGTTCTAGGCATCGTCAGCCGGGACGCAGAGACCCTAACACTTAATCTCCGGGCTCCGCTGGTGATTAACTTGGACCGAAGGATCGGATGCCAAGTCGTCACTGTCGATCCGCAGCCAATGCAATATGAGCTGGCGACGCTTCCAATGAGCTTGCGTCGAAGTGCTTAAGCGTTGTTTCCGGGCTTCCGTCGTTTCAGACCGTTAACCTCGGTATGCCCCGGATATGCTGGTGTTGCTTACCAAAATGGTTTCGTTGCTGCTGGCCTGAACCATCAGCATGTTCTTTGCAAAGCGACCTCACGATAAATGGTGCTGCACTGAAGGTTTAGCCTTCCAAAGCTGCGCGATGATTTCGCTACTTTTGCCACGCAGCGGATTCGATCAACGAATCTTCGAAATTTGATGCGGGTGTCTAATCCGAAATTGCCTCACAATTGAACGCTGCTGAGCTTTCTTGATTATTGTTTACCTAAAGCCCGATAAACAGAAATATCTGTCTGCTAGCGGGAAAATAGCTTTGCCTTTGGGCCCAGCGATTTGGCTAGCCAGATGACAGTTCAAAATAACGAAGTGGCAAGGATTGCCCGGAACTAGCTTCGGGCGCGAGGATCGAAAGGCTTCAATCGTATCGCGAACTTGTGTTAAAAGTATTTTAGTTAAGGGAGCCAGCCATGCTGGTCTTATCGCGACATCGAGACGAA
>CAYSQZ010000229.1:0-7572 GCA_964433035.1 uncultured Pirellulaceae bacterium | reverse complement strand
CTTACGGAGTAGATCTTTGATTGAGGTTTGCAAAAAGCAATAGCGGATGGGCTAGCCGTCAAAACTGCCTGGCTGGAACCGTGGTTTGGCGATTCGAATCAATCATGTGGAATCAGTGATTGATGTCGACAGTTTTGATGTCGCAGATCCTTGCGAACAGACAAACGCAATGGCCTACCGTTACTGGAAGCCATTGCGTTCTGTTGATTAGTTTCTTGACCCCACGTGCGATTTTGCCATTAGCCTTGGGTAGTCGTTAACCGCGTGCGCATCTCCTCGCGCGTTTCCACTCTTCCCACTGCGAAGGAAGGGATGCGCCTACCGAGGGATGGATGCGCTTTCCAAGCATTTGATAAAATCACAATTGTGGGCAAAGCCGACCGATCTACTTGGCCATCAGATATTTGTACAAATCAGACCAGTCTTGATCTGAACTGTCTTTCAAAAGCCCCTCGGGCATGAGCGATTTGGCTGAGAGGACTCGAGCTTCAATGTCTTGTTGGTTGATCCGTACCGTCGTACCGTTAATCTGCTGAAGCGTAATCCCGTCGGCCGACTCGTAGACCTGGCTTCCACGGAAGAGTTTTCCATCGACCGTTTCGATCACCAGCGCACGATAACGCTGAGGTACCTGCTGATTGGGTAAGAGAATCGCCTTGAAGATATCGTCACGTGAAAAACGCTTGGCAATTCCTTCCAGACTCGGTCCCATCCGTGAACCGCCATCATGACAAGCCGCACATTGAAGCGACTTGTACAGCTCACTCCCGCGGTCGGCATTCCCCTGGTCCCAAGCGATCGAAACGATCCGGTCTTTCACCTTCGTCCAGTCAACGGAATCTTTACGGTCAAAAGCCGCTTGGTACTCGACTGGGTGATTTGCCAGAATCCATTTTTCCCAACGAGCCATCTCTTCGGACTGATCGAGCTTCTGTTTCTTAAACTGATAACCAATTTCTCCAAACGCCACATGTTCATGTATCGCTACCAACATCATCAACTGATCGCGAACCGAGACCGATGGATTGTCCCAACCCAAACGACTCGCCACCGAAATCGCGGTCGCCAATTCTTGCGGTCGGGGCTTGTCAAAGATTCGGCGCAAACCAATCGCCGCGTTTTTGACCGTACTCAGCTCCGCCGATTCCAGTCCAGCGGTCAGCAGTTTACGATCGCTGACAATTGGCGCCTTGAGGACGGCCTTAATTGCCAACCCCTGCAGTAACTCGGAGCGCTCGGCCAAGCTTCGGATCAGCGGGAGATGCTTGCCAGAAGGCTCGTCGTTGACCAGGACGGAAAGATCGTTGACCAGCACGCTAACCTGAGCTGCGGTCGCCGACTCCGGGGATTCAGCGATCGCAACGGCAAACTTTTGAATTGCAGTCTCCCTGGCCTTCGTCGCTGAGCGGGGAACGCTCTCCAATAGAAACACATCTGACTCGGCTCCCGTTATTCGGGCCGCAACTCTCTCTGCCAAATTGGGACTGGAATTCTCGAACAGCGAAGTGGCCAATGTTTTGAGGTGAGGATAAAAGTTACGATCCAAGTTCAGATTGTCTCTTTTAATCTTGCCACCAATTCCAACCAAAGCGTTGGCCACCCTCCTGTCAACTATCGCCGGAAAGTCTGGTTGGGCGACGCTTCCCTGTTCGCCGCGGTCCAACCGCTTCGAAGACTGACTGTAACAATTGAGCCAGTGAATATCCTGCTGTACCGTTGCATCGGTGATCAACAACTGCCTGGAAACCGCACCCCGCAGCTTTTTCGATCCAACGCCAAGCATTGCTGCCAGCCGCCCGATCTCTTCCCTTACCCCGTTATCAGAAGAAGCCTCCAACGCCTCGGCCAGAACCCTCGAATACCGCTGCCGAACTGAATCGCTGAGTTTGACTTTATTGCGAGCCGAGTAACCAACAAACATCGGTTGCTCGCCGCTTGCTCCACAGCCGCCCACGGCAAGCTGTCCCAACCGGGGCAGCCAACTCTTATAACGCTTAGGGTCGACCAACCTGTCCACAACAAAGCGTAACGTTTCGTAGTCGACTTGATTCGGATCGTTCAAGCAGCGAAAAAGTCCGCGCGCCAAATCATTGGTCATAATCTTTTTCTGAGATTCGGTCGTAAGCAATGTCATCAGCCTTGAAAGTAAAACCTGTTGACGGGGCTCGAAGTCTTTCGCGGCTGCGGTGATGGCTTCAGCCAACTCAGGTTCATATAGGCTCCAGCGTTTCGAATCGATCAGCAACGCCTCGATGGCACACTCTCTTCTTCGTGGGTCTGAGGATTTGAGCGCCGCAACCACTTCTTTGGCCGACGCGGACTGAGATTTGGCTTTTGAAATAAATTGCTTCGTCTCCGCCCAAGCTTTGGAATCTTCAACTTCAGTTTCCACATCACGTGAGCCAACATAACTAACACGATAAACGCCTCCCTGAGTTCCTCGACCGCCGACACTGATCAGAAGGCTTCCATCTTTAGCAAAATCCAAATCCGTAACCGCAAATCCAAACTGACCGTTGGCGACGGCAAAGTCGCTGCCACGATCGTAACGCCCATCGCGATCGCGCTTGAACACCGTAATGCGCCCAAAGGTCCAATCCGCGACAAAAATCGCATCATCATACTTCCTGGGAAAACTCTTCGACTGCCCAACAACCACACCCGTCGGGCTGCCTCTGCCCAACGCGCCCACCTCCGGAGGCATATCATAAAAATGACTCGGCCGTTTCCAACCTGGGGCAACAAACCCGGCATCATCTCCAGGTCTCATTCGGAATATTCGAGTCGGACGATACCACGGCAGCGAAACATCCCGCTCCCCATCGCTGTCAAAGACAAACATCTCGCCAATCGAATTAAAGTCAAAATCGTAAGCGTTTCGAAAACCGTGACAGTAAATTTGTTTCTCAGACCAATCGGGACTGATCCGCATCAAGAATCCGGCTCGAGGATTCTTCACCGGCGAATTGGGGCTGGAGTAATACTCGTTTAAAATTGGGACTGCATTCCCAGCCAGCACGTACCACCACCCGTCCGGGCCCTTGCGAACGCTGTGCGCTTCGTGTTCGCCGCCGGTTTTAATTGAAAAGATTCGCTGAGGCGCCCCGTCGCTAACACCATCCTGATTCGCATCGGTAAACTTCAAAAGCGCGCCATCACCCGTACAAAGCAAGTCGTCGCCATCAAAGCAAATCCCTTGAGCCCCTGAGCGTGGTTGGTTCGAGAAAGTTTTCGCTGACTCGAAAACACGATCGCCATCTAAATCAATTAAAACCTTAATATAACCCGGCCCAGTGACAAACGTTTGACCCTTGGGGCTGACGGCAAGTGAGTAAATATTGGTCACCAACTGATCATCGGCGACCTGGGTCACTTCAAAACCTTCGGGGACTTTGATCCCTGGAACATTTTTTGATTGTTCCTGCGCTACACTCGCCGCCCCAGCCAACAGACTCAAGAGCACTGCAAGCCCCCAAGCACACGCGAGCTTTCTGATTAGAATTTCAGCCAAATACGAAGTCATTTTTCTGCATCCAGATCTAGCAAAACTGGAGAACCATGTGACTTCGACTAAACGACTTCCGCTACCGAATGCGACTCCGGTTGCTGAAGCGGTTTAACTTCCGTCGGTCGCTTTGACCAATATACCAAAGCAATTCCAAGTGCGGTAACCAAACAACCGACCAAGACCCATTGCAGCGGAATCGGCTCGTCTTTTCCCGGGAACCAACTATACGCCCTTAACTGAGGTTCGACGTAGGCCAGAAAAATTACGATCGCATTGTGAAAGCAATGCAACACGATCCCCGGCAAAATAGAATCCGACTTGTAAGCTAAATATCCCAGCATGATTCCTACCAAGGTCGTGGGAACCAAACGGTCAATCGCGATCGAACTATTGCCCAGCGTATGGAAGACGCCAAACACAAACGCCGAAATCAAAACCGATTTCCAAACCGTATTTAATTTTAACAACGAGCGTAATAACATTCCGCGAAAGAACCACTCTTCACAGATCGCCGGGATAATGGAAAAGGAAATCAGTATCTGCCACGGCGGTATCTGACCAATCCGTTCAAGCTGCCCCGAAGCGACTTCCACCAATCGATGCTGCCACTGGGCTTGAGCTTCGGCCCCAAACAAATACCCGTAGGCTGAATGCCATCCCGCGGTCAACGACATCACGATCGTCCACAGACTTATACCAAGCAGAACTGCGGCAGCCAGATAATTCACTTTTGGCATATTGAGCCCGAATCCTGACTTGATATCCGTATTCTGATGACGGGCAACAACCCACGGCACAAACATAAACGCGATAAACGTAAACAGGCCCATCAACAGATACCGATATTGCAAGTCAGCCGTCGTCGCTCCCGAAAGCCGACCCAGGAAACCGAGCGAAACAAAATTGATCGGAAACAGGAGCACCAGACAAAACAGCGTCGCGAAAACTGGAACGGCACGATTGACGTTTACGGGCCGCTGAAACATCTCGGCAAAATTTCCGTGCCCCGCACTGAGCACCCCATCGGACCCAAAAATCCAAGCCGCCCAGCGTAGCGCCAGGTACGAATAGAACAAAGTTGAAACAACCGTGATGACAGCTTGAAGCGGCTGAACTTCATTAAGAATCACATCGCGGGCGAGCAACAAAATGTTAATCATTGGAACGACCGCATAGACACCATCGAGCGACATTCCCGGCGCCATCGCCATCAAACCGGGACCGAGCGACAACAGAATAATGGGGATCAGATAGACCTGAGCCTCTTTGAAGCTTTTCGCAAAACTGGTAACCGCCAACAGGAGTGCAGAGAAAAAAGCGGCGAACAAAACCAGTAACAGCAAAATCTGGAACATCACCGAAAAATTGAAAACCCCAACCCCGAATTGCTTATCAAGCTGAAATGCCCAGACGGTCGCGAACATCCCAATCAAATTCAACATCGCCGTCAAAACAGCAACCGTCAGCACCGCAACAAACTTGGAAAACAGAATCCCAAATCTTGGCACCGGCGCGGCCATGAGCGTCTCAAGCGTTCCCCGCTCGCGCTCTCCGGCAGTTAAGTCGATCGCCGGATACACGGCGCCCGTGATCGTCATCAACACCAACACCAGCGGAACCAGCGAAGCCAAGGGAAAACTGGATTGCGGCTCTTCTTCTTCCGGCCCCACGATACTCCCGTCTCCAAGGGGCAACAGCGGACCGATCGGCCGGCCAGCGAGTTCCAATCGTCGCTCCAACTCGAACTGATTGAGCGTCTCCAAACGCGCTTGTACATAATCTCTTGCGATTTGCGAAATCGGATCGTTTCGCCAAACCAGGCGGATCTCGCCAATCTCCCACTCGTTGCGATCTTTCCGCGATAAAAATACGCCCACATCCGCCATCCCGGATTCAACACGAGACTCGAGCGTCTCATTGGCGTCATTGGGCGAAACAAAATACTGCTTGTGCTGGGAAAAATTGACAAACTCTCGCTGTCGTTGCCCGATCGCAGCCCCAACGGCCAAGCCTGGATCTGGCGTCTGCGTCAGTTCCCCCTTTTCGATTTGAGTCGAACGTTCAATACCAGCGGCCATCATCGTCAAGCCTTGACGGATGTCCTGAACATCGGTGTCGCCGCTATAGGCGATGATCAGTTGAACTGGCTTGTCATCGGCAACCAAATCGAGGTTGGAAAGCAAATAAGTCTTAAACACGAGACTCAGCGCCGGATACACAAGTAACGGCATCAACAACAACGTCACAATCGTCCGTCGGTCACGAAGCGTCTCCCTAAGTTCCTTCAACACCAACCTTCCCAGCCGATATCTTTTTCGCGGCTGGACCCGCGATGCAGCCACATCCCCTCGAGCCTCAACCAGCGGATCGACCGCTGGCGTCCCAGGTTCGACGCCAGCCGATTCGTTGGAGTTAGATTGTTCTGTCATCAAGAATCCGAATCTTCAAACGTGCGCTCTTCAAACGTGCGCTAAGTTGATACGATAGGTGGCAGGGACTTCGAATCATCAATCGGCTGATCGCTTTCGATCAAACCAACAAACATTTCTACCAAATCCTGCTTGCCCGTTTGAGCTTGGAGGCTTTGTATGGTTCCTTCAAGAACTTTCTTCCCCTGATGCAACAGACCAAACCGCGAACAAATTCGCTGAGCCTGTTCTAACCGGTGAGTACACAAAATAATCGCTTTGGAGCGTTCCTTGAGGACATCAATGTAATTGAATATGACTTGTGAGCCGACGACATCCAAGCCCAGCGTCGGTTCGTCCAAGATCATCACTGGCGGCTCATGAATCAAAGCCCGCGCAAGACTCAGCCGTTGCTTTTGTCCCGTGCTAAGCGTGGCACAGCTTTGGTCGAGGAAGTCGTCGAGCCCCAGTATCTTAGAAAGCTCCAAAATTTTTGAGTCAATCTGATCCGATTCCAAGCCGTAGATGTCGCCAAAAAAAGCCAGCATCTCGCGCCCGGTAAGCCACTGGTAAACACCCGCCGAAGCCGACACGAAGCCGACGTTGCGCTTAACTTCATCGGGTTGTTGATCGCTACGACAGCCAGCAATCTCAGCGAATCCTGAGTCGGGTTTGAGCAGCCCCAAAATCATCCGCATCATCGTAGTTTTGCCCGCACCATTGGGGCCAAGCAAACCGTAGACTTCACCGTTTTGGACGTCAAACGAAACATCGTCGACCGCCAGTAGGGACCGCTGGCCAGTCCGAAAAGTCTTACTTAAATTCCGAATCGCAATCATGAGTCCCAACAACCGCCAATGCTATAATTCTCTACCCTGATCCTACGCGAAAACACGGCATCGCGTTCGGGCTGACGATTACCAGCTGATCTTTTGGAATATCCAACGATCCAAAGTGATGGTTCAACACCTCGGCACCGTGAATGTGGTCCACCGCGGAATATCAAAGAACCGCTGAATCTGAGCCCATGCAGATCCATCACGATCAGACCGGCTCCAGTAATCATATTAGCCACTAGTTTGGCCGTGATCGGCACGCAACCAAGGCTTAATCGCAACAAAATGCCCGCTTCATCAAACGATTCCTCCAAGAAACCACGATAACCGGCATAATCTACCGTCTCAGCAGTTCCATGGTCACTTACCTTTTCTGGTCACAACCCTGGCAGAGCATCCATTGATTGAGCGAAATGGTCTCGCAAGCGAGGTAGGAATCGGGCCCTTCCGAACTAGAGAATTTTAACTAGCAATTAAATCTGGCACACAATGACCATGGATGCACCAGTCACATTTTGAATTTGGCTCGTTTCAAAACATTTCGCCGTCCTTCCGCAGAAGCATGTACTTTGTATAATCGGTAAAATATCACACTAAATCCTTGGATAGAGTTCACACCCGTGTTACCATTCAAGGGACGTTTTTTTAATGATGTTAGATCGTTAACCATTTAGACCTTAGCACCTTAGCACTTTCAGGAGTCAACAGAAATTATGAAAAAGTCTACTAAATCCTTACTACTTGCGGCCTTGGTGTCGTTAGTTCCTGCGGCTTGCGTACAAGCTCAGCTAACTGACGGCGTGCCAGAGACTGACACATC
>CAYSQZ010000228.1:3618-7600 GCA_964433035.1 uncultured Pirellulaceae bacterium | reverse complement strand
GTCAGGGGGACTCAAAACGCGGGAAGGCTACAAGCGAATTGTCACCAACAACATCGTTCTTGGAAACGGCTACACCTGCAACGTGCCCTATCCTAAACCGACACAAGACGTCTTTGAATCCAACATCCTCTGGGGAGTAGGCTATCGCTCATCCAAACCAAAGTTGTGGGGCGGGAGCAGGAACAAGAATTTCCTGCACAACCCTTCCAGCACAGCCGCGGCACCTTGGATTCGAGCTCAAAGCCAAACGCAGGATGACGCAGACAGTCTTTATGGGAACGCGAATTTTGCGAACCCTCAGTCAGGTGACTTCACGTTATCCGAAGACTCCCCGGCGCTGGCGCTTGGGTTTAAGAATTTTCCCACGAAAGGATTTGGCGTCACCTCGGATCGTTTAAAGGCATTGGCCAAGTCTCCAGCCATTCCCCTACCAGATAAAAGCGAATCCAATGAAGCAAAAAAAGCTCGCAAGCTGATCGTATTGGGAGCGGAATACAAGAAGCTGAGCACGCAGGCCGAACTATCTGCCACCGGAATGGATTCCCTACGAGGCGTCCTGTTATTATCCGTGCCGAAGCCTAGCCAGATGGCACGCTACGGTTTTGAGAACGATGACGTCGTCCTAAAAATTGATGGGAAAAAAATCGTTTCAAAGAAGTTCTCCAAAACGATCAAACAGCTCAAGGCAGGCAAGCATCAAGCGACCGTCTGGCGTGGCCAAGAATCACATCAATTCGAGTTTGAAGCGCCAGCCAAACAACAAAATAAATAGCATTGCTTGCTGAACAGACTTGGTCTGGGCTGCATCACGATGAGTAGTTTCACTAGGCTTTGTCCCTAAGGTCACTACGACATGACGCGCGTGGGCATCGCCCCGCGCGTTTCCACTCCCCGTTTCTCTGCCTGGTTCTTGGCACTTTTTTCTTATCCATTTCGGGTTCCATCTATTTGTCGCGCTAATGCTAGCCATCCCCCACATAGCTATCAGTCAGTTTAAAGCTTACGACTGTTTTAATTGAAACCAGCCAATCAAAATCAATCTCAAGAAGCACGTACCTTTTCCAAGGTCTGTGCTCAATCGCACTCATTTTTCACGATAATGCTAAAGCAGGTTTTGCTTTTTGGAGCTAAAATAAACGGAGTATCTGTGTTGGAGAATCTATGAGCTTGTCACCCCGATCAAAAAGAAAAAATCACCGCCTTTCCTACGAGCTTTTTGAGAGGCGTTGTCTTCTGGCCGGCGATGTGTCTGTAGCGCTGGAGGGTAGTACTCTCGTGGTTTTTGGTGACGATCTCGCCAACCAGATCGACGTAGCTCAGGCGTCCACCGGAGAAGTCGTATTTACCGGGCGTGATTCAACGACCATCAACGGTCAGACCGAATTCACTTTCTCAGAAACATTTGATCGCGCCCGTTTTGAATTGAATGACGGAGCTGACGAAGTCACGCTCAATGGTTTCGAGGGCGTTCGCGAATTCCGTTTTCTCGGCGGCGATGGTGACGACAGCTTAGAAGCCACCGGAGTGACCGCCGATTTCTACCACGTTCGAGGCAATGATGGCAATGACTCGGTTCAGCTTGTCGACTCTTCCAGTCGTCGGTCGTCGCACTTTTTCCTGGGCGACGGAGACGATGTGCTTGCCGTGGCCTCTTTTGATGCCGGGCGAAATTTTCGAGTGTTCGGCAATAGTGGCAACGACACGTTCACCAGCGACACACTTACGGTGGACAGGAGCCTTCGGTTAAACCTCGGCAGTGGAAATGATCAGGCATTATTTTCTGGTGAAACCGATGTCGAAAGAAATGCCGACATCCGATTGGGCTCTGGAGAAGACTTCCTTGGCGTGCTGCCAGATTTGAATGACGCCAACGCCAGCTTTGAGCGACGCGTAACGGTTGATGCCGGCAATGGGAGCGACAATGTTATTTTCGGTGCATCAACGGAGTTCGAGCGGACCGCAAGGTTTAACGGGCGATCAGGATCGGATTCCATCGACGTGACTGAAGCGGAATTTGATGGCCGTTCCAACGTCAGGCGATTTGAGATTCAGGAGATCGGCAATGCCCAGGCGTTGATTGACCAAGTGTTTGAACGGCTTGAGGACGTTGGCATTGATTCGATTCAGTTTGGTAACGGTGAGGTTGAGCCGGCTCAAAGTACGCTTGCAGCCGAGCTTCCCGATGTAACCTTTACATTTACTGAAAACGATGCCGCAGTTGCTGTCGTAAATGATTTGGAATTGCAAGCTGACGCCGGCGAGGACATCGTCTCGGCGACCATTGAGCTTCAAAATGGAGATAGTGTTAGTGATGTACTTTCGTTTGTGCAGCAAGACGGCATCACGGGAGTTTTTGATCCTGAAACGACCACGCTGACGTTGACGGGCACCGCTTCAGCGAGCCAATACCAAGCTGCGATTCAGTCGATATTGTTTGAGAGTTTGGGTGACGACCCGGTTGCTGGAGAAAGAACGCTTTCAATTGCCATCCAAAGTGAATTTCCAGTCGCGCCTGTCGTAGTAAGCAGGTCGATTCAGGTTACTGCGATCGACGATCCTTTGGATCTCGTCCTGCCGGGAGAGTTTGGTAGCGGCGTTGAAGTTCAAGGATCAGTCAATCAACTGGTTGATTTTACGGTTGAGGATGCTGACCCTGACAACTCGGTTGTTTTCGAATTGGATCTTGAGGAAAGTGGCATTTCAGAAGATGCAAACCAGCCCTCCATCGATTCGCAAACCGGCGAGTTTCTGTTTGCTCCATCCGAGACGGGAACGTTTTTGATTCGGATCATCGCGACCAATGATGAGGGGGATTCCGATCAAGAAGAATTCACTCTTACCGTTGGAGAAGCCATTGAGTCTGATCTTGCCGTTACTGACATTGCAGATCAAACGCTCGGCTTCAATGAGTCATTGGAGATTCCAGTTCAAGCCACTCAGGCCAATCTTGATTCTCCATTGAGTTTTGAGTTGGAAGTCAGTGGAGACGCGGTCGAGGGGACAAGCAATTTGCCAGTCATTTCTGAGACCGGAGTTATTACGTGGACGCCAGATTTGCTGACCAGCGGAACAGCGGCGTTCACAGTGACCGTTACTGATGAAAATCAAGTCGCTGTCACTGAGACCTTCGAAGTCGACTTGGCGGGCTTCATCCCGTTTCAGGGTAATCGGCAATTGGCTACGGTTGATCCTTTGGATCGAAACGGCATCTTTGATGATGATAGTTTTGAAGGGTCTGGACCTCCCAATACGCTTGACCAGTCGCTCGACTATACTGCAACCATCAGCACCGACGTGGGTGACATTGTCGTAAATCTGTTCGCTGATCAGACGCCGATTTCGGTTAACAACTTTGTCAACTTGGCCGAAGACGGCTTTTACGACGGGTTAGCTTTTCACCGTGTGGTTGAGTCGCCGATTGTTGACGATTTTGGATTGCCAGTATTGGATGAGGATGGCGACCTTCAGTTCGAAAGGTTTGTGGCCCAGGGAGGTGATCCGACCAATACTTCAACCGGCGGTCCAGGTTTTCAAATCAATGATGAGATCTTGCCCGAGTTAACCTTTGATCGACCTGGGGTTCTTGCCTACGCCAGAACCAACTCTCCCAATACCAATGGCAGCCAGTTCTTTATTACCTACGATGAGACCGATTTCCCAAACAACGAAGACTTCACGATCTTTGGAGAAGTCATAGATTTCGGCGAGGTCATTGACGGTCAAAACGCACTGGATCGACTCAATTTGTCGGACCCAACGGATGACAATCCAGCAACACCAACGGTGATCAATTCGATTACGATTACAACCAGTTGAGTTGGTAAATTGAGTTGGCAGTAAGTCTTTGGTTCTCCACCGTTGCAAAACGAAGCTCAAAGTTCGATTTCGGTCAAATGAAACGGGGCTTCGTACTTCCGCAGAATCTCCGCCAATTTCTCAAGCGTGTTTTACCAGCCGTTTTGGCGCTAGCCACGGACGAACC
>CAYSQZ010000228.1:0-3518 GCA_964433035.1 uncultured Pirellulaceae bacterium | reverse complement strand
CACTGCGGCCGCTATTCCTTGAATTGCCCGACCAGCTTGGTGAGTGTTGCTTTGGCATCGCCGTACAACATTCGGGTATTGTCGCGGAAGAACAACGTGTTAACCAATCCCGAGAATCCGGCGCCTTGACCACGCTTGAGACAATACACCGTCCGGGCTTGAAAGACGTTGACGATTGGCATCCCGTAGATTGGACTCGACTCGTCTTCGACGGCCGCCGGGTTGACGACATCATTGGCTCCGATCACGATCGCGACATCAACTGATTCCATGATCGCGTTAACGTCGTCCATTTCGCAAAGCTGCTCGTAAGCAACGTCGGCTTCGGCAAGCAACACGTTCATGTGTCCCGGCATCCGTCCGGCGACCGGATGAATGGCGAACCGAACTTCGGCACCGTTGTTCTCGAGAATCTCGCCCAGCTCCTTGACCACGTGCTGGGCTTGAGCAACCGCCATCCCATAACCCGGAACGAACACCACCGATTGTGCAGCTTCTAAAACGTAGTAAGCGTCTTCGGGTGTGGACGGTTTCATTTCGCCTTCGACCTCTTGGGCTTTCCCGCCACCACTGCCGAAACCACCAAAAAATACATTTGCCAGCGTCCGGTTCATTGCCTTGCACATGATCACTGTCAAAACGATACCCGAGGCTCCCACCAAACAGCCGGCCACGATCAGCACGTTATTGACGATCACAAACCCGGCCGCAGAAGCCGCGATGCCCGAAAAACTGTTGAGGAACGAGATGACCACCGGCATGTCGCCACCGCCAATCGGGATCACACCCAGAACTCCCAGAGCCAAAGACAAAATGATCACTGCGGCCAAAGCCCACAGTGATTGAGTCATCGCAAAGAGGATGCCGCAGAGAACCAGGACGACAAAGACCGCCAGGTTGATGGTTTTTTGGTGGTCAAAAACCGTGGCTGCGCCGGCCATTTTGCCGGACAACTTCAGGTAGGCAATTGCGCTTCCGGTGAACGTGACACCGCCGACAAGGATCGCAAACACAACCGCGGTGGCCGTCACGACCGGGTTGTAGCTGGTCATGCCTTGGGGAGCGATAAATTCAGGATTCTTTGCGACTTCAGCCCAGCCAACGAGCAACGAAGAAAGCCCACCAAAGCCATTAAACAACGCGACCAGCTCGGGCATCCCCGTCATCTGGACGGTCTTGGCAGCGAACACACCGATTAGACTTCCAATCACCAGTCCCGCAATGATCCAGCTGTAGCTGACGATCTCGGTGCTCGCCAAAGTCGCCACCACGGCAACCAACATGCCGACCGAAGAGATTAAATTCCCACGCCGGGCGGTGCTTGCGTTACCCAGCATCTTGATGCCGAGAATAAAAAGCACCGAAGCAAGAATGTAAGCTAGATTGATTAAGACAGTCATGATTAGAAACCGAACTAAGGTTCAGAAAATTCCGGTTTATGGTTAGTCGTTCTTCTTCTTGAACATCCCAAGCATCCGATCGGTGACGAGGTAGCCGCCCACTACGTTGATCGTCGCCAGTATTAAAGCAGCCAGGCCCAACCACTTTCCAAATCCCGCATCGACTCCAGAAGCCAGCAACGCTCCAACCATCGTGATCCCGGAAATGGCGTTGGAGCCGGACATCAACGGCGTGTGCAATTGACTGGGGACTTTTTGGATCAATTCGAAACCCAGAAAAGCAGCGATCACAAATACAAATAGAAGGAGGATAAGTTCCATTGAATTAACTCAGCTGGATTGAAAGTTGTTTTAAGGTTGTTGCAAATTGTCTGGCAAAGTAACTAACTCTAGTCTGGGCGTTGTATCGCTTCGCAATCCAATACAAGCCCGTCGTCCTCAGCCACCAACGCCTCACACCTACTCGGGTTTGAAACGTTCGTGAACGATACTCCCGCCATGGGTGATCACGCAGCCTTTCTGAATTTCATCATCGAGGTCGATCTTTACGGATTTGGTTTCTTCGTCCCAAAAATGTTCAATCATGTTGGCAAAATTGGCGCCCAGAACCTGAGAAGCATGCCGTGAGACTTGTCCTTCAAAGTTACCGGTGCCAATGATGGTAACGCCGTTGTCAGTAGTGACTTCCTGTCCGAGAATCGTACCTTCGACATTGCCCCCGGTGTCAGCTGCGAGGTCGACGATCACGGCGCCCGGTTTCATTCTTTGGATTACGTTGGCCGGGATCAGCGTCGGGGCAGGGCGGCCAAATAGCTTGGCGGTCGTGATCACGATGTCGCTCTGCTCGCAAATTTTGGCTTGCGCTTCACGTTGTATTTCCAGTTGTTCAGGCGTCAACTCTTTGGCATAACCCTGATCGGTCGCTCCGGTTTGGCCGAGGTCGATTCGCAACGCTTTGGCGCCCAGGGATTCGGCTTGTTCCAGCGCCTCGACGCGGGTATCAAAAGCCGTCACTCGTGCACCAAGTCGCTTTGCCGTGGCGATCGCCTGCAGTCCGGCAACGCCGACGCCGATCACAAACACTTTGGACGGGGAAACGGTTCCCGCTGGCGTCATCATCATCGGAAAGATCGCGTTGATGTGATGGGCTGCAGTGATGACGGCAACGTAACCAGCCAGATTGGCCTGTGAACTGATCGCGTCCATCTTCTGAGCCAACGTGGTGCGCGGAACCATTTCGAGGCTGATTGCCGTGGTACCGTGGTCAGCAAATCTTTGGATCAACTCAGGTTCATTGAACGGATCAAGAAAGCTGATGTGGATGCCACCCTGTTTCAAACTTCCGATCTCATTGGGCTCGGGTTTGCGAACCCGGCAGACCACATCGGCGTAACCGAGGCAGCCAGGGCGATCGCTGGAAATCCCGGCGCCGGCTTCTTTGAAGGATTCGTCAGAGTGGTCGCAACGTGATCCGATGCCAGCTTCGACCGTTACTTCAGCTCCAAGCTTCACCAGTTTTTTGACAGCGGCGGGGTCCAACGCGGCCCGCGTCTCGCTGGATTGGTTTTCTTTTGGGGAGAATATGTTCATTCTGATTGACCAGTCATTCAGGTCGATTTGTAGAAGTCCAATCTATCTTGATCTCGGATGAGATGAAACAAAATTCCAAAATTTCTTGATACGGGGCGAAATATTGGTTTGCCAAGCAATAAAACAAGGCCCGTTGCCGAAACAACGGGCCTTTTAGCGTTCAAGCTTTTCAGGACTTTCGCCCTGTCAAAACTTTTTCTTCAACATCCTGCGGAACGATCTGGTAGCCCGCAGGTGTCATGCTGAACGTACCCATGCCTTGAGTCATCGAACGTAACTCTTGCGAGTAGTCGAACAACTCAGCCAGTGGAGCCACGGCCAACATAATGCAAGTACCGTCCTGGACCGAAGAGTCGGTCACCACGCCGCGCTTGCGAGTCAAATGCCCTGCAACGGGCCCGATGAATGAATCGGGGACTTCGATTTCCAACTCCATCACGGGTTCCCAAAGGCGCAAACCCGCGCGAGGCAAAATCGTTTCCCGCATCGCCTGATTGGCGCAGTTGCGAAACGCGAGTTCCGAAGAAT
>CAYSQZ010000227.1:0-7632 GCA_964433035.1 uncultured Pirellulaceae bacterium | reverse complement strand
CACAGCCTGACCTACTTTTCCTACAGTCGACGGCTCGTTGGTTCCAAGCCTCACTCAAGCTCGGGAGCGCCCAAACGGCTAGTCAAATCACAACCTCTCCGCGAAAGTAGCGCGATCTACGGGACGGTGTGATGAACCTTCTCAATGGCTCTTATCCGTAGCCTTTACAACCAATACCTCCCGACTATCTGTACCTAAAGTTTGGCATGTCCATTGCTTAAGAGTGATAACAGATAGCTTGGTCGAGCTGACCAGCCGTCCAACGACGAGATTCTGTCGGTTTTTGTTTGATCGAGGACGGCAGAAGGAAGAAACAGCAACGCAACTTTCGATTAGGGTTTCCTAAATCGCCAGTAATGCGGCTCCTGTTTTCTTAAGCCAGAAAAATGGGGGGTTTAAAGGCAAAAACTCCCCGATGCACAGTTGTTCAGCAGCGATGCCGTTCATGTCAGCATTTGACAGCCGGCTTGATCAGGTTTGAGCAAAAAACGAGATTCTTTGACGGCCAGAGGAATTCCAAACCACATGGAATTGGCCCGAGATGAGCTCAAGAAATCAAAGCCTTTGAAATTGATTTCGGAGCGAATTAGATCATTCATTGACACCAGAACTTGACCACCAAAGGGACTTAAAATGCGACCAAAGATTTTGAAATTTTTGATTCTATTCATCATGGCGATGTACATCATCGCTCCGATCAGTGTGATTGCTCAAGATGCAGTTGAAGCGACTGCGGCAGCAGTAACCGATGTGGTTGAGGTCACCAACTCGGCATCCGAGTCAGAAGCACCTGAGCTTACACCAGCGGACACCGCAACCTTCGTATTCAACAGTCTGTTGTTCTTAATTGGTGGCTTCCTCGTGATGTGGATGGCCGCCGGTTTCGCGATGCTCGAAGCTGGGTTGGTTCAAACCAAAAACGTTTCGATGCAGTGTTTGAAAAACATCATGCTCTACTCAGTAGCTGGCATTTTGTTTTGGGTTTGCGGCTACAACTTAATGTACGGAGTGGGTGGTGCCGATGCGCTCTGGAAAGACTTTATCGGGCAAATAGCTCCTTACAGTTGGCCAGAACCAGGGAAGTCTACTGGTAATATAAACGAAGGAGTGGTTACATACTCGGTCGCTTCAGACTGGTTTTTCCAAATGGTTTTCTGTGCGACAACTGCTTCGATCGTTTCAGGAACCGTGGCTGAGCGGATCAAGTTTTGGCCATTCATTATCTTCACTATCCTGCTTACGGGTTTTATCTACCCGATTGTTGGTGCTTGGGAGTGGGGTGGAGGTTGGTTGAATACCAAACTGGATGTTCAATTTTCTGATTTTGCAGGTTCCACTTTGGTTCACTCGACTGGTGGATGGGCTGCTCTTTCGGGAGCCTTAATTCTCGGTGCAAGAAGTGGAAAGTATGGCAAAGATGGTAGAATCAAGCCGATGGTCGCTTCTAATATTCCACTAGCGACTCTGGGAACATTCATTTTGTGGATGGGTTGGTTCGGATTCAACGGAGCGTCACAATTGGCGATGGGTTCGATCACTCATGTTGCCGACATTGCTCGAATTTTCTGTAACACAAACCTCGCCGCCTGTGGTGGAGTTGTCGCTTGTGCTTTGCTATGTCAGATCTTATATGGCAAAATTGATGTTACTATGGCCCTCAACGGAGCTTTGGCTGGTCTGGTAGCGATTACCGCCGAACCGCTTTACCCTAGTCCTTTGGAATCTATTCTTATCGGTGCCGTTGGCGGTGTAATTGTAGTTGTTACAGTTCCAATTCTCGACAAGCTCAAGATTGACGATGTGGTTGGTGCGATTCCGGTTCACTTGGTGTCTGGAATCTTTGGCACCATGATTGTCCCGTTCACCAACGACGGGACCAGCTACGTTTCCCAAGCGATTGGTGTTGGTGCGGTAGCAGGCTTCGTCTTCGTTATTAGCTCTGTGCTTTGGCTGCTTTTGAAATTTACTATCGGCATCCGTGTCTCTGAAGAGCACGAGCGAGAAGGTTTGGACAAAGCTGAAGTTGGCGTTGCAGCCTATCCAGAATTTGT
Source organism: uncultured Pirellulaceae bacterium (assembly GCA_964433035.1). Taxonomy (GTDB): domain Bacteria; phylum Planctomycetota; class Planctomycetia; order Pirellulales; family Pirellulaceae; genus Mariniblastus. Next base: position 5,581 of record CAYSQZ010000227.1, on the reverse strand, counting down.
CAACTAACACTGATTAATATCAGAGTAGAGAATTCTTAATGATTTCAAGATGCGGATCAGATATCCAAACTGGTCCGCATTTTTTATGCGCTCACGACATGTGGTTTAGAAGCAGTTTCAGGCAGCAAAGAATGGGGACACCGATGGTAAATGATGTAAATCCGAGGCTTCCCTGTCTTTTAAATGTCGGTAGACGGTTTTCAAATGCCATCTAGAATGGGGGACTGTCAAAACGATCACTAATTCTGGCCACCAATGTCTCCTACTCAAAAATCTCTGGACGAACTGCGAGTCGGAATCGATGCGGTAGATCGCCAATTGGTTGCCGCGATCAATAAGCGGTCTCAGTTATCAATCGAATTGGCCAGACTTGGTCGACGGTTAGAGCGAGCCACAGCCGGTTCGCAGGACGGCTCAGGTCAGCTTCGGGCCGAACAAGCCTCAGCGGTTGGGCACGAATCAAATCTTCAGAAGATTTTGGATCAGAATCAGGGCCCGATTCCCGATTCGGCGTTAAAGGGGATCTATCGGGAAATTCTCAATGGTAGTCACGTTCTGGGTCGCACGACCCGCGTTGGTTATCTTGGTCCACAAGGGACATTCAGCCATCTTGCCGCATCGCAGCATTTTGGGAAGCACGTCGATTATGAAAACCTGCGTGCGCTTCAGGGTGTCTTCGAGGAGGTTGCTCGCGGGCATGTTGATTTCGGTTTGGTACCGATTGAAAACAGTACCGGTGGAGCCGTCATCGAGTCGCTTGACTCATTCAACGAGTACTTCGATCGGTTGACCATTTGTGGTGAGATTCGATTGCCGATCCGGTTCAGCTTGCTTGGAAATTGCGATCCCGATAACGTGCGGGTGATCTACTCCAAGGCCGAAGCACTTGCTCAGTGTCACCAGTGGCTGACGACTCACTATCCTGAGGCACAGCGAATTGCAGCACAGAGCACGGCAGCGTCAGCAGAGATCGCTTATCTGGCCAGTCCGGCAGATGGCGTCGTTGCCGTTGGTTCAATTATGGCCGGGGAAATTTACGGTCTCAAAACGATCAAAGAGGGGATCGAAGATCGCCCTGACAACGTGACGCGATTTTTGATTCTCTCAAAAAACAAAGCACCTATTACCGGCAACGACAAGACTTCGTTGATGTTTACCTGTACCGACCGACCAGGTTCGCTGGTGGATATTTTGCAGGTGTTTAAGCGCAACGACATCAACCTGAGCCATATTGAAAAACGACCTAGTCGCGAAATCGGGACGGACTACACATTTTTCGTCGACATGCTTGGTCACGCAGACGACGGCAAGACAGCTGAGATTCTTGGTGAAGTTCGCGCTCATTGTAAGAACCTGTTCGTGCTGGGAAGCTTTCCCGTTTTTGAAGAAAAAAATCGTTATCAGCCTCCCGTAACTTCTGAACAATTTGAAACCATCGAGGAAATCGAATCGTTGATCGATGACGTTGACCAACAAATGGTGGGCCTGATTAATGAGCGTGCCCAGTTAGTGGTTGAAGTCGGAGAGTTTAAGCGAAAATCCGATGTCCCGATTTACGCGCCGCATCGTGAAGCCGCGGTGTTGACCAAGATTAAGAATCTCAACGCCGGTCCGCTTAAGCACCGGACATTGGAGATGATCTATCGCGAATTGATGAGCGGAAGTTTTGCGATTGAAAAGCCACTGAAGATTGCGTTCCTGGGGCCCGATGGAGAATTTTCGCATTTGGCTGCGGTTCGCCATTTTGGATCGAGTGTTAGTTTTGCTCCTGCACGTGAAATACGCACGGTGTTCGAGCAAGTTGCCGCTGCTGAAGTCGACTATGGAATGGTTCCGATCGAAAACAGCAGTGTGGGTGGTGTCAATGAAACGCTCGATGCGTTTATCGACTTGCATGCAGATTTGAGTATCTACGGTGAAGTCAGATTGCAAAGCCAGTTTTGTTTGTTGGCAAACTGCAAGCCGGAAGAAGTTCGGCGAATCTATTCCAGGCCCGGTGTATTTGAGCAATGCCGAAATTGGCTCAGTACGCAGTACCCTCAGGCAGTCCGGATTCCAATCGAGAGCTCGTCGTTGGCGACTGAAAAAGCAAAAGAAGAAATCCTGCGAGATCCAGAGTGTGGCGCGGCGGCGATTGGCTCCACGCTGGCTGGCGAGATTCATGGTCTCAAGCCATTGTTTCAAGCGATCGAGGACCGCCAAAGGAATATGACCAGGTTCCTGATTTTGTCCAAAAGCCGCACCGAAGAATCTGGAAGAGATAAGACTTCGATTATGTTTACGACTCTGGATCGCACGGGGGCGCTAGCCGATGTGCTCGAAGTCTTCAAACGTAACTCAATCAACCTGTCTCACATCGACAAGCGGCCCAGTCGGCAAGGGAACTGGGACTACACTTTCTTTGTTGACCTTCAGGGCCATCGCGAGAACGCGAAGATTGCCCAGATCATTGGTGAAGCCAGAGCTCACTGTAAAAGCTTGACTGTGCTGGGAAGTTTCCCGGCTAGTCAGCGAATTCTTTGATAGCGACTCAGACTGAAGAGACCGAGAGACCGAGCGGTTTCTCCGAGACATTTTTCAAACGCTGGGAACAAGGCACACTGTTTAAACCAATGCAGGATTAAGTCTCGGTGCGTCGATAAGCGCACAATAAGTTGCAAATGGTAACCCGACGCGTCAGCGAGGGCAAAGCGGCAACTGACTTTGCCCTCGCTGACGCGTTGGATTGCCAACAAAAATGTCAGCCTCTCCGCGAACGTAGCGCTGGGCACGCGTACTAACTCTACTCAAATCTCGGCAATTCCAGACAATCTAACGATTCTTCAGTTGATCAATTGCCCAACTAGCTTTCTCAGGCTCGAGGTGAAAACCGTTGAATTGAACTTGCCCTGTTTTGTCGATTAGAACCACCCAGGGCGTTCCGCGAGTTCGATACTTTTGCATGATTGCCGGCGTACCATCGCCCTTGCTTTGGCCAAATGGAATCGGCAAATCATATTTTTGGGCAGTCGGTTGGAGTTTGTCAGCGGTGTTGATACGGTGCCCTTCAAACGTTGTTTGAATGACAACAAAGTCGACACTGGGATCATCTTTATATTTGTCATGCAGCTTCTTCAAATTTGGAAACCCGGCCGAATGGCAACCGGGACACCAGGACTGAAAGAAGTACAGGTAGAGAACCTTCCCTCGATAGTCCGTGATGTCGAGATCTGTCTTTCCAGCCGGAAGCTGATGCCACTTTGAAACATCCCATTGCGGTGCCTGCTGACCGACAATCCCGGGAACTGGCCGGGTTGGTTTACTGTCGCTTTGAGCGTACAAGTTATTGCCAAAGAAAAGCCCCGCCATAATCGACAGGCATATCAATAGTTTCTGATTCATGATCTGGTTGCTCCCAAAAAGTACCGGCCTTAGACGCAACTAGACCCCGAGCCTTACAGTTAAAAGTTTCATTTATGGCCACTTTGGTAAATTTGGCGAGGGATGCTTGCAAGCGATCGTTTTAATCTGCTTGCGGAGGAAAACACTCCAGGATCTGAACTTCGTTCTCTGCCTGGATCGTATAACTTCCCAAGCCGGCGGGGCAGAAAAACTTGTCTAGCTTGCTGAGTTTGAGTTCTTGTTCACTGGTTTTAAGAATGCAACTGCCGCTGGTCACAACGCCAGTATAAAAAGTGCTTTCTTCTCGCTGGACTTGGCCATGTATCGTCGATTTCTTGACGCCAAAGCGTGGTGTGGTTTCGGGGCCGATCAAATCATCGCGATGTCCCGCGTCACCATAGGTTGTCTCCAGTTTGGGTTCAAACATAAAGTCGCGGCGGACGAGCGGTTCGGGCATGGGGTTGAAGTCAAATATGTCCATGCAAAAATCGAGTCCGCGATTCATGAATCTCGCCGACAGTGGAAGCGTGTAGCCCGCTCTTTCAAATTCAAAACGGACGACCAAATCCGACGGCTCCATGATTTCGACCATGAAGATTCCTTCGCCGATCGCATGTGGCACGCCGCCGGGGATGAATAGGACGTCGCCTTGCTTGACTTTGATTTTGTCAAAACATGCCAATATTGCCGCAAGATTTTGTTCTTCGATCCACTGCTGCAATTCTTGCCGCGTTGGAGGACGCTGAAATCCGAGGTACACGTACGCTTGCTCGACATCATCGCGCACATCGAGAATGTAATAGGCCTCGGCTTTTCCAGAATTGGAATCAAGATGTTCTTTGGCAAACTCGGCTGTGGGATGGGCTTGTAGCTGTAATCGAACTGCTGCATCAAGCAACTTGATCAGCACCATCGGTTGTTGGCCAAAGCGGGCTACGTGCTGGGCACCTAGAAAGTAGTCCGGATCTTTGTCGATCAATTCGGTGAAGAGCAACGCTTGATCATCAATTTTTACTCTTGAGATACCTTCAAGCTCATTGTCCGAGTCGGGATTGCTGGCAGCAGTAACCGAGGCAATCCAATCTTCGGGGAAGTGACTGTCGCAAGGTTCTGATTTGCCCACGAGTTCATCAAGGATGCGACCGCCGAGATAACTGCGCCAAACTCGGTTCTGTGGGAGTTCGAAGAATCTATTTTTGTATTGCACTAAAGACTTTCTGGTCGTGACAAATGGCCATGTGGATCAGGTCGAATTGTAGTGTTTCCTGCTGGTTCAACGAGAGGAACCAGCGTTGAATCAGCTTTGCCGAAAAATGCCGTAACGCAGGATGCACCAAACGGCTTCGATCGCGTCTCGCCAACCGATCTTTTTTCCTTCGGCCAGCCCGCGACCACGATAACTGATCGGAACTTCCAGTACCCGAAACTTTGCGCGGGCTACCCGAGCGGTTATCTCCGGCTCGATGCCGAACCGTTTGCTTTGCAGGTCCGGGCCGATCTGTTGGACGACTTTGCGGCTCAATGCTTTGAAGCAAGTTTCCATATCGGTAAGTTGCAGCCTGGTGAAGGCGTTGGAAAGCGTCGTCAATAATCGATTGCCCACGTAGTGCCAAAAAGAAGAGACTCGATGTGGGTGCTCACAGAGAAAACGGCTTCCGTAAACAACGTCGGCTTGTCCTTCTACGATCGGTCGGATTAAGTCCGGATATTCCTGGGGGTCATATTCCAGATCGGCGTCTTGAATAATCAGGATATCGCCCGTTGCCTGTTCCAAACCGGTTTTTAGTGCGGCCCCTTTACCTGAATTAGTGACATGCCGAGCGACTTGAATTGAGCAATTTTCAAAAACGTCTGGTGTCAGAGCCAGTTCGTCGACCAAACTCTGTGCGATTTCAGTTGAGCCGTCGGTGCTACAGTCGTCAACAAGAATGATCTGCTTTCGAATTGGAACCGCAGCAACCTTTTTGACGAGCGTTTCGAGCGTTGGGGCTTCGTTAAAAAAAGGAATTACTACCGAGATCATCAAATCCCCGGGAACCTCCGACACCAACTTTGAATTGCGATGCTGCATGGTTTCATTGTACACGCGTTAAAAATCCTGGAAGCTCGTCTGGTCAAAAAAGGGTTGATCGCGCAGAATTGCCGCATGAAAGTCGTCTCGCTGCAATCAGGAAGTAACGGCAACTGCTTTTACGTCGAA
>CAYSQZ010000226.1:0-7632 GCA_964433035.1 uncultured Pirellulaceae bacterium | reverse complement strand
TGTAGAAGGATCGAATATTTCGCTTTTGTGCAGGCGTTTTGGTGTCTCACGGAAGCTGCGTCGCCCCCGCCCGCCAGTGGGCCGCCCGCTGTTTGTTAAAATGTGAGCGGCAAGGCGGTTCGTTGCGAGGCAAAGAAATACTGAAAAGCCAACACAATTTGCGAACCCTTTTAACTCCTGGTTGTCCCAATTTTGAGCTGCGAATTTAGGCAGCTTGATGCGAAGGAACTCCTTCACTTCAAAAGATAACATTCTTGGAGTTAAACATGCCAAAAAGAATCCGGCGAAAGTCGAAACGAAAACAACAGTCAAATCAATCTTCTCCAACACAGATCAATCGCGCAGTAGCGCGCCGAGCAAACTGGCTTTAGCCAAAAATTCTCAGGGGCAACTGAAATCCTCCTCGAAGTCAAAGGCGGCGAGGGCGGTAGCGATTCAAAACTCTTTGCCCACGACCTGTTCGCCGCGATTGCAAAATACGCGACGCGAAATCGCCTCAAGGTCACCGTACTTTCCAACGATACCGGACATATTACGGCCAAAGTCAACGGGCGCGACGTCTGGCGACTTATGGAATCGCACATTGGAAAACATTGCGTGCAGCGTGTGCCGCCTACAGAAAATCGAGGACGCAGGCACACTTCGTATCTGGGCGTAGCTGTATTGCCGATTATGGATTTGATCTTGAAACCTTTGCCGCAAAGTGAGATCAAGGTCAAGACTCAGCGTGGCCATGGACCGGGCGGTCAACATCAGAACAAAACCGACTCTGCTGTTCGGATGACCCACGTCCCCACTGGTATCACGGTGTTCATCAACGGCCGTGACCAACATTCGAATCGAGCCGAGGCCTTACGAGTTTTGACCGCGCGAGTTCGTGACTTTGAACAACAAGAAGTGGACAGTGAATACCGTGCACTGCGCAAGTCCCAACTGGGAAACGTCGGTCGCGGAGACAAGATTCGAACCTACAACTTTTTGAACGATCGAGCGTCAGACCATCGTACCGGCGCAAAAGCTAAAGTTCGCCGTGTTATCGAAAAGGGTGAGTTCGAATTGTTGAACTGAAAGGATTTCAGAGGCGGAAATCTTTTTGCGATGGCTGCAGGTTGCAACCATCACAAAATCCACCTCTACCCCATGCGTGGCAATTTTTCTTAAATTCAAGAATTTTCTGCTTGACGCCAAATTACTACGAGTGTAGTATCTACTACTTGCATAGTACGTTGTTAGTACGAACCGAAAGGGAACTATGAAGAAATCTATGGCAAAAGGGAAACCTTCGGAGCTGGAATTGCAGGTGCTTTCAGTTCTCTGGGAGCACGGGCCGTTGCCCGTTCGGAAAGTGCATGAGTTATTGCGAGATGGAAAGAAGCGGGCCTACACGACCGTGCTTGCTGTCTTGCAGGGCATGGAGAGGAAGAATTTGGTCGATCACTCGCGTGAAGGAATGGCCAATATCTATCGACCTCTGGTCAATCAGAAACAGGCCGTGAATCCTGTGATGAAGGACTTGCTGAAGAACATTTTTGGTGGCGACACGTCAGCTGCTGTCCAGTGTCTGCTGGATTCGTCCAATCCTGACGCAGATGAATTGAAAGAAATTCGGCGGCTGATCAATGAAGCAGCCAAAGAGAAGAAGTAACCAGTGCTCGTGTATCTAAAAGAAACCGCGTAGTGGATTTTCTTAAAAAAATCCCAGTTTACTGTGAGTTAAATCTCTCCAGTGCAAAGGATCTTTAACAAGGATCCATTACGAAAGTTTTTGTCTCAGTCAACTCGAGGAAGAAACATGTTGGAAGTTTTCAATACTCAATTTTGGTGTGACATTGTTTGGGCGCTGCTTCATTCGATATGGCAGGCAGCCATCATCGCGCTGTTACTGGGGATCATTCTGCGACAGATTTCAGCCAAACAAGCCACTCTTAGATATTGGCTTGCCACCGGCGCAATCTTAAGTCTCGTCCTCGCCAGTTTCTTCACCTATCACGTCCGCACTGAACTCAGAAAATCGTCGGCCTCACCAGTCGTACAGCAGGTTGCTCCACTCGTTGTTTCCGAAGCTGTATCCAAGTCACCGCCGGCTGAATTAGCTCACATTCCGTCACCGCAAACTAGCGCAGTAAGCGGCATTAATTGGACTGCGCTGGCCGCTCTGTTTTGGGTGGTCGGCGTCTCTGCGATGGTGCTCCGCACGATCGGGGCCGTGATTCGCGGCAATCAGCTCTCTTCTGTTTCGCCGATCGAGACGCCGAAGTACCTTGAACTTTTTACCAAACAAAGCCAGGAGATTGGGCTGCGCAAAGTTCCCTCGTTCTGGAGTTCTGCGTCCGGTTGCACCCCTTACGCCGTCGGTGTTTTGGCTCCGGCAGTCGTTGTGCCGATGTCCATGCTGACAAGCCTCAGTTCGTCGGAGCTTCAAGCGGTATTGGCTCATGAACTGGCTCACGTCCGCCGCAATGACTACTTGGTAAACCTGTATCAGATGGTCATCGAGTCCGTTTACTTCTTCAATCCTGCCGTGTGGTGGATCAGCCGACAGATCCGCATCGAACGTGAAGCCTGCTGTGATCAAATCGCGATTGAAGCGGCCGGAAACAACATTGGTTACGCGCAGATTCTTGCGAACTGGATGGAGACGGTGTTGGGAGATACAGATTCCAAAGTGGATCAAGCGCCTGCGGCGGCGATGGCATTTTCGAACAAGCAACCCAGTGGAATGCTGGAACGGATCCAGCGCATCTTAAAACCGGACTCAAAACCAAAATTGCGTGTGTCGCCATTGAACTGGGGGTTTGTGATTGCCGCGTCAATTCTGATCGCTTGTGGAATGAACATCGGCTCCAAAGCCGTCACGGCGGTCGCCGTGCAAGCGCTTTCGGATTCTGAGCGCATCGCAAAAATCAAAGAGCGACAAGTCGCGTTGGAAGATCACGCAGATGGTGTTTTTGAAGAGGGAACGGCGACGATTCGCGGGCGCATTACCACCGAAGATGGCGGCGAGGTCGAAGACGGTCGCTTATCCACTACCTCTGAGAATTCAAATTCTAGTACCCATAAGGGAGGAGGTAGATTCTCAGCAGGACAAGATTTTAAGACCACTGTGAAAAGTGGAGAAGTTTGGCTCGAACTGTTCTCCAATAACTACGCCCCAGCTATCATCGGTCCGATCAAGGCGGTGAAAGATATTTCAATCACTCAAAACGTTACGCTGGTTAAAGGCGCCCCCCATTTGGTCCATGTCGTGGACGAGGATGGGCAGCCTGTTTCAGGGGCGGACGTACAGATGTATCCGAAGTCACATGGCGGTCCCGTTTGGAAGAATAGCACAGATGACCAAGGGAATTACACGTATAAACATCGAAATCCCGGTGGAGAATCCAACCTACGCGTGGAGAAGGTCGGCTACGTCAGAGAAGATAAGGTTGTCACCAACAATGGCAAGACAGAAGTTGTTCTCAAAACTGCTCCCATTAGTAAAGGCGTGGTTCTGTCAGCCGACGGCAAGCCTGTTGTCGATGCGGAGATTAGAATCGCCTCCACCAGAACGAGGGCTTTCTTACACAAGTTGATTGCAAGGACAGACAAACAGGGACGTTTTGAAACGCCAATGTTGTTCCCAACGGAACTTTACGAGATCCTGGTTGTCTCCGATAACGGCGCGACAATTGTTGAAGATGTGACCCCTAGCGAGAATCTGAAGTTCACGCTCCGTCCACCCTGTACCATGGACGTTACGATCAAAGGCGACTTGGACCAGTTGCGGCGCAAAAGAAACGGCGAGCTGGAGATCGTCTTCTGGCAACGAACGAGGAAATCATTAAGGCGTAGCGATGAAAAAGAGAGCCTACTCGATGTTGTCGAAGACTCGGAAGACCAAGTTCGACTGAAGCTTAAGCGTCTGCTGGCCGGTAAGTTAACGCTGAAATCGGGAAAGTTCCGAGGCACCTTAGAAGCGACACCAGGAAACAATACAGTCGAAATCATGATTGACGCCGAGACCAATAAAACGACTACCGCCGGCGGCGTTGAGAAAACCGATCTCAAAATATCGTTTGAGTGCGACGGCGAGACCGTTAAGCCCAGTGGATTACTTAGACTTAGACACAATTACTCTCCACTAAACGACGGCCATCTTAAAGTGAGTGTCGAGCCCGGAAAGTATTTCCTGCAACCAGATAGGTTAATTGGATTTACGTTTGAGGGACAAATGATTGAAGTCGTGGCGGGCCAATTGAATGAAATCACAATTGAAGTCGAACCAGCCGGCGCTGTCTCAGGGACGGTCGTTGACGTAGACGGAAACCCCCTCTCTACCAGCGTTTCCTGTAGGTATGAGTATCGGCATTCCTCTACCGGGCTATCGGGAAATTTCCGGAGCGATGAAAAGGGGAAATTCTTGCTAACGCCGATTCCACTGGGAGCAAAAGTAGTCGCTAAGGCCGGCGAACGATTTAATCCAGCCGTTTCCGATGAGGTGTTGATTGAGGCATCGAAGCCTGTTGTCGATGTTCAGCTTCAAACCGCCGCGCCGGTCAAGGCAAAGGTGCGCGTGATAGATGATCAGGGAAAGCCAATCTACGGCAGCGAATTGACAGTCAGTTTGACCGGCCATGGTAGTTGGTCCGGAAGTCTCGTTACCGATGCCAAGGGTGAATGTGAAATATCGCCACTGCATCCTACACGGGACTACACGGTTGAGGCAGAACCCAAGAGATACGTTAAAAAGAACATTGATTTGGTGCAAGGTGAAACGAACATTCTGCAACTGGAGCAAGGAGCAGAGCTGCGCGGCCAGCTATTGGACAAGGACGGAAACCCGGTGCCCAATCAACGAGTCTACGCTATGTTCAAAAACCCGCGTTCATCGCAAGGCCTACCAACTTGGATCGACGCCGATCGCCTGACTGACTCTGACGGACGTTTTGAGTTTACTCGTTTACCGAAAACTGAATGTGAAATCAATTCACCATACGGCTCCGAACCAGTTCTGATCAATGCCGGCGTCGACGATGAACCGATCGTGCTGAGGCTGAAGCGCTGATGATCGTAGCCGGAAGCGTGGAAAACGTAACTCCAATCCAGGACAACGTTAGCCGGTGCAAGCAGCACAAACGCCGCAACCACCGATGGACACCGTTCTGGCGTCAGCTTGCGCTTCGGCGGAAGCCCCGGACAAATCCAGTTCGACTAACGTTCCCAAAGTCGTTGCGTGCCGAAGGCTGCTGCCCAAAATTGTATTGATTTGAGAGTTTGTCAAATCGGTTCCGCCACCGCTGGCGGCAAACAGATTGTTTCTGATATTAACATGAGACAGTCCAAGGTTGTGTCCAATCTCGTGAGCGGTAACTTCAGCAACCGTTTGACGACCGCTTGAGAAATCAACCAACCACCCCTCTTTTCATTTCAAAATTTTTCGCCTGAGCGGGAGCCAATTACTTGTGTACCGTTGTCAACGAATCGCAGTCTCGAATGCTTTCGAACCGCCGACAACTGGAATCTCGATAACGGTTGCCCCGATATCGATCGTCAGTTCAGTGCCAGGCTCAGGCCAAAGTGTAAAATCCCGATCGCTGCTAAAGATCATCAAACCGATTTGCTGGCCGGCTGGAATGATTTGATCGTCGGGTTCAAGATCGAACGAAAGCTCATAAAACTTGCCCGGTTCCAGCGGCTGGCTGTCGGTAAGCGAACTATGGTTCTGCGGATCCGCCCAACCGCGCGTGATCAAATTTTCATTCAACTTGGTTGCCTCACTGTTCCAGGGAAGCGAAACCATCCAAATCGACAGATTCGCCGCAGGCTTGCTTGACGCCAACTTGATCTTGATTTTTGAAGTTCCTGAAAGATGAACAGCCTGCTTCAAAATAGGTGTAGCGTAGATCAAACGATTTTTCGATTCCTTGGCTTTGGCTAACGCCCGACCGCCGATTCCAACATCATCGGTTAACGTTTCTGCTGACTGGTCGGCAACCGCAGCCAACGACAAACCTCCTACCGATTTTCCGCCGGCAGTCAGGTGAAGCTTAACCAGACTGGCCGCCGGATTGGGATAGTCTTCGTAAGCCGTCGGTTCACTTCGACGGGCGCCTTCTCTGACCACCCACGACTTAGGATCATTCTCGACACCGTTTTGGATACCGTGCAGGTATCTGGTGAACCAGCGATTCATTAGCTTGGTCGTCGGAGGACCGCCATGTCCGCCCTGGTGAAAGTATGATTGAAGTGGAACACCTTTCTTTTTGAGCGCCTCGTGAATCCGCACCGTGTGGCTAGGCATCACGTTCCAGTCGTTGAGGCCATGAGCCATCAAAGTCGCGGCTTTGTAAGGGCCCAAGTCATGAAGATAGTCTCGCTTGGCCCAGAAATCGTTGTAGTCACCTGTTTCCCGGTCCTGACCTTTGGCCATCTCTTGATCTCGCACATCCCCACAACACCGTTCCCGCATCGCCGGATTACCGCTATGAACGAAATCAAAAAGCACATCAACATCTTCGCCCATGTAACCGCCGGGATGGCGAACCAATCCGTTGGAGCGATAGTAGTGATAGTAAGAAGTATTGGGAGCTACCGGGATAATTGCTTCCAAACCCTGGACCCCCGTGCTGGCCGCAGCGATTGGAAGCGTCCCTTCAAAGGATGTTCCCGTCATCCCTACTTTGCCGGTACACCAAGTCGCAAAAACCTCCTCGTTTCCATCAGGCGAAGTGTAGCCCTTGCCGCGCCCGCAAAGCCAATCGATCACAGCCTTGGGAGCCAACGACTCGTTGTCACCCCCTATCGTCGGACAACCTTGGGAAAGCCCGGTTCCTGGCGAGCAAGAATGCACCAACGCGTACCCCCTGGGAACCCACTGCCGAGTATGCGAACTTGAAATCGTCGGTCGGCGTGACTGCTGTGGAATCGGCGGCGAAATGTTTCGTTTGGGCGGCGTGGCCCCGATTTCATGCTTGGGATCCCACATGAACTGCGGTTTGGTTGAACCGGTACCAGAAAAGTATGGGCTTGTGTTATAGACCACAGGAACTTTAAGCCCCTCGGTTTCGGTCTGTTTTTGGCGAGTGACCGAAACATGCACTCGATCGTTGGTTCCATTACTGTCAGAGTCGAACTCAGTTTGCACCCAAAGATCATGGCGAATCCACTCTTTGGAATTGCTAAAGCCTTCGACAATCTGAGCTTCACCATCAACGAAAATTGGAACCGTTGGCTGCTGTACTGGAACTGGTGTTTGAGCAACTACCTGAGCTACAACACAGTCGAGGCTGTCGCTGGAAGCGCTCAAAGCCAAAAAAAACATCAGGATTAAAGGAACCAATTTGTTATTTTGGTAACGTAATTTAAGTGCGCTGTTCATATCGAGTTAGCCAAGCAAGTGGTTTGAAAAAAATGGCACGCTCAAGTGCTACGACTGGCAATTTAGCAGCGTTTCAACTTGTCCTCAACGCTGGGATGGTTGCGATACTCGGTTGCGACACGCTTAACCAACCGTGTTGACGCTGCAAATTAAAAACATGCCCACATTGCGGCCCAAAACATCATTTGAAACATTCTCTCTTTTTTCAAAAAATTTTCACAACAGGGGACGATCAATAACCTATATTTTCGATAGGGCCTAGCGTCCTCCCACCC
>CAYSQZ010000225.1:0-7658 GCA_964433035.1 uncultured Pirellulaceae bacterium | reverse complement strand
ATTACGGTCGCGGTGGCGGATAAATTACGGTCGCGGTGACGGATAAATTACGGTCCTGGTGACGGATAACTCAAATCGAAGTGAGCCGAATCGAAAACCAAGCTGAGAAAGAGCCTACAATTCCGCTGGACCAAGCCAAAGTTCACGCTGGTGTTTCTGTTGATCAGAAGGTTTAGCGATGAACTTCAAGCGCCAGTTTTCAGATCCGATCCCGCCCAGTTCAACCCGGATTGTCATTAATTGTTCTCGACGTGAAATCAATAACTCCAACTCTTCTCCAACCTCGAATTGCTTAAGCCGTTTTTCTACACTGCTGCCGACTCGATAGCCATTGATGGCGATGACTTCATCGCCGGTATTCAGTCCCACATCGGTAGCGGGTGAGTCAGGCGTGACTCTTGAGATTTTCGTTTTCCCATCGGCCGAAGACGTAGCGATACCAAGCCAAGGTTCCGGCTGGGTAGCTTGGATAGCGGGCTTAGCGGCAGGCTTGGCTTGGGATTGTTCCTTGGGCACATTGAACTCGTCGCCTGCGGATTGAAGCTGACTTTTCTTGTTGGCTTTTTTCTGCGCCTTTTTTAACTTCTGCTCTTTAGATTTTTTTCGCTTCTTCTTTCGCTTCTCTTTTGGCGTCTCGGGCGAATGGATCTTGCCCTGATCCTCTAAATCTTGAACTCGCTTTAATGCCGAGTCTTCGTCTCCACTGGATTTGGAATCCGAATCTGAAGCCGGTTGGTCCGTCTCTTTATTTGGTTCATTGCTGGTGTTGGGTTCACTGACGCCAAGGAACTCAACGTCGGAGTAGTCCAGTTCCTGCGTCGAATCAACAGCAACACTGAACCAATCATGCAGATCCTGCCCGGCAACGGACGAGGCGACTTTGCGAAAATCTTTGCTGGTGAATCCGCTCTGGGCATGCTGCTCCCACATCGTTCTCATTACATCGTCGAGGCATTTTTCGCCGTCGGTCAGTTTTCGAATCTTGGCATCGAGCAAAAAAGCAACCACGGCGCCTTTAGAGTAGTAACTGATTCGGGTGTTAATTGAGTTTTCGTCGGGACGATAGAACTTAATCCACGTATCGAACGACGACTCTCGAAGCGATTGAACTTTTCGTCCATCGGTCTGCTGTACCTTCTCCACGTTTTGGGAAAGCCTGGCGAGATACTCGCGTTGATCAATCAATCCACTACGCACCAAAGCCAAATCTTCGTAGTAGCTGGTAATCCCTTCAGCGATCCAAAGCACGTCGGTGTAGATTTCAGTTTCATAATCGTATTCAACAAGAGGTTCGGGCCTCAACCTTCTAACGTTCCAGGTGTGAAAGAACTCATGGCTGGCCAAACTAAGCCAATCTTGATATCCCTTTTCGTCACGGAATTTCCAGCGACTTGTCATAAGCAGTGTCGAAAAATCATGCTCAAGCCCTCCGCGAGAATCCGAGATCATATTGATAAACAGATAGCGATCGTACGGTGTCGTTCCCCACATTTCCTGATGGGCCTGGACCACTTGTTTCAGATCCGCTGCGGCTTGGGTGCCGTTCCACTGGCCTGACTCGCCAACGTTCACCAGTTGGTGTTCAACTCCGCCTGCAGAAAACGGATAGACTTGCACATTGCCGGCAACGATCGGACTGTCAACCAGTTCGTCAAAGTCGTTGGCGACAAAGGTGTGAGGATGCTTGCCAGTGGATCGCAAACTGGTCGCAGATCGTTTCCAGGGTTTGGGAAGCTTCAGTCGCACAATGTGCTTCTGGTCCAATCGGTCTGCAACGGTAATGAAAGTCGGTGCGCCATTGATCATGGCATACTGATTTCCAGTAAAGTTGGTGCGTACCGTCATCTCGTTGCAATAAAGTCGATAACGTAGCTGAAACGATTTGATACCTTTGGTTTGAACGACCCAGCGATTTTTACGAGTCTTTTCAAATTCCAATTTCTTGCCGCCGGATTTCGCTTCTATCGAATCGATGTGTCGAGCATACTCTCTGACCAGATACGAACCTGGCGTCCAAACCGCCATCATCAACTCAGTCGTTTCAGCACGCACTGGAATCGTCGCAACGACATTTACATAGTGGTTCTTTGCATTAGAGAAATCGACCAGGTATCGGACCGCAGTTTTATTTTTGCCTTCGTTCTGCTGTGCAGTGCACCATTGAACCGGGATGCTGAAGATGGCGACCGACAAGACAAGAACTGTAGTTAAACGATTAAATATCATGAGCTGTTGAAGTTTAGCGAAGGTGCGGTTGCTGGTTGACGAGGAAATTTTACGGATCGTCGCGAGTTAGTTGTTACTGTGCTCATGGAAACCCGATACGTCAGTGAGGGACTGCTCCCTCGCTCACGTTTTCGGATTACAAAATAGCACGAAATATCCTTTGACTTGTCGTGGGTGTAACTATATTAGCGGATTGGGCGTTGCCCCGAATCTACGCGGACTACCCGTTAAAGGGGGTAAGCTCTTAATCGTAGCACACCGTTAAACTTAACTTCCAAGGATCATCTACTGCCAATGCGGACCCGAATATTCCACTAAGTTTATTCCAAAAGTTCCAAATATCTGGATTGGAAGTGGCTCTCCAAGGACTTGCTTGGGGCGTGACGAGGTTACAGAATAGGAATTCGGGACACTTCTGCCTTTCAGATAGCGATCCAAACGCTTCCAAAAATCCAACCAAACAGATGACGTAATCGCGATGACAGATCAAAAACGTTTTCGTTCGATACTCCTTTTCGGTCCGCCCGGAGTGGGGAAAGGGACGCAGGGTAAAATCCTCGGTTCGGTGCCCGGATTCTTTCACTTGGCCGTTGGTGATGTTTTTCGCTCGATCGATATCGGATCGCCAGAAGGCCAGGAGGTCTGCGAGTTTACTGCTGAAGGTAAACTTGTGCCCGACGAGTTGACGGTCAAAATCTGGAAGAAAGCGTTGGAGGCTTATGTTGCCCTTTCGTGGTACAAGCCCCGTGAAGACTTACTCGTGCTCGATGGGATACCACGCACGGTCGCTCAAACGAAATTGATCCAAAATACGATCGACATTCGTGGCGTCATTCACCTCAGTTGCGCCGATGAAGAAGACATGGTCCACCGGTTAAGGCGACGGGCGATCCGGGAAAACCGGGCTGACGATGCCAACGAAGAGGTAATTCGTCATCGCTTCGAAGTCTATCACCAGCAATCCAAGCCAGTACTGGATTGCTACCCGGACGAAATAAAATACAGCGTGGAAGCCAGTGGTTCACCTGCAAAAGTTCTCAGCGAAATTCTCGAAGCCTTGATTCCGATTCAGAACCAACACTTCGAAGAGACAGGTAAAGTCAGTTAGGCGTAGTTGCAAATGTTGCCCCAAGTTTTACGTAGCGGAGAAGTAACGAGTCCCGCGGCATTACGAACGGCAACTAACTGCCTACTACCCAATTTTTTGTAGTCTGGCCAACCCGACTACATCAGAAAGACTTCAGTTCCAAATGCGATCAAGAACAGGTATTTTCCTATTGATTCTATTTTTGTCGGGGTGCTACAACTCGACAGAACTCTCCGACAACACTTCTCCAAACTCTCCTCAACTGACAGACAATCTCTCGATGGAAAACAAACCTGACCCCGCTCCCAATTCGAGCGACAGCGACAAACCTGATGAGGCCAAAACCGAAGCAGCGATCATCGCCGATGCCTTGGCACAAATCCAGGCTGGCTCAGCGATTTTGGTCGACGTTCGCCGCGACGAAGAATGGGAGGAAGCGCATTTCGAATCGGCGCGCCATATTCCGATAGATTCAATCAACGAGAATGCAGACACCGCGTTTGCTGAAATCGAAAAGCATCAAACGGTGTTTCTGCACTGACAAGCTGGTGGACGCGCCGGTCGGGCTGCGAAAGTATTGACAGAGCAAGGCTACAATGTTGTTCCGCTTAAATGCAAGTATGATGCGCTCAAGGCCGCAGGCTTCAAAGAAGCGACTCAGTAGAGCAAACGAACGCATTGGGAAACTTGCCTCAGGATCAGGATGCGGCTCCCATCACTTCTATGCCCATGATGGGACGAAGCACCTCTGGGATGGTTACGCTGCCGTCTTCGTTTTGGTGGTTCTCCAAAATCGAAATCAACGCCCGGCTCAGCGCGAACGCAGTGCCGTTGAGCGTGTGAACGAAGTTGGTTCCCTTCTTGTCTTTTTGCTTGTACCGAATGTTGAGCCGCCGCGACTGATAGTCGGTGCAATTTGAAGTACTCGTGACTTCGCCCCATTCGCCCGCCTCGCCGCGACCAGGCATCCAGGCTTCAAGGTCGTACTTTCGATAAGCCGGTCCACCCAGGTCTCCCGTCGCCGTATCAACCACCCGATAAGGAACGCCGATTGCGTCGAACAGGTCGCACTCGATCTGTCGCAATTCTTCATGGATGGCATCGCTTTGCTCGGGGAGAGTAAAAGCAAACATCTCGATTTTGGTGAACTGATGGACTCGGTACAGACCTCTGGAAGCGCGGCCTGCGGCTCCAGCTTCGGTTCGATAGCAATGGCTGATGCCACAAAGTTTGATCGGCAACTCGTCATCCATCAGAGTCTTGCCGCTGTAAAGACCGCCCAGGGTAATCTCGGCCGTCCCGATCAAGGATAAATTCATCTCCTCGATGCTGTAGATCTGAGTTTCAGGTCCACGGGGGTTGAAGCCGATCCCTTCCAGCACCGAATCCTGTGCCAAGTCTGGCGTTATCGTCGGCGTGAAACCTCGCTTCATCAACTCGGCAACTGCATATTGTTGTAACGCCAAATCCAGCAGAACCATTTCGCCTTTGAGAAAGTAGAAACCCGCCCCGGTCGTTCGTGAACCACCTTCAAAGTCAATCCAGTCGTGTTTATCACCCAGCTCGAGATGATCAAGCGGTTTGAAATCGAATTCGCGTGGCGCATGTTTCCCGCGTGCCAACTCCAGATTCGATTTGTCGTCCACGCCCACGGGACAATCAGGATGAGCCATGTTGGGCACGTCCAGCTGAAGCGTTTTGATCTCGGCGTCCATCTGGTCATGCTCGGCTTGAGCCGCATCCTTCTTTTTGGAAAGCTCACGCGCGGCAACTTTGAGCGGCTCACGCTCGGCATCGTCTTTGGCTTTGCCAATTTGCTTTGACGCCGCATTGGCTTCAGTATTGAGATCCTGAACCTCCTGTTGCTTGACCCGCCGCGCAGTTTCCATTTCAACCAACCGGTCGATATCGACTTTCACGTTTCGGTTGGCGCAGTTTTGCTTTACAGCGTCGACGTTTTCAAGAATATATTTTCGGTCAAGCATTTTTGTAATTCAGATTAAAGACTAAAAAGGTTCCGCAAGTTCCGGCTCTCAGATTTTTGCAATTTCGTCCCACAAGTGACAGCTCGATTTGATTCCGCGGTGAAAATCGGCGAGCGAAAATTTCTCGTTGGGACTATGGAGGTTATCGTCATCCTGCCCCCAGCCCAAGAGGAGCGTGTCGATGCCCAGCATTTCAGTAAAACGATTGACCACCGGGATACTGCCCCCCGATCGAACAAAAACGGGCGCCGTCCCAAACCCGTGCTCAATCGCTTTGGCGGCGGCGTCCATAAACGGGCTATCGAGAGATAGGACGAATCCTGGTGCACCGTGATGCGGGTCGAACTCCAACTCGATCCCTGGCGGGCAAAGCTCCTCCAGCATTTTCTTGAGATTGGCTTCAATTTCGTGCGGATCCTGATCGGGTACCAAACGACAACTGAACTTGGCGCCCGCCTTGGCTGGCAAGACCGTCTTTGCTCCTTCGCCCTGGTAGCCGCTCCACAGACCATTGATGTCAAAGGTTGGCCGAACCCAGCGGCGCTCCAACGTCGAGAAACCCTTTTCGCCAGCCAACTCCCCAACGCCCAGCTCCGAGCGATACTCATCATCAGAGAAGCCCAGCGAAGCAAATTGTTCGCGCTCGCGTTGGTCGATTTCTTTGACGTTGTCATAAAAACCAGGGATCTGAACTCGACCGTCCTCATCAATTAACGCTGCGAGCATTTTGCAAAGTGCGTTTGCGGGATTGGTTACTGTGCCGCCGAAACCCCCAGAATGTAAATCTCGATTGGGTCCGGTAAGATTAATTTGAAAATAGGCGATCCCCTTAAGACCATACGTGATCGCGGGTTTTCCCGGAGCGTACTGAGAGCAATCGCTAATCACGGCAATGTCGGCAGCAAGTTTTTGCTTAACTGGTACCTCCTTGTCGTATTCGCCCGCCAGAAAAGCCGCCAACCCTGCGCCGCCCGATTCCTCTTCACCTTCGATCAGGAATTTGACTTGAACCGGGAGATCACCCTTGGACTTTAAATAAGTTTCGACACCGAACATGTGGGTGATCATCTGGCCTTTGTCATCGGTCGCTCCTCTGGCGTAAACATTTCCGTTGCGAACATCTGGTTCAAAAGGTGGCGTTTCCCACAACTCGTATGGATCTGGCGGCTGGACATCATAGTGACCGTAAACCAAAACAGTTGGAGCACCTTCGATTTTCGGAGACTCAGCATAAACCAGCGGATGACCGCAAGTCTCAATCAGCTCGGTTTTTAACTCCAAGCCACGAAATTTGTCCGCCAGCCACTGAGCGGCTTGGCGAACATCTTTGTCGTATGCGCTGTCCGTCCCGATGCTTGGCATTCGCAGCCACTCAATCAAATCGGATTCGAAACGATCATGATTTTGCTTTAGATATGGATCAAAGCTTGACATCTGTCTTCCTTAATCAGGGCTTGGGCCCGGAAACGGTCATTGCAGTAAGCAATATTCCACAGCAGTCCGAAACGCTCTATTGATGGATATTTCGCCAAAACGCGAGGCAAAAAGCTGGTTGGGTCGGCTCAAAAGCCCGATAAACCCCAGAAAAATTAATTACTTTTTTGACTCTCTGGCTACAATGGATTTGCGGCAACAATATAGCGGCGGACTAATAATTCGACCACGCTCAGTGAATCAGATTTACCCAGGATTTCTAATGAGCTGAATTCCGCCACACCTAAAATCCCGCCAACACTCGAGATTTTTACTTGTATAAAAATCGAAATTCCGTCAAATTATCGTCTTCGTTAGGAACGAATTAGTACAAGAGAATAGATCATGTCGGATCAAGGAAATACAACTCTAGTGGCAGAGCCAACTGTCGTAACGACTCCGGAAAAACAAAAAGACAAAAAGCGAAAACGACAACCTCGCTATCATGTCGTGCTTTGGGATGACGATGACCATTCTTACGAGTACGTAATCCTGATGATGCGGCAATTATTTGGACACTCCTTCAGTACAGGATTTGAGCTGGCCAAAACGGTTGATGCCGCTGGTCGTGTTGTCTGCCTGACGACGACCAAAGAACATGCTGAACTAAAGCGCGATCAAATTCATGCCTTCGGTGCTGACTTTTTGATTGAGCGATGCAAGGGGTCGATGTCTGCAAGTATCGAACCTGAAACAAGCTCCTAGATCCAGGCTCAATTTCGACTGCGACTGCTTCTTTAAGATTGGTCAAATCCAGCCGCTCCCTAGAATTGACCTTTTACCCGAGATGATCCATTGGTCGCGAAATTAAAAACAGTCACGCTGGGCTGCAAAGTCAATCAGTACGAAACCCAGTTTGTCCGTGAAGGCTTGATCAGCATCGGCTA
>CAYSQZ010000224.1:0-7662 GCA_964433035.1 uncultured Pirellulaceae bacterium | reverse complement strand
GTTTACGCTCGCGTAAGCATGCTCACGCAAGCGTGAAGCATGGCACCCGTTTTGCCAATCATTTCAGTTTTGACGGACCACTAGGCAGTTTCCTGCAATGGTGGGCGTTTTTGGACCGGCGATTAAATCGAAACGTTTCGGCGCGTCGCTGGGGCCGCATAGGGAGCGTAGTCCAGTCGCTTGATCTGATTGTGGCTTTGAAGCTCGTAGGTAACTTCACGCCATTTGATCTGGCGAGCAAAAATCGCTTGAGCACAAGAGACTCCGAAGACCAGGTGCGTAACGGCGACACACAGCATGACTTCGCAGAAGCGTTGCTTTTTTAGCGGAGCAAGTGATTCTCCGCGGAGTTCACAGCGCTTGGCCACACACTGGCGGGTCAACTCATACGACCTGGCGCACATCCAGCCACTGGCAATCAGAGCTGCCGAGGTAAAGAGAATGACAGGGAGGCTGCCCGATAGTACTGCCAACAACAGGACCGCAAAGTTGGCCAGCATGACGCCGTTACTAAACAGCGCGTGGATGATGGAAAGATAAAACGTTGGTTCGTAAAGCCGAGACCACGTCAACATTCTTGTGACCCACCGATTGGCGAATCCAAAACTACACGATTCACGGTTGATCATGATCAAGGAAGGAGCAAACGCAACCCGCATCCCAAGGTCATTGATCACCGTTTTAATCGGACCGTCGTCAACAACCGATTGCCCCCAGATTTCCTCCAGCCCTGAGTCGAGGATGTCTTGCATCCGCATCGCAAAACTGCCAGCCCACGGATTGGAAAAATAAACTGTCGGCACCAGAGCACCCGCATTCCAAGTGCTGCGCAAAAGCGAGCCGACTCCTGATCCCGGATCAGGTTCGAACCACTGATTCCCCGTCACTCCGCCCACTGTCGGGTCCAGCAATGGTCCAGTCAATTCGGCCAACCACTGGGGATGTGGAGAAACATCGGCATCAAGGAATGCGACGTATTTGGTCTGCTCGTCGATGCTCTGTAGCGCCTGCACAATCCCGCTGCATTTTAAGCTGCAGGTTTCCATCGGGTTGATCATTTCAACGATCGAGAGGAGGTTGCCGTCGTCATGTTTCGACTTGATGCCCTGAACAAAATCCCAAGCTTGATCAGACTGATTGTCAACGACGATTTGCACACGATAGTTGGCATAGTTCTGATTCAGTACTCCCATCAAACACGACTCCAGCGAAGGGTCGCAGCCGCGGACGCAGATCACGATGACCGCTGGTTGTTGCTCACTGGCAGGCATTGGTGCAGATTCCAATGTGTTGAATCTTTTTTGGAACGTGATCGCGATCGAGAGTTGCGCAATGGCAGCTCCGACGAGCAGAAGTCCAAGTAAAATCGCGATCAGAGTCATGTTTTCTAAAATCTTGAGAGACTAACGCCAAAGTAAGTTAAGCATCAAACGGGCAAAGCGAGGAATATCCGACCAGAAACCTCGGCTTAGCAGGAATCCGTTTTCACGTACGATCCCAGCTGGCGTCAATCGCCAGGATGGAGTTGAGCCAGAAATCAAATGACGACCTCCGGCCAGTCGCAGGTTCTCACGAGCTTCTTCGCCCGAGACGTAACAGCGAAAACGACTCGATCCTGTGTGAGCATAGTCGTGCTGCTGGTGAATCACTCGAACCCTGTCAGAGAGACTGATTACTGGAATCGCCTGGCGTTTGGCGAAGTGGATCATCCAGTTGTCCCAATTGCCACGCCCAACAGCGAAATCCGGGACCTGCTGATAGAGGTCACGATTGAAAATGAAATATTCTTTGCAGGCGTTTGACGCAAGAACTCCAGCTTGATCGCAGTCGTCGCGCAGTTGCTGGATTTGTTGAACCTGGTCAAAGTCGATCTCTCGCTGAACGCTTAAATCAGTACGTTGACCGAAAGCCACCAACTTCGGAAAGTTCACCGCTTTGGCGAGCAACTTGACCGCGTCCACGAAATCAGGCATTAAAATCACGTCGCAGTTGCAGTAAACCAAAAACGGCGACTGAGTCTCACGGTGCGCTATCTCAAAAGCAGAACTAACCAGCGGCGTGCCATGCTGATTGCTTTTCAAGCCGCCGATCTGTCTGACTTCCAGTTCGGCAGCAGTTTCTGAGATTCCCGTTTCATCGCCGATCAACAAGACCTCCACGTCCGGTCCAAGCCGGGACCATGAATTGATCGCGTTGCGCTGAATCTGATCGGTCGCGGTGTCAAATGGTTTGGGAATCGCAAAAATCGTGATCAGCGGAATCTTAGTCGAGTTTTGCTCTGTTGTTTCGCGCGCAGCAGTAGAGCCAACATTTGGATCTAAAGCAGATCTCTGAAAGTTCGAATTGAAGTTGGCTTGTTTCATGATCAAGGTGTAGTCGCGTTGCAAAAGTTGGCCGTCCGAAAACTTGGCAACCGTTAATTTGGGTTCAACTGGTAAACAAGCAGCGAATCTTGCGATAGTTGATCAGCCAATTGCGAATGAAACCGACCGCTTGCCGATCCCACCAGCGACGAAGGTTGAACTCAGGCTGCCGGGGGCGCCAGCCATTCCAGGCCGTCTCGTCGAGCGCGTCGTAAAATTTTCCACGCAGCGGATGATAAGGTCGAAAGTCCCAGGGCTTGAATTCCGTCGTAAAATGAATCACCGCCGGATCGTCGCGCATTTCGATGAATTCACTTTGAGAAATCGGGCTGTGAGTTTCGTCGGGATACTCAAAAACGTGATAGCCCTGGTTCCAACGGCTTGGCAACGTTTTCCACTGACCGGCGAACACAACATTCAACGCGTACTGGTCCCAGCACCAGACATACTGAGCGTTGTCGCGAAGACAAGCCAGAAGTTTCTGGTCAATCGCTTCCTCGCGCCAGCGGGCCAGATTAAGAACCATGACTCCACTGTTAAAATAGTGAGCCGCGCCGTCCAGTGACAGTTCTTGCCAATTGGAGATCGGTGAGATCGCGGCAAAATGCGGGATCGCGGGTTTAAGTGTTTTGTGTTTTTTCTGAGCGGCGTAAGCGTTGACAAAAGGACAGGCGATGTCGATCGCGGCCAGGCAGTAGTTGCCCTCAAGCTTCATGTCCCAAAGCTCCATCAAGTCGTCCTTTACCAGAACGTCAGAGTCGAGATAAATGACTTTGTCAATGGAATCAGGAAGCAGCCGCGCTGCGAGCAACCGAAAATAAGCCGTATGGGTAATGTGATGCGATGTGCCAAGGTCGCTGAATTCATCTCGATCAGGCTGCAACACATGAATGGTGATCGGCAGACCGTAGAGCGTCTCCCGGAGTCCAGTCCAGCTTGATTCGCCAATACCGCCATCCATCAACACGACATTAAGGTGGTGGCCAACTCGTAGATTACTGGCAGCAGAATGAAGCATAACCGCCAGTGGCTTGACGTAGTTGTCGTCGGCAGCGCACAGCAATACAGGCTCAGTTTTGGAGACTGAGCTCAAGGTTGTTTCGGATTTGCTAAGCTCGAGGATCACGGAGCGTTTTTAAAGATAATTTGAAGCTGTTTTGAGAGCGTTTTAGTATATTCCGATTCAGTGGCTTTGACTTCAAATTTCCTGATCTGCAGTCAGTTCGCCCGCCTCTACATGTATGACAGTTTAGATTCAGAAGCCGTTTCGATTCAGAAGCTCTTTCAAAAACTTAGGGCGTGATTCCACGTTTTGGTGAGCGTACCCACAGTTTTCAAGCACTTCCAGCCTGATGAAAGAGAAGATGCCGATTTCGCGGCTTATCCTACATGATCCTGCTTTCTGAACCCCGAAAACCAGTCCGCCAGCTGCTTGCGCATCCTTACGATCGGCCCGGCGATCGGGTGCCGATGGATCTGCTCAAAGACCTCATGGGCCTGGCTCAAGATCGCGTGTGTTTCTTCCAGTTCGTCTTTTAAGTGCGATATCTCACGCCGCGACTGAGACAATTGGATTTGCAATTCGACTTTATCATCAAGCGAGAATTCACTGGCGTTAGCGTAAAGCCGTTGATGAGAAAAATCGCCCAACTGAATCGGTGGATCGGCAAGCAACTGGGGCGGGAACTCGAGTGGTTGGCCAGCTGCAATTTTTTGCTGAGCGATCTGCAGCATCGACTTTGCCAGTTCAACAAAACGCTCGGTCGCGTTTGTTGAGCAGTTCAAGGAATCACGCAGCGAGTTGGTTTGGAACAGCATTCTTGCTTCGTTGCGGTCGAGCATTTGCTGGATCACTGAATCGATGTTTCGGGCAGAGTGAATATCCCATCCACCACTGACGTAGCGAGGGCGGTTGTGATAGTCGAGCAACGCAACAGGCAACCCTGTTAGCATCGCTTCTAGCATCGAAGTAGAAGGCGTCGTGATGACCGCATCAACTGAGCTGAGGATTTCTTTCAACTCGCCACCGCTCAAATCAGTGAGCTGATTCTCGACTCCTATTTGTTCCTCTAAACCTTTGGTTAATCGCCAAACAAATTCAACACGACGACCGTTGATTGTTTTTTCTTCAGCGTGCCAGTTCTTGAGGTCGTTAAGACTTTGGGTTGTTGTTTGAAGCTGCTCTGGCGTAAAGGCAGGCGTCTTGGCCGTCATCACCAAAATACGATAAGCGCCAGAGCTATTGCGAGAACGAGTATTGCCTACATCTGGCGTTGTCGTTTCAAAGAAATGATCGAACCGTGGGATTCCCACGATCTCGGTCTTGCCTACGTTGCCCCAGCCATCGAGGATTCTCGCTTGGGAATGCCCAATGCAAGCGACCTTATGGGATAGCGCCGGACGCATGGCATACGGACTGGCGATCTCATCGGGTTTGTTTTCCCATGCGTTCCGCCATTCGAGAATCCCGTCGATCATGTAGATCGTAGCGACGTTACGTGATTTGAGTTGCTGACAACATTCACGGAATCGCTCAAAGTGTTCGGAGTAAAAGATCGCCAGATCGCCGGGTTGAGCTTGTTGGATTACGGCTTGGGCGTCCGCAATTTGAACGTCCAGCTGATCGCCAAAGGGTGCGGCGTGATGCGCGACCTCGTGAGGTTGACCTACGAAAAAGATGGAAGCTGGCATGGCTTATTTGTCGTTGATGCTGACTGTACCGCCATCGTTTCGAGAGCAGAGCTTAAATAGCGTGGATTGTGAGGTGGAGTTGGAAAGCGAATGAACGCTGCCGTCGCCAAGCACAAAGTTTACGACTTGAACGTGGCTGCTGCCGAAGATCGGGAACTCACCAGGCGATAATTCGAGCCTTTCACTTCTTGCCAATTGCATCGCGAAGCCACCAATTCGCATAAAAGTTTCAGGTTCATCGCCATTGTAGATACAGCTGTCTCCCCAACCACCGCCTTCGTTGAAACCAAACGTGCTAACGTACTTTTCACCAATGAAGAGCGTATTGGACAGACCGTCGGTGATCGAAGCGTGGGTGTATCGGCCTTTTTCGGGGCCAACCAATTCGTTATCCACCACTTCATTGTCCTTAATGAACCCGGAATTGAAAACACCGTCAACCGGAACGGTAAACCGAGCCCAATCGTCATAGGGGAAGTGCTGTTGCGTCCCGGCGTTGCCAACGTAATCGCCAACTGCACCGATTGGACCTCGTGATTCAAGATTGCTGACTTGAAGGTTGCCCGGCCTGGCTCGAGAGGGGCATATCATTACCGGCATCACCAAGGTGGTGACCGCAGGGTCTTGGTCGCGATACTGTTTGTCTAATTTGAACTGATCGTGAACGTTTTCCAATTCCAAAAATGGCATCAAGTAGACTGGCCAGGTCAAAAACAGATCCGCCGCACGCGATGGCGGATACTGTTG
This sequence comes from uncultured Pirellulaceae bacterium, assembly GCA_964433035.1. Taxonomy (GTDB): domain Bacteria; phylum Planctomycetota; class Planctomycetia; order Pirellulales; family Pirellulaceae; genus Mariniblastus. Next base: position 1,861 of record CAYSQZ010000224.1, on the reverse strand, counting down.
CCGCGCTGACTCGTAAGACTGAACCGCCAGACCGACTTGTTTTAGGTTGTTAAGGCACTCAGTTCGCCGGGCCGTTTCGCGCACCGCTTGAACTGCAGGCAATAGCATCCCGACCAGGATTCCAATGATCGCGACCACGACCAGTAGTTCAACGAGGGTAAACCCATGAGTTGTTTTGATTCGCTTTGTCATGTTGGATAGCGGAAAAAATAAACGATGGTTGAGTTCTCCGCTGCCATGTCCAATAGGACCTGCCAGAGAGGGTTTGAAACCGATACTCATTATTACGAGCGCCAGACCAGAACAGTGCGGCAATGTTAACATTATCAGCAAAAGAACCGATTTCGTGTTAGCACGACCGAAAAATTCAACACTGCGTAATTGCAAGCGTTGTTTTACTTACCTTTAAGAAGGATGCGTTTAAGCGGCGAATACGCATGTTGCGACGAAAACGCCGATTTTGCAAGCATTTGCGCCGCGCGTTTTCGAGCCCTGAGTTGGCTTGGATCGCGAGCAAGTCGTTCCAGCTCAGGTAAGAATTGGCCGATGGTTTGGCAAACGATGATCGCTTCGTCCAGTAGTTGTTCCGAAGCAGCGACCGATCGTGGAGGCAATTCAAGGCCCACGACTCCCTGTGGCGTCGAAAGCAGTGGCTTGCCAAACGCCAGCCCTTCAACCGATTTGATTTTCAAACCGGTCCCAAATTCAACTGGATTAATCACCACGTCAACAGATTGGTAGAAGGTTTCGATGTTCTCAATATGACCAAGCAGGCGAATGTTGGTGACGTTGGCAACCATCTCGCTGGTCGAATTATTTTCGGTGACGAATTGGCAAATGCTTCCGCCGATGAGCAGTTGGATTTGGGGTGTTTCAGCGGGGTGTTTTTCGTGAGCTAGTCTTTGTTGGAGTGGCAGCCAGACGTTAACGAGAAAGCTTTCGATCGCCTGGGCGTTTGAGTCGTTGATGGAACCGAGATAGCCAACCGAAAGGATGTTAGTTGTAGTTTGATCGTTTGCTGCCGAACTCTCTCCGGAGGTAGCGTTGGGCTGTGGCGAGTTGAATTTTGATTCAGGGGCGTAGCCGCAAACAATTGTCTTGGCGTGCGGTGCCATTTGCTCGAACAGTTTTGCTTCTTCGGGTTGAATTGCGATCACGGTGTCGAACTTGTCCAGTTCACGGGCTTCTTCTTCGCGGCTAATTTCGATCCAATGTTGATACCCTCGTTGCTTGAACTTCTCGCAGCGGAGATGCAGCGCATCGTGTGTATCGATCACACAGTGAATTGCATTGCGTTGGCGAGCATCCAATCCGTCGATTAGATAGCTGAGCTTGACGTACTCAATCAGAATTGAATCGGGCTGGAATTGAGCGACCGATTCGCAGAACGCTTTGGAGGTCCAGGGCCATTGAAAATCTGCCAGCCGCAGAGACGATCGCAGTTGCGAAGGCGGGGCGCCGGCGTTATCAGATTCCCTGGAACCTGAAGAAAGTTTTGGGCGAATCTGATTGGCGTACCAGCCGATTTTCCCAGGCCATGACTTTGGCATTTGGTCCGACGATTGTTGCTCGACGTCAAGTTCTTGATCGGCGATCAGCTGACGATCTTTTTCGGTAAAACGATCCGAGCCGGTTTGACCAAGATAAAAGGTGCGAACGACAAAGGACTCTGCGCTCAAATAGTCAACAAGCGAACTGATGCGCGTTTGGGCTCCCGTGGCCTTGCGCCAAAACGGAACGTCGGTCGCGATTAAGGTGCGGTGCTGTTTCAACGGGCAACATCGGTTGAGATTGTAAAAACTGGCCAGTGGTCTGTCAGATCTGAATTGACGGGTGCCATGTTTACGCTCGCGTAAGCATG
>CAYSQZ010000223.1:0-7671 GCA_964433035.1 uncultured Pirellulaceae bacterium | reverse complement strand
GCGCGGAGCTTGAGATTCTCTGTTGGCATCGAAAGCATTCGGAGAATTGGAACCTCCTGTTTGGCTTTCGCTTCATCGCGATAAAGCCTCAAAGTCGCGGCCAATGCGGCCAGCGTCATTTTGTCGACTCTCATGGCTCGCATTAATGGATTCTTCAAAATCTTGTCGACATACTTTTTCTTTCCGATCACAATGCCACATTGTGGACCGCCAATCAATTTGTCGCCACTGAAAAGTACGATGTCCGCACCGTCTTTGATGCTTTGCCCGACAACGGGTTCATTCATTAGCCCAAACTGGGCATAGTCGATCAGGGCACCAGAGCCGACATCGTCGATGACGGGGATGTCGTGTTTGGCCGCGAGTTTGACTAGCTCTTGGGTTGAAACCGTTTTGGTGAAACCGACGACTTCGAAGTTACTCGGGTGGACTTTGAGCAGCGCTCCGGTTTGCTCGCCGATCGCGTTTTCGTAATCGTACAAGTGTGTTTTGTTGGTCGTGCCGACTTCTTTGAGTGTGGCACCACTACATTCCATGACGTCGGGAAGCCGATAGCTGCCACCGATCTCGATCAGCTGACCTCGCGAAACGATGACTTCGGTTCCACCAGCCAGCGCCGAAAGCGCGATCATGGTTGCGGCTGCATTATTGTTGACAATCAACGCGGCTTCGGCGCCCGTCAATTCACACAGCAAGCGTTCGACGGCTTTGACGCGTTGTCCACGCTCGCCAGTTTTTAAATCGACTTCGACGCTTGCGTATCCAGCGGCGATTTCGTTGACAGCGGCGATCGCTGGGGTGGCCAGCGGCGCACGCCCCAAGCCGGTGTGCAAAATGATCCCGGTTCCGTTGATTACCGGACGCAAGTATGGTCGCTCTTCTGACTTAAGCCAATCGGCGATCTTCTCCGCAATTTCATTCGGGCTGGGGATCGGGATTTCCTCAGCAGCATTGCTGACTTGAGAGCGTAAGTCATCGAGAAAGGTTCTTACGCCATCGGCGACGACACTGTGGTTAACCGATTCAACCATCTGCTTAAGCTGCGGATTTTCCAGGAGTTGGTTAACAGACGGCAAGTTACGAAAAATATTGGGCATGCGTGGCTCAACAACGAGAAAGAAACATGACTAAATCACATTTTCCATTTTAGCTTCTTAGGCGGAGTTGTCGCCCGTGAATTGACATCTTTGTCGTCCAGCAAATCGGAGCAAACTGCGGGAGATTCGTTTAAACGCAGTGCTAGGGGCTTAGAATTCTTTGAAAGCCGGGAAGATGGGAGCCTTGGGAGTGTGTTTTACTTCGCCAGGGTCTACCAAATAAATCAATTTGTCGAGTCCTGCGAACCCTCAGAAGTGGAACTCGACTCCTTCTCGCTGGCTTCTTTTCGACTCTTATTGATGTGCGGCATAAAGCCGGATTCGCTAAAGCGAGTTTCGCTCTTTGGCGTGTTAACTCGATTTTCCATCTCTTTGCCGGGCTTGAAAGTGACGACATACTTTTCGGGAACGTGGACTTGATCACCAGTCTTGGGATTTCTGGCTTTACGAGCAGCCCGCTTTTTGACTTCGAAGACACCAAAATTACGAAGTTCGATTCTTCGCTCACTGGCCAAGGCGTCAACGATCGCGTCCAAAGTCTTTTGGACAATTTCCTTGGTCTTCAGCTGGGGCATGCCCATCTCTTCGGAAATCGTTCGAACGATTTCTTTTTTGGTCATGGGAACTCCAATTTTAAAATTAGTCTTCTTCGAAGGAGCTCGGCAATTGTGTGTGCGATTAGCAACAGCTCTTGGTGGAAAAGGAGTAAGCTGTTTTAAAATCCTGCGGTGGGCAAGTAAACTTCAGGTGAGATCAGAGAAGGTGCGGAACGACAGTACTTTAGAAATACTAAACCCGGAAGTCAATATGAATGCACGGGACGCAGAAACTCAAAGCGTTTTGCAAGTAAAGTTCTTACACGACACTTATGAATTCTACGCTTGTTGTAGGCATTAAAGTGACAGCAAGAACTACATGGAAATCGTTGAATCAGATCTTTGAATTCAACATTGAGTTACATTGTGGTTATTCAAAGTTGGATGGACCGATTGCAATCTGCCCGTAAAACAAAGTTTGAATTAAACTCCAAACTGTTCAATTTAGGTCGGTTGGCACTGTAGTGAAATGTGAGCTGCAAGGCGCTAGCCGCTCAGTCCAATATGAAACTGTCAGGCAGTGCCACCTACATCTTCAGTATCTTTCTTTGCGATTCGATGTGCTCGAGTTGGTGAAGTTTTCCAGTTCCACTACCTGGGCATTCTTTGCAAGTTTGTTTCCAGTCTTTTTCGCTTTTAAGATTGCTGTCCCAGAACGGCCAAGTCTTACACTGACGAGGGCGAGCTTCGTAGACTTCGCACTTTCTGGATTCATTGTCGAAAAAGACACAATCGCCATTGCCAAACTCTTTGAGACTTCGACGGATACCAATCTTTCGAGTGTATTGGTCGATGAACTCTTCGATCGGGAGTTCAATCGCTTGGGCCATCGCAGTCATCTCTTCCTGATTGACCCAGACGTAACCCGGTTCTCCAGTGCAACAGTCTCCGCAGCCGGTGCAGGTAAACTTCAAGCCGTCTTTGTACCAGGGTTTCTTTTTTGAAGGCATGATTTCGTTTTTTTTCTTGCTTAGTCGGTGGCCCGTAGAGCTTATGGCAGCATCCTCTACGTCCTGCTCTTGCCGGTACATAACAGCCCATTTGATTTCAGATGGAATGCATTAAAATGCTTCTGGGAGTCTCCCTCCAGCCATTAGTCCAAATATAATGTTTGCCCGCCAATTTGGACCAGTACTAATATGTCTATGTTTGATTCAGCCGTCCTTGGTCGTCCCACTACTTCTGACTTTGCCTGTGGTTGCAAGCGAGGACATGATCAAACAAAATCTCTGGGCTGGGGCGAGTATGTTTGTGGGCGGGGAAGTTTGTTTGGCGATTTTACAAATAATTTTGCGAATTGAGAAAAATGGGAACAAGTAGCCTCGTCCCTTCTGTCTGTATCGACGCAGTATTGGAAGGCCGTTCATTGGATGATGCAATATCTCTGGTCGGCCAATGTGGATTCTCGGCGTTCGAGTTCTGGAGTTGGTGGGACAAAGATCTTGATGAACTTGTTGCCCAGCGGGACAAGAATGAACTTGAAGTCGCGGCGTGTTGCACCAAAGTGATCAGTCTAGTGGATCCGTCGCTGCGAGAGAAATATCTTGAGGGTTTGGCTGAGTCGATCACCGCTGCTGAGACGCTGGAATGTTCAACGGTGATATCGCAAGTTGGTAATTTCGTTACCGGAAACTCGCGTGAAGAACAGCGACAGAGTTTAATCGATGGCCTCCTTGCTGCAGCTCCGTTGGTGGAAGCCGCCGATATCTCACTGGTGATCGAGCCACTGAATGAAAAAGTTGACTATCCGGGCTACTTTCTGGTCCATAGCCAGGAAGCATTCGAAATTGTTGAAGCGGTCGGTAGTCCCAACGTTAAAGTGCTCTTTGATATTTATCATCAGCAGGTCAGCGAAGGCGATTTGATCAAGAATATCACTGACAACATCGATAAGATTGGGCACTTTCATGCGGCCGGCAACCCTGGAAGAAAAGAACTTTCCGGTGGTGAGATCAACTATCCCGAGGTCTTCACAGCAATCGAAAGCTCTGGGTACTCCGGTTTCGTTGGATTGGAGTACTTTCCCAAGCGTGACCCGGCGGCGGGTTTGTTTGAAGTAGCAAGTTTGTTCGAGTAGTCCGACTACTTTCTCGAGTTTGTTGTGAGTGAGTCAGAAAACCAGGGCCCGGCGAAAGTTGATGCCTCAGAGCTTGGCGGCTTGGTTTGCCAGTGCGATTGGGTTGGCTGAGCTGATCTCTTGGCCGTTGGCGACCTTCGATGCTCCGATTTCTCTCGCCATCTCTTTCCAAAGTTGGCTGAAACCTTGCCGCTAGGCCAATATGAAATTTTCAGGCAGTGGCTAGTAAACTCGTCCACTAGAAGTACTGAAAGCGAATTCTAGATGTCGAATTCGTCGTCGGCGAACGGAAGCTCGTCGCCATGAATAGCCGCCAACGCATTGGCGGCGGCTCGTTGCTCAGCTTCTTTCTTGTTTTTTCCCCAAGCCGGTTCGTAGCTTCGTTTTTCAATCAGTGCAGAGATTTGAAACCACTTGTCGTGATCGGGACCTCGGTCGCTAAGCATTTGGTATCGAGGCGGTTGGCCAAATCGCTTTTGCGCATACTGTTGCAACTCGGATTTGTAATTAATCTCCAAATGCCCTTCAATCGCCGCTGAAATTTGGGCGTCCATCAGTGGCAGCAGAAACGACTTGGCGGCTTTCATTCCACCATCAAGATAAATTGCGGCAACAATAGACTCGAACGCGTTGGCCAGCAAGGACTTAGGAATCGAACCCTGAGAGCCGACGCCCTTGCCCACGACGAGAAACTTGTCGAGGTTGAGACGTTTGCCAATTTCGGCGCACGATTGCCGACTGACGACATTGGATTTGATCTTGGTCAAATCACCTTCAAGCCATTGGGTATGCTCCTGAAACAGAAGTTCACAAACGACAAACCCCAGAATCGAGTCACCCAGAAACTCAAGTCGCTCGTAGGAAAGCAAGCGGTTGTGCGCAACCGAAGCGTGTGTGATCGCATGAAAGAGCAGCGTCTTATCCGCAAATTGATAGTTGAGCGACTGCTCGCAGCGAACAACAGAATCAAGTTGTGAGGCATTAAGTTGGATCGTTGATTCCACGCAGGCAACCGCCTTCTACTCTTGGTCGACAATTCCATTCACTCAATGGAGACTTTCAGCCTTAATTATATTTAAAGCCCGACCGTAGTTCTTTCGAGGGATGTTATCAGTTTTCAATTTCATCGTCAAATTGAGCGCCAAAACGTGTTCAGCTTAAGCACTAACTTGCGTTCTTATTCGCCTTCATATTGTCTGCGATCATAAAGGCCAGTTCCATCGCCTGATCGTAGTTAAGCCGCGGATCGACTTGGCTCTTGTATGCTCGCTCCAAATCGGGTTCGGCAAGCTTTCTTGCTCCGCCGATACATTCAGTAACATTGTCACCAGTTAGTTCCAGGTGAGTGCCGCCGAGAATCGAACCCATTTTGTGATGAATCTTGAAGGATTGCTCCAGTTCGCTTGCGATCTTGTCAAAGCTCCGGGTCTTGATGCCAGAGCTGGTGGAGAACGTATTGCCGTGCATCGGGTCGGAACAGAACAGGACATCGAATTCTGATTCCTGAACCGCTTCGATCAACGGTGGCAGGCAGTTGGCAATTTCATCGGCTCCAAATCGACAGATCAGAGTGATTCTTCCAGGCTCGTTTTCGGGGTTGAGCGTTTTGACCAAGTTCAACACCTCTTCAGGTGCAAACTTGGGTCCAACTTTAATTCCGATCGGATTTTCGATTCCCTTGAAGTACTCAACATGCGCTCCATCGAGATGGCGTGTGCGGTAACCGATCCATGGAAAGTGAGTGCTCATGTTGTACCAACCGTCTCTGCGAGGCACCCGGCGCGTTTGGGCCTGTTCGTAGTTCAGGTGAAGGCCTTCATGTGACGTGAAGAACTCGACGGTTTTGCTTTGCTTAATCGAAGAATCGAGGACCGCTTCCATGAAGCCCAGTGAATTGGAAATCGAGTCGATCATGTCCCTAAATTGTTTGGCAAGCGGGGACTCAGACGCGAAATCGAGATTCCAGTTCTCAGGGTGGTGCATATCGGCGAACCCGCCAACACTTAGCCCTCGAATAAAGTTCAACGTCAATGCGGCTCGCTCGTATCCTCTCAACAATAGTTCAGGATCGGCAACGCGATCAGACTCGGTAAAGCCAGACCGGTTAACGATATCACCACGGTAAACCGGCAGTGTCACGCCGTCGCGAGTCTCGGTGTCGTTGGAACGCGGCTTGGCGTACTGCCCTGCGATTCGACCGACGCGAATAACTTTCTTCATTGAGCCAAAGATCAACACGAAGCTCATCTGCATGAGGACTTTTAGGTTCCGCACGATCGATTCGGTTTCGCAATCGTCCAGACTTTCGGAACAGTCTCCACCCTGGAGCAAAAACGCTTCGCCTCGAGCGGCCTGGGCCAGTTGTGATTTCAGGCTTTCAATTTCCCAACTCGTCACCAGCGGGGGAAGCTTTGCCAAACGGCCCAGCGTCTGATCCAAATGCTCCTGGTCCAAGTAAACTGGCTGTTGTTTAACAATCTTTTTTCGCCAGGAGTCGGGGGACCATGAGGCGTTTAGTGAGTTGGACACGGTTTAACTTCGGTTCGTTTGGATTCAGGGATTTTTCGCGCCGATGGAAATGCTCGACATAGTCTTTTGCTCGGCGAAACCAAGATTAAGAATAACCTCTAACTCCGCAATCAAGCGAAATTTGGCTTAGCAAACTCCATGATATCGTCTGTTCGCGATTTGTTCACGGCTAGTTCCGAATTCTACGCCTATTTTGATCGGCTTAAGCAAGAATTGGTTAGCAAAAGCTCCAACCTTGAGTCTGTTAGTTCTGTCAATTTGCGAAGTTTATTTAGCTTGATCACGTGATTGGCCACCACCACGGTTGGGCGTGTGGCCAAATTGGACTGATCAGCGGCTTTTTTAACGCCCTGAACCGCTAGTTAAGGCTTTTTTGAGAATATTCAAATGGTCCGACCTAACGTGTCCACGATGTCGCGACAATTCAGACATGGAGCTGGGGAGTTGGACAGGATGTTCGTAAAAGGGAAGAACTATGAGACAAATTATCAACAAGTCAATGCAGTGCTACGATGACTGGGTGATAGAGTTCACGTATCAAGATTCTAAAGGGATCAAATCCAAACGGGTAGTTAGCCCCATTCGATTCGTCGGCGGAGACAGATTTCTGGCCCTTTGCCTTTCTCGCGAAGAGCCGCGCCAGTTTCGGCTGGACCGCTGCAACAATGTTACCCTCAAACCAGCTTGGGACTACGTGATGCCGCTGGCGATGAATTGAAGGTCGTGATACCAAGCTGTGTTGAGCCTTAAACCGAAAGATTCTCGAAAGCGTAGGATTTAATTGGAAATGAAAAGGGGGCGAATCTCGATCTAATATTAACGGGGAGATCGCTCTTCGTTTTCCTTTTTTTGCGGAGCCATCCAGTGGCGAATTGGAATCAAATCGTTCGGGCAAATGCGGCTCAAGTTCTCAACGCAGCGTACCGGATCACGGGAAACCTTGCCGACGCCGAAGACGTATGCCAGGAAGTCTTTTCAGAGGCATATCAGAAGTGGAATGGAGATTCGGAACAGAAATGGGCTGGGATTTTCAAACGCATGTCGGTTTGCCGCGCGATTGATTTTTTGCGTGCGCGAAAACCGACTCAGTCACTTGATCTTCAATCGCCGGAGTTGATGGATCGTCATTCAAACGATCCTGTTGACCAAGCGATTTGTTCTGAAATTCAACACCGCTTGCGATCATTAATCGTCAGGCTTTCAGAACGCGAGTCGCAAGTCTTTTGCCTCATGTTCTTTGAACATCAAACGTACGATGAGATTGCAACCGGATTAGGAATTTCGCGAGTCGCTGTTGCTACCGCACTTTCCAAAGCCCGAGCCAAACTGGAAGCAGGTTTCCGTATGAGTTCTTCAGGAGAATCAAAATGAA
>CAYSQZ010000222.1:0-7732 GCA_964433035.1 uncultured Pirellulaceae bacterium | reverse complement strand
TTACGCGAGCGTAAACATGGCACCCGTCAATTCAGATCTGACAGACCACTAGCCAAGAGTGCGGTGATTACTCTTCATCCTGAATTGGACCCGGGACGGGATCTTGTTGATGAGTGCAGACGGCGCTACTCTCTCCAACAAAATCGTAGGCTTCGGGTTCCCGATGTTGCTCTACTTCTTTTCCTGCGTCAGGAATCAAGGCGAGAAAGCCTCCTCCAATAAAGAGCCTTTCATTTTCAACTACCAGGTTTGTCGCGGTGCTTGAGCCTTCAATCACATAATCGGTGAAGATCTCTGGCTCGACCTCTGACTCAATCTCCGGCTCGATCTTTGGTTCGACCGTTGACACAACCTCAGGTTCAATCTTTGGCTCGATATAGCCCAGCGTGTCCAAGTAATCGAACAGGTATCTGCGATAACTTCTTGGTAGTCGCTTGTAAGCCTTTATCGAATCACTCGCTTCGCCCCCATGCAATGCGATAGCCTGGTGATAGTCTTTGGCGCTTCCATCGTGCAGGTAAGGCGCAGTATCCCTGATTCCCCACAGCGGAGGTGTTTGCCAGAACCTGTCGTTTCCGACATTGAAGACCGTTCGGCTTTTGGATCTACTGGGCGTACTGGGCCCAAAATATCCTCCGATACTCCCACCGCCGAACCTTTCTACGATCTCCTGCCGCCGGATCACACCTGCTGCGTCGGCAAGTACAGGGCCCATGTCATGCATCAAAAAGTCGCTGTAGACACCATCAACGTCACCAACCTTCTTTACATGGCAAGCGCCACAATTCAGCTTGGCGAAAATCTTTTTTCCTCGCATGTAGCCTTCCAGCCCTGATTCAGTATCGGGCAATTGCTCAAGGGGAGGAGGTAAGTCGCGGACAAAGGCGACCATGTCGTCGACTTGCTCATTACTCATATCGTCAGCAAACCCAGGTTTGTATCCCTCGGGGAGCTTCAGCGAATTCGGCAATTCACTGGCAAATGAATCTTGCGTTTTCAAGCCAAGCTCGACAGCACAGGCTTCAACGGTGAATTCTTCCACCGAAGCCTTTTGCCCACGCCAGCCAAACTTTCCTGCATTGCCGTCGGCGAGCCGCGCGATCTGCCCTCTAATTTTTGAGTTCTTGCTCGCCAATTGCTGGTTCGCAATTTCAGCCAAATCTTTGCGCGAGATCGTTTCAATCAAGCCTGCACCAAATAACGAAGGCGTGTTTCGTTGTGAAACTTGCACCATAAAATTCCGGCTCTTCTGGATTCGATGAATGGGCTTCGATAGCAGCGTTGGTTCACGTCTCTGTGTCAGCGCTGGAGTCGGTTTCCCCCAGATCACATCCTCACGCCACTTTTGAAAATCGCCGACCGCACTAAACTTGTGCAACACCATGCCATTGGCGTCTCCAAGATTCTGATGAATTTTCGCGCCCTCCTTGAACATCTTCTCAAGGGCATTTCCGCTTAAGTCAAATTTGCCGCGCCTGTTTTTAGCTGGGAAAATTGACAACAGATGGGCATTGCTTTCGTTGCCACCAGCCCCGCCGACGCCATTTTGATGGTGGCAAGCTACACAGGAATTGGCGTTGAAAAGTGGTCCCAGCTGGTCCGAACGTGAGGGTTTATTGGATTCGTTTTCCGAAACCCAAACCTTCTCGAACAACAATTTTCCCTTTTGGGAATCACCGGTCTGGGAAACTGTTTCCTGTCCAGAACTCCAGGAAAGAAACACGAAGAAATTGAGGGCGAAGCAAGCCCAGAAGTAGCGGTAGATCATTTTACCTGCCTCAAACGCCAAGGCCCCAATCTTTGGCGTTGCTCAAGTATTGTCGTCACATGGTCCCATGGCAAGTCAGCTTTTCTCAAAAAAGAAGAATTTTGAGGCCAGCTCTTTGTTACGTTTTGGGCGACAATTTTTTGAGGCAGAATTGCTCAGGCGGTTGTTTCAAAATCGAACGGCTGCTGCCAAAAATAAAATGCCGGCCCCAGCTAGCCGAAACTTACCGCTGAGCCACGTAGACCGCCATCGCTTTACACGGCAACGTGTGACTGCCGCTGACAGGCAACTCGGGACCATCGAGTTCCGGGAAAACATCGAGAGGAGAAGGCTGGGCCGTTTCAACAAACAGATTCCATTTTTTCGATTTCGAAATCGCGGGGATCATGAACCGACAGCCTACATCGCGCGAATTGATCATCAACAATACGTCTCTTCCAACCCCCTTGGGATCGTCAGCCTCGTCTGGTGCGGCCAGCAAACAGATAATCGCATGATCATCGACGTGCCAGTCGACCGCAGTGCCCAGCGGACTAAACCAGCTTACATCTGCCCAGCCGTCTTTGCTGTTGGACACGCCGGTGAGAAACTTTTCGCGACGGACAGTCGGCTGATGTCGGCGGAACGCGATCAAGCTACGACAGAACCGCAATAGCTCTGCGTTCTTCTCAACAAAGCTCCAATCCAACCACGAAATCTCGTTGTCCTGGCAGTAAGCATTATTGTTTCCGTTCTGCGTTCGGCGGAACTCATCACCCGCAACGAGCATCGGAACTCCCTGGCTGAGCATCAACGTGGCGATCATATTCTTGATCTGCCGAAGCCGCAGCTGATCGATAATCGGCTGGTCGGTTGGACCCTCGACGCCAAAATTATGGCTGAAGTTATTATTGTCGCCGTCACGATTGTCTTCGCCGTTGGCGAGATTGTGCTTGTCACGATACGAAACCATATCGCTGAGCGTGAAGCCGTCGTGAGAAGTGATAAAGTTGATACTGCTACACGGAGGTCGTCCCCCCGGTTGATACAGATCCGCCGAGCCGGCCAACCGCGTTGCCACGGCGCCGCGGGTTCCCGAATCACCGCGCCAATATGAGCGAACATCATCGCGATAGCGACCGTTCCACTCCGCCCAGCGATCATCTCCGAACGAACCGACCTGGTAAGCGCCCGCAGCGTCCCACGCCTCGGCAATAATTTTCGTGTCGGCCAACAACGGGTCCTGACCAATCGCTTCGACCAACGGAGGGTTGGGGACCAGTTTGCCACTACGGTCGCGGCTGAGAATCGAAGCCAGATCGAACCTAAATCCGTCAATGTGGTAGTTGTGAACCCAATGACGCAGGCAGTGGAAAATCATCTCGCGGACAATCGGATGATTTCCGTTGACGGCGTTTCCGCAGCCGGAATAATTTTTATAGTAACGCTGATCCGACTCCAGCATGTAGTAGACAGAATTCTCAAGCCCTTTGAAGCTTAGCGTTGGCCCCTGCTCGTTGCCTTCGCAAGTGTGGTTGAACACGACGTCAAGAATGACCTCGATTCCGGCAGCGTGAAGCGCTTTAACCATTTGCTTGAATTCGGCAACCTGACCTCCGGGTGTACGGTCGTGCGCATAACCACGATGAGGCGCGAAAAACGCCATCGAATCGTAGCCCCAGTAATTGGGACGCTCTTCAGGACGACCGTCAGTGGCAAAAATCGGAAACTCGTGAACCGGCATCAACTCGACGGCTGTAACACCCAAGGACTGCAAGTATGGAATCTTATCAATCACTCCGAGGTAAGTTCCTGGATGCTCCACCCCGCTGCTTGGATGTTGCGTGAACCCACGAACATGCATCTCGTAAATGATTGTCTCCGAAAGATCACGGCGCAAGTGCCGATCACCTTCCCAGTCAAAATGATCATCCACCGTAACGCACTTGGGTGGGCGAATGATTCCGTCATTGCCTGGCTGAAAAGTTCCGGCAAGCGCCTTGGCATAGGGATCAATCAAGCGGGCAGCCGGATTGAACCGCTGGCCACGCCTGGGGTCGTTGGGGCCATTGGCTTGAAAGTGATAAAGCTGCCCCGGACCAATTCCTGGCACGAAGATGCTCCAGATGTCACCCCAACGATCATGCTCAGGATCAAAATTGATGATTTCAACTGGTTCAAGATCTTCAACGTTATCGTAAAGCAACAGTCGCATCTCGGTTGCGCTGCGGCTAAATACGACAAACTGCACGCCTTGATCGTGGATGACTGCCCCGTAAGGCAACATGTGGGTAAACTGAAGTTTGGGATGGGTATGGCGCATTTGCATTAACATTGGTCGATTTCCTGCTGATTGACAATACCATGCATCGCAAACCCTGCGTTGGAATTGGGTGATTTGTCTGACAAATCCAACAAAGATCCACGACGACCCTACGGTCGAAATACGGTTTGTTCCCACGACATCGAGAAGCAGAAATTGGGCCGTCACGGTTAGAGGTATATGTTTTCATCCGCATTTTGGGACCGCGTTTTTAATCGTTTTGCTGGCAGCAAAGCCTAGCGCGCCACCGCTGCGATTGGCATGACCGTTAGAGCTTGTTGGACCAGAAAACCCAACGTTTAACCACTCCCTTGGCAGGAGTTGACGTGATACTGGCGACCGTTAATCCGTGGACGCTTGCTCGAAATGATCCAATGGGACAAACTGTGCACTTCTAAAAATCCAGTCGGTGGAAAAACCTGATTTGAATCTCAATTTGCTGACGAGCTTTGTGCGGTTTGTGAGCGATAACGCTTTTCAAATCGTGTGGCTGGCGAACTGGGTGGCCAAAAAAAGTTGAAAGTTCTCTCTTACCTTACGTTGCAATACAAATGACCGGCGTTTCTTACAAAGACTCAGGTGTCGACCTGGACGTTTACAACGAGGCGATGAAACGTTTGCCTCGCCTGATGCACCGCACGTTTTCCCCTCGGGTTCGTCAACTCGATGGTGGATTTGCCGGGTTGTTCCAGCTTGATTTTTCGAACAAGCTTTTTCGGCGCGACTACGAAGAGCCAATGTTGGTGGCTTGCACCGATGGCGTTGGCACCAAACTGAAGCTTGCCCAGATGCTGGGTCGACACAATACGGTTGGAATCGACTTGGTCGCCATGTGCGTCAATGACGCGATCTGCTGCGGCGCGGAGCCATTGTTCTTTCTTGACTATGTCGCGATGTCTCACGATGATCCTGTCGCACTTGAACAAATCGTACAAGGGATCAGCGACGGATGTCTGCAAGCCGATTGCGCACTGCTGGGTGGCGAAACTGCCATCATGCCCGATCTTTACCAACGTGGCGAGTACGACCTCGCCGGCTTCTGCGTCGGTGTTGTGGAAAAAAAACATGTCATCGATGGGCATGCAATCGCAGACAAAGACGTCGTGATTGGTGTCGCCGCCAGCGGTTTCCACTCCAACGGATATAGCTTGATTCGCAAGATCGCTTTTGATGTCGGGCAAATGAAACCCGATGACATCGTTGAAGGTACCGAGCGAACCGTTGGTGATACGCTGATCGAGCCGACGCTCATCTACACCAAAGCAATTCGGGAAGTGCTTAGCAGATACAAAGTCAAAAACGTCGTTCACGGAATTGCCCATATCACTGGTGGCGGGCTCGAAGAAAATATCTTGAGGATTACTCCCGACGGTTTGGAAATCGACATCGATGCCAACCAATGGGATCGACCACCGGTGTTTCAATGGCTACAACATCTGGGCAAAGTCGAAACCGAGGAGATGTACCGTGTGTTTAACATGGGACTTGGATTGGCGCTGATCGTTAGTCCCTACTACGCCGACAGCATTCGCCGCACGCTTTCCCAGAGGGGACATCAGAGCTGGGTGATTGGCGAGGTGAAATCAGGGACAAAACGAGTCACCGTTCATAACAAGTAGGCTGGAGCCGAGCACGAGTCACTGTTCACAACAAGTAGACTTGGGCCGAGCGATAGCTTCGGCGGCTGGGCACCGATGCCGGGTTTAGTTTTTACGCCAACGGCGTTAGAGCATTAGCCCAAGGTTCTTCAACCTTGGGAAAAATGAACACATAGCACACACAATCCCAAAGGGATTGGATCCTCACGTCGAAACCCTGCTGGGACTTGGATGATTGATTTCCCTGCCCCGCTAGTGCATCGAGCGAGAATCAATGTCTAATGACCCAAATCGAGTCGCGCGTATTCTCGAAGAGTAAACTGAAATTAGGCAGTCCGTGGCAAAGCGGATCCGATAACGTCAGATACGTCAACAATCCAACCTGAAAAAGTGCAACGGACCAAGTAGCCAATCTGGCATGCCGATAGGAGAAATAATGCATTGCCGAGAGGCAAAGCAAAACCATCAACGTGCCTACAGATTTGCCAACAATAAAGCATGTCAAACCTTGGGGTTCCAAACGCATCAACGCGAGGCAGACTGGGTTCTTCTCTTGAATCATGATGCTTGAGTTCGCAACAGCAAACCAGGTATCCAGCGCCGAGATCGCCGCAATTATTATAAAACACAATACCAACGTTCGGTTCGTAAACTGGGAACCCAAAGCGCCGAGAGTAAACTGATTCGAAGCTGTTGGTCTGGGAAGTATTGAAGCACTCATTTGTAATCTCATCAAAAATAGAGAGTGAAACTATGCCTGCCCTTTGCAAGCATCCTCTAACTCGATCTCAGCATCCGTCATGCCAAAAACTGATCGAACAACAAAGAGAAAATATCTCCCGCCACTTTCAATCACCGGGCATCTCTCCGCCGAGCGAAGTAGGCGGTCCTACTTGTGAATTTGTCTCTTGCTCAATTCGTCAGCAACAGGATGGACCAAAGTCAGCCGCTAAAATCTCTTTGTGGAGCTGCGTTTCAAACTCGGTTAAACCATAATGAAATTGCTGCGAACACTGCCTCAAATTGAAGCAGCTTTTAGCAGAAAAGAAGCCTCACGAGTAAGCAACTTTTGAACATAGTCGCCACAGCAGCTCACTTCACGCATCTTTCGCGCGAAAAAAGCGACAATATTTTCTTTAAAATAAAAAGCAGAGCAATGTTATCGGGAAAAATCTAAAATCATTCCAAGCTTGGAAGTTCCAAGGCGAATCCTCCTGGTGGTCTGTCAGATCTGAATTGACGGGTGCCATGTTTACACTCGCGTAAGCATGCTCACGCAAGCGGAAGCATGGCACCCGTTCTGCTATTCATTTCAGGATTGAAGGACCACCAGGCTATCTGTGACACACTACTGCTAAAAGAGAACTAAATGAACAAAGAACACCCCATACAAGAAGTGAAACCTGTTGTGGTACCGGCCCAGTATTACGTCTTCGGACCTTTGGCTGCAGGATTCATTTCAATATTCCCGGGATGGTTCGCTTTCATTATCAGCAATATGTTTCACAGTTCCTTTAATCCGATCTTTTCCATTGGCCTGATCGTCTACTTCCTGTCTTTTGTGATTGCGATGTTCTTCCTCTTCCTCCAGTTTTTCAAAGAGCCGGAAAAGACTACCTATCGCATTTTCAAAAACAAGGTGGAATATTCGGAGGGGTTCTTAAACAGGCATCAAAGAACAGTTGTTTTTGATCAGGTAATTGATGTCAAGCTTTCGGAGGGAGTGTTTCAGCAGGCGCAGAATGTTGGCTCAATCGAGATAGTTACTCAACAGCTAGTCTCCTCGGGAGAAGGAAAGCTATCGAATCGAAGAATCGTTTTACGCAACGTACCCAACCCTCAAGAAGTCTATGACCTTATTCGCGACTTGGCGTTGCCAGGAGTTACACGATCCGGGTCATCGACCAAGACGGAACCCAACTAGGAGTCATCCCAACCGAACAAAACGAAAACGCCCAGCCAAGGCTTGACCGGCGTCAATCATTAGGCAGTAGCCTGCGTAAGAATATCCGAACCCACTGTCGACTACCGCTGAAAAATCGGCAGCATCTGGTTGGGAACGCT
>CAYSQZ010000221.1:0-7758 GCA_964433035.1 uncultured Pirellulaceae bacterium | reverse complement strand
CCGACGCGATGCCCTGCATACACCAGCCACGATTCAGATTCAGGCCCGCCAAGTGAACAATGTACCCGTCCGTCACATCGCTGACTTCGACTGGCACCAGCAGATTTCCCCCATCACCATCGACCAGCGTTGGCAAAAACTCGTCAAACCACTTTCCGAACTCTTCGGCGGTCAAAACTCGCCTCATCAAATCGGCTTCGTTCAGGCAGGACGAAAAGAAATCCTGTCCCGACGGTTCGTAGCGAGTTGGATAGTCAAGATCCTTGAGATAGTAGTCGCGGGAGCGTTTGACAATCAGTTCTTCCAGCTGAGTGTTCTTCATTTTTCGCGAGTAGTCGAGAATCTGCCCTAGAGCAAAACCGGTATCAGGGTGAGTGCCTGTACGAATCGGGAAAGTCAGCTTTGGCAGGTAATCGATGGTTCGCTGGACGAGCAACTCCTCCAAGCCCCTGACGTTCTCGCGCCAAAGCTTGCCATCAGGATCGTCCCAGCCTTCGAGCTCGTCGGCCATTCTCAAATACCAGGCCCAACCATAAGTCCGCTCAAACGTCTTGTGCTGCTTTTCCTGAAAGTAACTCAGCTCAGCATCCAGGTTGGCTTTGCCTAAATTCTGCCGAAGCTTTTCCCGGATCTCCTGATCCATCGAATTGCCGGGATAATCTTTGAGCAAACGTATCAACATCCAGTGCCCGTGAACGCTACTATGCCAGTCGAAGCAACCAAAAAACGCGGGATGCATTTCTTTGGGGGTGCGGACGGACTCGTCATCCCAAACTACGTTACTCGGTTTGTTGGGGTACTCGGTATGAATGTTCTTGAGGGCCAGTTTGGCGAACGAAACCACCTGGTCATCGGTTAACTTGTCTCCCAACTTGGGCAAAACTATTTCGGCAGACTTCTCTTGGTGAGATCCCTCTGGCTCTTGGCCGTTTACCATTTGATCGCTCAGTTGGAACAGGAAGCAGTAACTCAACAAAAATACCAGCTTGACAAACCGGATCCACATACGCGACTCCTTCAATAAAGTCTCAATTTCAAACAAGCGACCAATGTCAAAGTCAACCAATCGCGGAAGCGTAACCGAGACATCACAACCAATGGCAACTCGACCCAACGTTACACAGAACACGGCCAATCAAAAGCGAAAGTACGCCAAGTTCTTTTACAAGTATGCATTACACCAATACACATCTTACAGGTCGTTAAGGTGATTGACCAACATCCCTAAGGCAGAAATAAATGGCGACGAAGTCGTGGACTTTGGCCGAGTAGAGGGTGCGTTGCTTCAGTCCAAGAGAAGAAATACTGACAAGTTTTCTGCTAAAGCAAGCCAATGCAATCCCTACGCTTAGCTGTCTTCGAGAGCTCGCTCGATCTGAGCAATGTGCTTCCGCACTTGGTCGAGGTCGGGATTCAACGTCAACGCCAAGCGGAATCCGTCCAACGCAGAAAAGGTGTCTTCCATTCGCATTGCACAATGAGCCATCCCCATGGCCGCGGGAAAATGGAAACGATTGCAGTTGAGGGCTTCTCGGCAATCTTGGAACGCAGCAGCGAATTCGCCTTCGGCGCTATAAGCCACAGCTCGTTGACTCCAGGCTTCACCCAAGCTCGGATTCGCGTTGATCAGTGAAGTCGATTTGTCGATCGCTTCTTCCATTCGGGATTGTGCAACCAAACGGTAAACACTTTGTAACGCTTCGCGCTGTGAGGCGGTTCCCTGTCGTTGCCAAATCTTACGGATCCCATGATCGGCCAACAGTCGCACGCCACGATCCTGGTCAACCAAAGCCGAACCCATGATCTCATTGGAAGAAAAATCGGCAATAAATCCAATGGCCAGAACAGACGCCCGCCGGGTCAATCGACTTCCCGACTGAGCAAGACGTTCAAGAGTTCCCACGCCGTAGTTGCGACAAACGGAGTGTATAAATTCGGCCGAGCTCTCATCGGACAAATATTGCTGGTAAAATAAATCCAGCATCGGATATCTTTCGTCCGACATTTTGACCGAGCTCCAATTGAATAAAAATAATGCGTTATCGCGACAAGCAATACGCTGTAGTAAAGATCTGCGTAAAAAAATGATCTGGGATCTGCGCAAAGCAAACCACTTAACAAAGCAAATTACCAATCCTGAGTCTAGTTGCACCGTCAAAGAGCCACAACAACGTTGCGGTGCATACGTAGCCACTTGATGTATAATTTTTCTTAGTTTGGTTAGTCCATTTCAAACCTTAACGAATATGACGAATGGGCGATCCCAATAGCACCGATTGTCGGGGTAAACTCCAGTAACACTGGCGAAAAAAAGCATGCTATCACCGTTTGATCCCCATTTAGTTCAATTCCACTCTTCCGGGCCAAGGTATCTAATTTTGGTTCTAGCGATCGTATTCGCTGTATCCGTTGCAGGTGGAACCAGCGCCCAATTAGCTGCTCAGTCAATTAATGATTGGCATACGGGCAAACGGCTTGATCGGTTCAATCGGACCCCCATTTCCGCCTCGTGGGCAGACGCATCGTTAAAGCGAATACTCAACAGGTTTTCACAATCCCAACGTGTCGCGGTTTTTCTCGATCGAAGAGTCGATCCGTCGCCCACGATGAACATCACCGCCAAAAACCTTGGCGCCGAAGCCCTCCTTTGGAAGATCGCGGATTCCCAGGAGCTTGGGATGTGCCGCGTTGCCGATTTCTACTACCTGGGCCCACCAGAAACTGCTGCGTCGCTTCCCACTCTCTGGCAACAAATGAAAGCCGAATCAGGTCGTAAACGGAAGTCGTTTGAGGTCAACTGGGAACGAAAATCAGCGCTGACGACCAAGTCAGTTGTGGTCGTAAAGGAGCTTCTGGATCAACTGGCTTCCAAGCACAGATTCGAGATCGAAAACCCGGAAGCCGTTGCTCACGATGTTTGGGGGCAGGTTGAGCTTCCCGAAACTTCAGTTGCCGGACGCGTTGGAATTATTTTGGTTGGATTTGGCAAATGGTTTGAACGCTCCCAGGACGGCAAAAAAATCAGGATCATAGATTTCCCAAGCGTTGAGACTGCTGACTTCAGAACTGAGTCACTCCAAGACCCGGCTGCTGCGGCAAAGAAAATGAAGGGCTTGTTTCCCAACTTAAAAATCAGCGGAAACAGAAAGCGACTTACAGCCTCGGGCCCCCCGCTTGAGGTTGCCCGACTTCGCCGCCAACTCGCCCAATCAAAGACCATTGAGCAAGCTACGTCCGAGACCAAGCGGTTCAGTCTCAATACCAGCGCATCGCGAGGGGCCATCTTGGCGACGGTGGCTAAACAGTTGAATCTTGAGCTCAAGTTTTCTGCCCAAGCTCAAGCCACGTTGCAGCAAGAGATTCGACTTCAAATCAAAGACGCAACCTTAGTCGAATTGCTTGACGAAACTCTCAAGGGTACCGAGCTCAAATACGAGACGACGGAAAACGAACTGGTAATCTCGTCTGACTGATGGATCCCTCCCGCAAGGGCCGCTTAAATCGCAAAACCGCTCAGTTCAAGTGGATCTTGTTTTGCGCGACGCAACGAGACGTGAGTCCCGCTCAGTCTTGCGTTTCCGCTTTGTCGAAATGCGAAGCTTCCCCATTGCTGTTGCCCTCGTCGGATTCGTCAGACGGCTTTACATCAAAAACTACGGTTGTGGTAGCCGCGGGTGGACGCACTTCGCTAACTTTGACTCCAAGTTTGGCCAGCAGCTCGCTAACTTCCAAATCGCGACGAGAGTCAATTTTTGCAATCGAATCCAACGTCGCTTCTTTATCATTGCCAAGAGCCACAAGTTGCTCCTGGTAGAGCTTTGTTTTCTTTTCCAAGTCGGCAATCTTCTTGTCCAAAGCACTCAAGTGAAGATCCAGCGACGAACGCTCGCGAACAAACTTTTTTAGAATGCCGTCGACGCTATTGGCTTCTTTCTTCTTGCTGGAGCCTTTGCTGCTCTTGGCCGCAGCAGCCTTGCGGGACTTCTTGGAATTCTTTTTACTTACCTTCTTGCTTACTTTCTTCTTGGCTGAGTTCTTTTTGCCTGCGGGAAGCCGTCGGGTCACTTTCTTAGCCGTACTCGCTGAGCTGCGGGTTGTCTTTTTTGCCATCTTGATTCCGTACCATGTTGTAAAACGTTATTGCAAATGATGCCGGGCGTCGCTGCACCGGACGTACAATTGTAGATCGGAAAATCCGCCAACACTATCGTTTGTAAGCCAAAGTCAACACAAAATTTGTGGTGCCCAAAGCTCGACCAAGGCTGGCTTACTTTTTTCCTTTTTCCGAGGATTCCAGCTGTTCCTCCGGCAATTTTCGGCCTTCGTTCAAGGCTTGCCACTGCTCCACGGTCGCCTGTGCTTTTTGATACTCCATCAAGATCAGCCACTTGCCCTCTTTCTTGGTTAGCAACGCCTCGAAGTGAATGTACACTTTTTTAAGTTCTTCACCTGGCTTTTGCGTCGAATACAAAAAGATGCCGGTTTCATGGGCGGTAGTTTCATCTCCGTATCGGTGTTTAAGTCGAAATTCAACACTGGCCGAAAGCTCGCCGGCTTTAGTTGCGTCAATCCCTTCTTTCCAACGAGCCAAAGCCTGCTTCAATGGCATCGACGTGCCCTTGATACCATTGACCAGAACCCCTTCAGGATGCATAGTCGCAGCGTAGGATTCGAACTCTCCCGCGGCCACGGCGGCAGAGACATTTTGCCAATAATCGTCTAACTCTTTCTCCCGTTTGCCGTCATCGGCGGCAGCCGTTGCCACGAAGACAAAGGCCAAGAGTTGCACGGCCAACAATTGTATAACTTTCATTTCATCACCGACTTTGAAGGTTTAACTGAACTTTATTCATGAATCGTTTAACGATGTATACAATCAACTACCATTGATCGGCAGTGGGTAGTGGGTTGACACGGCTGCGGCAGAACTTGAGATGCCTTTTGGAAGGGCAAGCGTTTGGACGAAGCCGGGCCAAAGCGCGCCGATTGATGCGATTGTTCCGCCAAACACAACGGCGACCTGTGTTTTTCAAACTGACCGGGTCAACATAATACGACATTCTTCGGAAAGCAATTGGACAAAAGTGAATTTATCAGTGACCTTAAGAATCAAGTAGTTGTTGATACGACTTGAGCTTGGAAGTTACCGAGTCCAATCTGATCAATGATAGACGCCAACGGATGGCGAATTTCAAACATAATTTCATGACGAGTATTTGATGGACAAACTGGCATGTGTTTTCGTTGGCTGCGTTCTTGCGGCTTTTGCGCTTTTGCATGGCAATCATGCGACTGCCGCAGATTCAAGTGAAATCGGCGTCAGCTCTGACGAAAAGCCAATGAATATTCTTGTTCTCTACGCGGACGATTGGCGCAACGACACCCTCGGTGTCGCCGGCAATCCGATCGTCAAGACACCGGTTCTGGATGACCTCGCCAAGAACGGCGTTCGGTTTACTCATAACTGCGTTACGACATCGATCTGCGGCATCAGTCGAGCGTCCTTGTTCACGGGGCAATGGATGTCACGGCATGGCAATCGGTCTTTCAAGCCTTGGAAAACTCCCTGGGAGGAAACCTATCCAGGGATTCTGCGCGACAATGGCTACTACGTCGGGCACGTTGGGAAATGGCACAACGGAAAGATTCCCAAAGACAAATTTGATTTCAGCACCGCATATCATGGCAGACACTGGATTAAAAATTCTGACGGATCCAGGACTCACGTCACGCAAAAGAACCAGAACGACGCAATGGAGTTCTTGAAATCCCGTCCCGATGACAAACCATTCTGCTTAACGGTCGCATTTTTTGCGACGCACGCTGAAGACAGTAGTCCGTTGCAGTTTTTGCCTCAACCGGAAAGCATGGAACTATACAAGGACGTCGAGATCCCTGTTCCGTCAAATGCAACTCAGGAATCGTTTGAACGTCTACCCGATTTCGTGGGCAACGAAAAGAACGAAGGTCGCAACCGTTGGCACTGGCGTTTCGACACGCCCGAGAAGTTCCAAACGATGATGAAGAATTATTATCGCTTGGCATCGGAAGTCGATTCCACCTGCGGCGTGATCTTGGAAGAACTCAAAAAGCAGGGGCTTGCAGATAACACGTTGGTAATTTTCACGACTGACAACGGCTATTACCATGCCGAACATGGACTGGCAGACAAGTGGTATCCGCACCAAGAGAGCATTCGGGTTCCATTGATCATCAGAGACCCTCGAATGAAAGAAGAGACTCGCGGCAAAACCAACGACGACTTTACATTGAACGTCGATCTGGCCCCGACGATTCTTTCTGCCGTCGGCATGGAGTTGCCCAAAACGATGCAAGGTCGGGATGTAAGTCCGTTGTACCTTGCCGATGAGAAACCGGATTGGCGAGATGAATTCTTTTATGAACATCCCATGCTCTTAAGGACCGATTTCATCCCCGCTTCGGAGGCGCTGGTTCGCAAAGACTGGAAGTATTTTTACTGGCCTGAATTCGACCGGGAGCAGTTGTTTAACCTGAAAGATGACCCGAAAGAAGAGAACGATCTTGCCGCTGATCCAGCCTCTACTGAACAACTAAGGGTGATGCGGGAACGGTTCGCCAAGCTGAAGGCCAAAGCCCAATAACGGTCGCGAGAACCTGTGAGCGGCTAGGCGCTAGCCGCCGGATCGTTGCCCCTACTTACCGCGATCTGCGTCATCGGAGCCCTCATGCGGTCGGCTCCAACGGTGTCGTTTTGTTTGGGTGCCGCGCATGAAAAAGGACAGTCTCCATTTCTGAAAACTGCCCTGTTCCCGAAGGAAAAGAGAGGCGTCGGCGGGAGTCGAACCCGCGATGGCGGATTTGCAATCCGCTGCCTTAGCCACTTGGCCACGACGCCATATTTTTGGTCGAAGAACCACGACTGAGTCTTTTTGACTGGTGCCGGTTCCTTCCAACTGGTTTAAACGATATCCAATCGAGATTTTAGGGTCAAGTGGTTGGGTAATTTGGATGGACTTTGTGGTCTAACTAGAACCTCTGGCCAACTCTCCATCAAAATTTAAGCGTATTTTGCTTACATCCCATACAACCCGCTCTCTAATTGTGGAATCGGGATTCAGACCGGCAAACTTTAGCAAGTTGCTTGGAAGGCGCTTTGCTACCAAGAGCTACGTTCTCATGCAAAGCAAAAAAGGAATAAGAAGCAAGTAGCCCCAACCGTGCTGTGTTAAAACGACAAGCTTCTTAGATATACGTAAGTACCGGCTTCAAAACACTGGCAAAACTAAAGGCCAAGCCCCGGTTTCCCAATCCTGACAATTCTTGAACAGCCTCAAAGCATCACCATGACAAATCCCAAAATCCCATCTTTGAAGCCTGTTTCGAAAAATAACCAGAGAGTAGATCGTGCATTGGACGCCCTGGTTGATCTAGCTCAGGAAACTAACCCAAGCCATCGCAGCGACCGAAACGAACTCGAGAAGACATCGCAGCTAATGCTATTTTTGGGCTTGATGGCAGGCGACACAGATTCACAATCCGAATCGCCAAGTTGAACCCTCAATACGCCAGAGCCAGCATGGGCTCTTTTACGGGGGGCAGGCAAGCTCGGTGTTAATGCCAGTCATCCGTTTTGGGCCCTCAATACGGTGCGGATCTTTCCTTCCCGGGAGGTCTTTTACTAGCGGCCGTCTCGAAACTAATCCGTCACCGTCAAACAGCGCGGATCATAAATTTCCCAAACCCCAACGGGGTTTAATCAACAGCCCAGGGTTCTTG
>CAYSQZ010000220.1:0-7762 GCA_964433035.1 uncultured Pirellulaceae bacterium | reverse complement strand
CAACTACGGCGCACCGACAAGCTTCGATAACCCACCGGTCTACGGCACGCCAACGATTGCGACACCCGATAACTCCTCCAATTTGATCGATCCGATTTTTGATCAGGGCAACTTGGGAATTCCAGACGGCGCGATTCAAACTCAGCCAATCGAAGCTGGCTACGGAGAGATTCCGATGGGCCCTAGTTTCTAAAAGTGAAAAACTGACAGCTTGCCTGAGTAAATCCTGAACTCAGCGCAAGTCTTCTCCTCAAAAGCGGTGGGACTTTTCCTGCCGCTTTTTTGCGTTTTTACTGGATTATTGTGGGTAATGTCGGTGCTGTCATCGTAAGATTCAGCAAGGCTAAAGCCGCAGCTGAGAGAAAACCGACTTAGAATAGAAGGTATAGATATTCGCTTGTCGGTTAGCTTTCTTCGCTCGTCGGTTAGTTTCTGCAACTTCGTTTTTCTGAGAAGAAGTACAGCTATTCCAACCGTAAGGCCTAGAAACAAAGTCACCCTCCCAAGATTGGGAGGGTCGAGAAAAGACGATAAAATCGGCTTTGATCGGGGAGGGTTGATGTGGTCTGCTTGTAACCGCGGCCGCGTCGAGTCCGACCTTCGGCAAGCAGGAGGGTTATATTGTAAAACGACTCAGTTTGAGTAGCTGTTTGGATATTTTCGGTAGACAGCGCTTCTAGTAAAAACGAACGCCAAGAGTTCGATTAATGGTAAACGTCCTTAAAACACGAACCGCAAAAGCCATATTGTTTTCTCTATTGCTTTGCTGCATGGCTGTTTCTTGCCCATCGACAGGAATAGCGCAGAGCGACACTGAAGGTGAAGGAAACAAGGTCACGTTTTCCAATCCTGTCCAGTCGAAGTGGAAGGTCGGTACAAAAATTATTGGCGGAGCTAAACCGGCTCTCAATGTGCTCATCACGCTTCCGGTTCCCACCGATTGGCCAGAGCAGACAGTAACGTTTGACGATGTCGTTGTTGATTCTCAAAGCCGTGTTTTGGATGACTTCCGAACGATCGATGGTGGAGTTCACCAACTGGTCGTAAAAATGCCACGGCTTGCCCCTCGAGAGCAGGTTACCGTTTCAGTCACCTGTGCTGTGACAACCAACCAGGTCAACGCGCCGCCGAAACCTTCGGCTTTACTCAAACCCAAGACGAGTCACCGCGACGGCAAACCTTACACCGGAGTCGGACCGCATATCAACTTTAGGAATGCCAAGCTTCGCAATCAGGTCAAGGAGTTGGTCGAGGGCAAAGCGTCGGCATGGGCGGAAGTCGAAGCGATTTTCGATTGGGTTCGCGACGAAATCGATGAGACGACACAAGCCCCCGGCGATGTGGTCAATGTGTTTCGAAATCGCAAGGGTTGTAACGAAGACAAAGTTGGCTTGTTTGTGGCGATGTGCCGAGCCAACAAAATTCCGGCCCGCATGGTATGGGTTGAAGGCACGCAACGCGCCGAATTTATGCTCGTCGATTCAGAGAAAAAAGCCCATTGGATTCCCTGCAGTCCCGGGGGAATTCGAGAGTTCGGTTCGGTCGCTGAACCCAGGATTATCATGCAAAAGGGAGACAGTATTCGCGTTCCCGAGAAAGAGCAGCGACAAAAATACGTGGCTGAATTCGTGACTTGCAACGGCGACGGTCCTTCGGCAAAACCTCGGGTCGGTTTCTTTCGCGAGCTAATTAACGACCAATAGTAACCTGACGAGCAATAAGCTGGCCGCTAAGGAATATCATCTCGTGAAAGACATAACCAAGCTCGTCACATTCTCTGTAGCACTTCTGTGGCTTTGCTCATGTTTGGCTTGGGGTCAGGAGCCGACTCAATCGAGCCAATCCGATAATGACTTAACGGCCCAGACTGGCATTCAGCTCAGCGAACCCATTGAGAGCGTTTGGGAGTTCGGCGTCAAAGTAAACTCGACTGGCAAAGGAAAACAGATTTCCGTTTCCGTACCGATCCCCAGAGAATGGCCTGAGCAGCAGCTCGAAGTTATCGCAGAAGACAAGACCCCCAACGTCGGACGCTTTGTTGAAAAAGACATAACGAAATATGCTCGGCAGTTTACTTATTCGGTCAATCGAATGAGCGCAGGTGATTCGGCAAGCGGATTGATTCGATTCAAAGTCCAAAAGCGATACATTTCAGCTCCTAAAGATATTAGCCAATTTAAGATCGCCAAAAAAATTCCGACGAAATTAAAAGTGTTTTTGAAGCCGAGCCCGTTCATTGAAAGCAACCACAAACGGATCAAAGTAATCGCCAAGGAACTTCACGACGACAAGTTGAACGCTTGGGATCAAGTCGAAACGTTCTACAAATGGGTTCGCGAAAACATCGAGTACAAGTTTGACGTTGAAAATCGCAGCTGCCTGACCGCTCTGGACTCCGGTTTGGGCGACTGTGAGGAGCTCTCCGCAACGTTCATCGCGATTTGCCGTGCCAGTGGGATTCCAGCTCGTGCAGTTTGGGTTCCCGGTCACACTTACCCAGAGTTCTATTTGGAAGATCAATCAGGTGAGGGGCATTGGTTTCCTTGTCAGGCCGCGGGCACATACGAGTTTGGTTCGATGTCTGATACCAAACCCATTTTGCAAAAGGGGGATCGTTTTCGGATTCCGGGACAAAGAAAGGAAGTCCGCTACCTTCGTCCAACACTGACCGCCAAAGAGGGCGCGGGGCTAACGATTGAGTGGATCGCCCGTCAGAGCGAACAGAGCGAAAACGAACAGAGCGAAAGCGAACAGGACCAATGAACCAGGATACAGCCCTGTGATTTTTCTCGCGGACAATCTTTTTACCCAGTCACTGCCCACTTCAAAATCTCTCTGAGCTTGGGAGTCTTGCCTTGCCAGAGAATTCCTACGCGAAAAATCCGGCCAGCGATTGTAACGATGCAGAAAGTCGCCCCGATGGTAAGCAGAAGACCAAGGATCGGTTGCCAAAAAGGAATTGCTTGTCCAGTCGCCATTCGCAACATCATTGAAGTCGGAGTGACCGGCGGAAACAACGAAAAATAGGTTGCAAATGGTCCCAGCGGATCACGAACGATAAACAGCCAAACAAACATTGGGCTCGTCATTAACATCCAAACTGGCACCAGAAAAACCTGGGCTTCTTTGATCTGCGAAACCGAAGCTCCAATTGCCAGAAAAATTGACGCGTAGAAAAGAACCGCAACCACTTGGAACACGATAAAGTAGGGGATCAATTTAAAGGGTATCTGGCCGAGTTGTCCTCCGCTGGCTGCAATGACAAACGCTCCGGCAAAATAGATTGCAAAAATTGTCAGCGAACCGGCCACTGTCCCAAGTAGCTTGCCACTCATCAGCTCAAATGGACTACAGCTTCCCAGCAAAACTTCAGCAATTCGTTGCGACTTCTCTTCGAGCACGCTTTCAAGCATTGGCTGGGAAGCCATAAATACGACCATGAACATCATCAACATAACACCCATTGGTAAAAAGATTGCGGCCATGGGATCGGTTTGCTGAATCGTTTTGAGTGTCCCATCCTTGGCTCGCTCCACCAAAGCCATTCCCAGGACCGGCACGGGCTCGCTGGCGGCCAAAACCTGCTGGGGATCAATGTCGGCTTCGATCAATCGATTGGTACGAACTTCATTGTTGACGACTTGTTGGAGCCAGAGACGGGCTTCGGAAAAGCTGGAGTCCATCGCAAAGAAACGAATCCGATTCCCTCCATTTGCCCCGCCATTTGCCATCTCGTCTTGGTCTTGATCCACAGGTGCATTGCCGCTCAACGCCCCGGCAGGAATCTCCACAAAAGCATACAGCTGTTGCTCACGTACGCGATCAGACAAGTTGGCCAGGGTTTGCTCATCAACGCCGGTGGGATCCACGAACTCAATTTCGTATTTGTCACGATTGGCGCCCAGCATTCCCGGTTGAGGATCGACGCTTGGTGATCGCTTATCTTCGGCCAAGTCGCCAGCCAGTTCCGTTTTTTCGACAAGCCGATTTTTCTCAGCGGCGGCAACTTGGATTGGCTTGATCAATTGCCTGGTGTGGTCAATGACCGCGATCCGACGCTGTTTGACACCAGTCGCATTGTTCATCACCTCCAAGGCAAGCAAACTGCCAATTACAAAAACCGGCATCATTATGATTGAAAGCAAAAAAGCTTTGGTGCCAACCATAGCTCGATACTCTCGCACGGCGATTGTGAAAATCTTTTTCATAGTTGTTGATCGAGGCAATTGTCACATCGGCCGCCAAAACTGGTTGGGTGTTTGCTTATTCTAATTCAACCAGCCTGGAAATTCTCTGCGTCCACGTGTCAAGAATCGACTGTGCGGCCTCTCGCGAAACCAACGACGGCAAGTAAATGATATCCAGGGTCAGTCGGTCGCGATAAAAATTCACAGAAAAATTGGTGTTTAACTTTTCGGTGCAAGGGACCGCTACGTGTACCGTCTCGACTTCGAGGGACGCGACTTTGATTTTTCCACCGTTGTCAGCCCACCGCTGGTTTTTAAAGGCACGACCCAAATTGGTCATGGCCGCCGTTGCGATCGTCAAGCCGCTTTGTTGGCCATCTTCAGAAGGTTTTCGCTTTTTGAGTAGTTTCAATAGCGGCCAAAACCTGGCGTAGGACTCAATCGACTCGATCCAGGAATACTGAAGCTGCCAACGTCGGATGTAGAACATCTGTCTTCCCAGATCGTTCAACAAAACTGGATCGCTCAAACTATCTTGAGCAATGCTTCGTTGGGTCGCTTCAAGATAAACGATGGAGACGCAATTGGCGACTTGGACTTGATGCCGTCGATCTTCTCGAAGCGAATACGGAATCATTAATCGAAATCGCCCCCTTCGGCTGCTACCCTCGGAAACGCCAGAATCGCCGGCGTCGTCCTCACGCTCGTTGAGCGTATGAAATAGTTCCCGAGCCAAAACAAGGTTAGTGGTTGAGTTGCGAGACTTTGAAAACTCACCCAGCGATTTGGTGGTCCGCTCATCAAATGTGAACGTGCATTGAAGGGGAGGAGAATCGTATAGCTTTTCCAAATCAACTTTGCTGCAGTCTACGGCTTGGCAATTGAGCAGAACCGGACGTTGAAATAAAAATTTTATTACTCGTTTGGGACGAACCACGATTGAACGAAAAAGGCGATTTGCGACATTGAGCTTGCGGCCCGCCCGAGTGTTTCGGTCCGAAATTGTGTCTCGGGAATGTTCGATTGCAATCTTAGCATCAGTGCCTTCATCGCAGCCCGCACACAACGATCCGTATTTGATCAACGTCTGCTCAGCAAAATCGAGCCCCGCTTTGCCATCGCAGCAAGCATGGTGAAAGACGAATTTCATGACAACGCTGGAACCTAAATCGCTTTTGCAGCGCCAGCCGTAAAAGCGTAGTCCAATTTCATTTCTCAGATCGATCGGTTCAAAGCCCGCAGGGAATCCCTGCTCCGGAGAATACTCGGTTTCAAACCAATTAATTTGTGGGGCAGATTCACTTGAAATTCGCCAAAAACTCTGGCGATGGTTAGGGCCGATTTCCGCATTGGCTCGCAACAGAGGATGCCGTTTAATTTCAAGCAACAGCGCTTGGTTGAACTTCGCGCAGTCGACGCTTCCGAAGCACTGCAGCATGACAATAAACTCCATGGGCGACTTCGAAACCCTGCTCGTCATCGTCCACTCGAAGGGAGTCATTTCGTGTAAATTTAAATCACCTTTTGCAGTCATCAAACGGTTAAAAAAAACTCCGGGTAATGGATTGGTTGAAAGCCCAGCCCAATCCGAGGAGGGTTTTTGGTGTCTAGTTTTTGGTGTCTATTTGAGTCCGATCAGGTTTTATCTTAGTGTAGCGCGGTTAAAACGACCTCCAACAACATCGAATTTGTGAATTTTTTTGTGAACCAACCAACTCAGCGGATCGCAGCTATTTAAATAACCAGCAGAGCTTCCGGAATGTCTGTAGTGGGAGGTTTGTTTTTGATACAATTAAAGTTCAGAGGAAGTGTAGTTGAACCAGAAATCTTCATCCGAGATTTTTTGGGGTCTCACCAAGAACTACTCCAATCTGAGGGTTCGCTGCGTCGATACAGTTGATAGTTTTCTTTCGTCTTGGCAAAGCCTACTTTCACTCCCACCGATCACATTTTCGTAAGGGCCTTATCATCATGAGAAGCTATCTGAGTCGAAATGGACTATTGGCACTGGTTGGTTTTTTGCTTTTGTTTCCAATCGCTCCCACTTTTGGGCAGAGCGACTCTGGCTTCGTAGTGACTCGGCTCAACAACGGCCAGCCAATTATTGACCAAGCGATGTTCGCGGCTGTTGGTGAGGAAGATGAGGGGGCAAATATCAATGGCCCTTCGCTGATCCGAATTCCTGATTGGATTCTGCCCTCTGAACGAGCTGACCCTTCGGCTGTGTACTATCTGTATTTCGCGCACCATGCTGGAGACTACATTCGCATGGCTTGGGCAACCGACGTGGTCGGGCCATGGACTCTATACCAAACAGGTAGCGATGTGCTCGTTGGAGATCGTGGTGTCCTGGACAACGGCAATATGACGATCAACGTTGGTATGGGGATCGAGATCGAAGAGAATCACCTCGCCTCACCTGATGTCCATATCGACAATGAGACCCAACAAATCATTATGTATTTCCACAGTGGCTCTAGGACTCTTTACAACGGACATCAAGTTGGCTCACAGAATACATGGGTTTCGACTTCCGGCGACGGTCTCGAGTTCTTAGATAACATTCGGCCTGTCCGTTTGGGGTCTTCTTACTTCCGAGTCTTCAGCCACGGGGGGGAACTCTATAGCCTCGATAATTCCGGATTTCCCAGGCGAGCACGTGATCCTGACAACCCTTGGGAGCCAACTGCTGACTATTATTCGAGCATGACAACAATTCCTTCACTTTGGGAGCAGCATCCCAACCGGGTTTTACAGGATCCTATTTCCGACCTTGGAATTGATCGAAGCGATTTGAGGGTTCGCCACACAGCCGTTCGCGTGGTTGGCGATGAATTGCAAGTCTTCTACACCGAACGCGGCGCTAACCCCCAAGGCAGCGTTAACCCCGAGCGTGTGTTGTTTTCCACCATTGATTTGGGAGTTGACGACTGGGAAGACTGGCAGTTTTCCTATCCTGGCGAGGTTCTCCTTGAAGCAACTTCTGGTTGGGAGGGGGGGCAGTTTGAAGCCTTGCCGTCTGAAGCAGGAGCGGC
The DNA here is from genome assembly GCA_964433035.1 of uncultured Pirellulaceae bacterium. Taxonomy (GTDB): domain Bacteria; phylum Planctomycetota; class Planctomycetia; order Pirellulales; family Pirellulaceae; genus Mariniblastus. The sequence continues at coordinate 540 of CAYSQZ010000220.1, read as the reverse complement.
TCCTGAAAACGTCAACCAGTTGCGTGATCCAGGTATTTTCGAAGACGCTGATGGCACGCTTTACCTTATCTACGCTGGCCAAGGTGAGGATGCACTTGGCATTGCCAGACTTTCTACTGTCTCCGATGTTTTAGTCGGTGATATGAATGGTGATGGAGTCATTGACTTCTTGGACATCAGTCCATTTATCGTGGCGCTCTCAGATCCAGCGGCTTACCAAGCGAGTTTCAATCTTGATGCCGACGTTTCAGGGGACACCAACGGCGACGGAGTTTTCGACTTTCTTGATATCAGCGGATTTATCGTTCTGCTAAGCGGGTAGTCGCCTTTGGCTCCATGAAAATTATCGCTTTATCGCTGTTGGAGCGAGCGAGCGGTTAGCATTCGAGGTTCTTCAGTCTATGGTTCAACCCAAAGACGTTTCTGGAAGGGTCGAACTCGCCATCATTCATGATGGCGCAGGTCGGGGAGGGCACGATTGTTTCAATCAAATTGAACTACCAAGATTCTTAAAACCCTCCCCGTCCAATTCGCAAGCGA
>CAYSQZ010000219.1:0-7800 GCA_964433035.1 uncultured Pirellulaceae bacterium | reverse complement strand
GTGTATCAGACCGCGTTTTATAAAACTGAGCCGCGAGTTTACGACGAGGGAAAAAGGCCATTGGTTCAGGTTGGGCGAACAAACCAGCGGCTTGATGCATATCAAGCAGAGGTCATGCGTGGCAAAGTCAAAGCGAAAGTCGCGCCTGTGCCAATTCCATCGCTATGGCAAGTCAGCGAGCCGTTCATTTGCTTGGCCGAATTGGCGCCGCTGTGAAGCCCGAAACCGTGTCCGTGTTTTCGGGTCGTAAAGCCATGACTGAATAGCTTGACGAGATTCTCAGACGCGATCCCAATGCCGTTATCCTGAACCTTGATGACTACGTCTGACTTTCCATTGGATCCGACGGTAAGGCGAATTTCACGTTTTTCCTTACCCGATTCGACACAAGCGTGCTTGGCATTTCGGAGGAGGTTAACGACGATTTGAAGCACACGACGCTTGTCGACTTCGATAAGGAGTCCCGGCTCGTAGTCGCGGATCAGATCGATGCCGTATCGCTTCAGCGAGTCTCCGCTTAATCTCAGTGCGTCTTCGACCAGCTCCGATAGTTCAACGGATTCGACGCACTGAAGGTTGCATGCGAACTGCTGTTGCCGGGAGATGACGTTGCAAACATGTTCGAGATGTTTCCGTGTGGAGGCCAACTCCTGTAGGAGGGTCTGGTTATCCTTTTTTAAGGACTCGGTTACGCCTTTGAGATATTCAGGCACCAGACGTCCTTTGCCACCTTCAGCAAAAAAATCAGGGGATTCCAAATTGCTTCGAAGCAATTCAGTGACTTTGTCCAGTTTGTCGAACTTCATTTCTTTGGCGATTTCGTCGGCCATCGTCGTCGACACGTTGATGCTGTTAAGCACGTTTCCAACATTATGAATCACACTGGTGGCGACTTCCGCCATCCCTGCTTGGCGAGATGTCTCGACCATAGCCTGATGGACTTCTTTTAGCTCCTGCTCAACCTGCTTTTCGTTGGTGATGTCTCGGCTGATACCCATCAATCCGACGATGTTTCCCGTATCGTCTCTGAGGGGCATTTTGGAAGTCGACATCCAGCGGCTTTCGTCATTAAAGACGACAAGCTCGACTTTTCCGTGAATTGCCTCACCGCTATTGAGGACTTTCCTGTCGTCTTCATAAATTTTTTCGGCACACTCGTCCTCGAAAAAATCCGAATCCGTTTTCCCCAAAACCGACGCCTTGCGAGTGCCCGTCAGTTGCTGAATCAGTGAAGCACTAACGAGCGTGAACCGCGAATTAAGGTCTTTGAAGTAGATCCAGTCCGCAGTGTTCTCCATCAGGCTTGCAACCTTCAGAGCAAGGTCATCGTTTAAACAGAACAGCGGGAAATTAACCGTGGGCTGTTCTTCACGCAATCCCGAAGTATTGATGGGTGGTAATGGCATAACGAGTTCCAGGAAAGTTGTACGTTTTTGGACAGACGATCCAAAAGCAAAAATTGTTTGCTTTAAGTCATCGCGACGTGACGTAAAAGTTTGGGTGTGTAAGTGTAGGTTCTGCCTGTTTTGATCTCTTTCTGCAGCGGTCCTAGTTGCAGTATGCCAGCCTAAACAGGTTGGGTCGTAACCAATGTGCCGATTGTTTGCACTGAAATTGATCCTATCGGCGTGCAAAGCCCGTGCGGTTACCGATTTAGAGATACAGAATTGAGACGTGCGATCACCGTACAACAGGAAACGAGCGATTCGGCGTTTCAAGGCGAAGATTGGCTGGCAATGGTTCAGACAAAAATCGTTGGATGATTTACAGAAAAGTTGCCTCAGTCATTTCTCCTTGATCGCGCGCTGCCGTCCAACCATCCAGCGTTTTCCGATGAGAGGCGTGAGCCTTCTTCTTGTGCAAACGAACCGGGAGTAGTGCCTTTGCTTTGAGAAAAAATTTCATATTGACCGATCAAAAAATGGATCCACGGCAGGACTGGCGCGACAAAAAAAGCCACCCGCACTCGAAATCGAGCGCGGGTGGCGTTGGGCATAAGATCAATAAAGTTTCAAAGCAGCAGATAAGGCAATGCTGCTCCTCGACGAGTTGTTTTAAGGTCGAAATTTAATTTACGCAGGCCATTGATGTTGGAATCACGGCCAACGCTTCATTAAATTTCGTCCAGCAACTGGTGGATCAGCGCATCGTTGGGGCCGTGACTTTTTCCTCGGACCATTCCTTCAGCGTCAATAAAAATTACCGTTGGATATCCCTTGATATCGTACAGCTTGGGAATGGCCTTATCGTCACCACAAAAGAAAGAACGCCAGTTAAGATTTTTTTCGGCAGTTGCCTGCTTAATGTCTTCCAGCGAGTCACCCACATTTACACCGATTAACGCAAAGGGTTTGCCAGCCGTCTTCATTTCATTTACGAGCGACCGCTCGTGATCGTACATCGCACGGCATGGTGGTCACCAGTCACCGTAGAAGTCAAGCATGATGACTTGGCCCCGGTAGTCGCTAAGCTTAAACTCAACGCCGTCAAGATCGACGCCTACAATTTCTGGAGCAATTTCTCCAATCGGCGGACCACCCGATGCGGTAGCAACCGGAGTTGATGGAGCCGGAGTTGATGGAGCCTTGGCTTTGTCTGGGATCTGGGATGGTTGATCACAGCCCAGGGAAACCAAAAATCCAGCAATGATTCCCAAAATTAAAAACTGTTTCATTTCAATCTCTGTTGAACATAACTAAAAAGCGATAAACGCTTTGAACCAATTCCAATATTCTACCCTAGTTTGGTTTTCTGTCACAGCGTCTCAATGATAACCAATGCTTCAGCTTGGTGAGCGAATTAACAGTGAGTGGGTTTCATTTTTGTTCCCCTTCTGATTGACTCTTCTTGTCCAATCCCTTCGCGCCCCAAGAACCGCACTTGCGGCGGTGACAAACGCGAGCCCCATCCAGCACCACGCGATTATCCAGAACGAAAAATGGGTCGTAATGTCCATCGGGCTTTACTCTCAGTGGATCAACTATTCGAGTTGACCGTAGATCCGTGAATTTCTTGTTAGATACTCCCCAGTTTCCCTAAAACGCGTTGCGAAATCAACCGCTCGCGAAAAATTCGGACCGACTTGGAGCGTGAAGGAAGGCTACCTTGCGCAAGTCTAAATAAAAACAGGGCACACTTTTTATTTGAGTTTTGACAGACTGCTAGATTGAGTCTCTACTTCGAGCCGGGCGCGACGCCTTCGTATTCGAACATTGCAAAGACGAAATGGACGGCCAGAGCGAACAACGTCGCCCACAAAATCGTTGCCGTTACGCTTCGGCTAACATCGGTCGTGGAGTACTTTGGCTTACGCCCCTGGTAGTAAGAGATGATCGCAATTCCCACCCCGCAGCAAAGCAGTTTTGCGATCAGCCAATGGAAGCCTTGGTACGAAAACTCCCCGATCTGCTCCAAGCCTCGGTGGAAATTTTGGTGCCAGAAGTCTGGGCCTCGGCGAGGATCCGCCAATACGAATGTTACCAAGCTGGTAAACTTGGCGACATAAAAAGCGGCATAGCTCAGCAGCGGTGTCCCGATCACAAACGACCACATAATCGGGGTCAGCAAGTAAGCCTGTGGTCGAGCACCAAAAGTCTTCATCGCATCGATCTGGTTTCCGTACTGGCGACCGCCGACATCCGATGTTACTGCCGCGCCGCAGCGAGCAGCGATAAGCACGCAAGACAACACGGGGACAAAGATCCGATACATCGCAAAACCAAGTGCTGTTAACAGGTCTTCCACTAGTAGCGGCTCAGAATATTCGGCAAAAGGAAGAAATTTGAACGTGAAGTAAGTCGTCACAAAACCGGAGATCAACCCCGAGGCCATCAGATAAACAAATGCGGTCGGACCAAACACAAGCCGCGCATAATGAGCAAAAAATCTCATGCCCCACGTTGGATTGCGCCACAGCGGAATCAGACTCAGCAGTCCCGTTATCAAGGCGATTAACGAATTGGTCGTACTGATAAACAGATTTCCAATCCAGTCCTTGATTCGCTCGGCGGCCGATTTAGGCGTCACCTCCTCGTGCTGCTTCACCGAAGCCGACGCCATTGGAGCGAGCCTGTCCGGGATCGTCTCCCATTTTGATTTTGGAACCTCGACCAATTGGCCCTGGTCGGGGTCAAGCAGATAGATCCGGTCAGCGATCGGCATCAGCGAGTGATAATCGTGAGTCACGATCACAGACGTTTTTTTAAACTGGTCGTGAGTCTCGCGAATCAAGTCGGCAACTTGTCGGCCTGTCAGCGGGTCAAGTCCAGAAGTCGGTTCATCGTAAAGAATCGCGGTCGGGTTGTAGGCCAACGTGCGCGCGATTGCCAACCGTTGACGTTGCCCGCCGCTTAACCGCGACGTAGGCACGTTGCCCGGAACTCGGAGTTGGGCCAACAGCTCTTTGGAGGGAACTGGGCTGGCTTGCTCACGACCGCTAGCGCGAGCGAATTCCATGTTTGCGACCGGCGAAAGCTCGTCAAACAATGCGAACTGCTGAAAAACAACGCCTGCTTTTCCGCTTTTCGCTCTTTTACCGTCAATTAAAACTTTACCACGCCAGCGAATACCTTCACTCGCTGGTCCAATCAGCCCCGCCATCATCCGTAGTAAAATCGACTTGCCAACACCGCTGGGACCGACAATCAATGTGATTTCTCCAGAGTTAAACTCGGCATTGGTCCCGCGAAGCAGTTCTTGATCACCCGCTTTGACAAAGATATTGCGTAAAGAAATTCCCGAGGAGATTTCCGTGCCTTCAACCAAATTTGATTCTTTCACTTGGTATCCCTCGCCGGGGCGTAGGGGACGTCTTCCTGCTCGGTGGCGTACACAACGGGCAGGGTTGCTGGTGGTTTCAATGTCGGAGCGTTTTCGACTTTGGTTTGATGCAACGTGAGCCAGCGACTTTCCTTGTGCAAAATTCGATGTCGAAGCACACGGGCAAACTCAGGCGTGATTTCTGTGTCTGGTGATCCGAAAAGCGTATACCCAATCTCGGTGATCGTCGGATCCAGTTTCTGATTGGTCAGCTGCAATGCCAGTTGGGCTTCTGGCTGATTCCACCTCGCTTCCAAAACTCCTTGAAGTTTTTCGTTATTCACGAAGACTTCCCGGAACACTTCGCTCAGCAGCCCCTGTACTTCTTCGTCGGCCACAATCGTCTTGAAGCTCTCGGACACCGTGGCCTTGACTTCGTCGTTAGCCGCGATCTTGGTTAAGAGTACTTTTTGCAGTTCGACAAAGTCCTCGATGTGCGATTCCATAATCGGCAAAGCCTTTTGGTCAACGAATCGCTTGAACTCTTTCTCCGTCAATTTTTTCTCTGGAAGCGGGGTCTTGTCATAAATTAGACGCCAGCCAAATCGAAACATCGACACCTCGCTCCAGATTTCCTGACCAACTTGATTGGCCAACGGACGGCTTTCTTCAGAAACGATTGGCCAGATTTGCTCCTGGATGAGCGGGACGATTTCCTCTTGGATCAACTCATCTTGATATCGCTCGCCAATTTCACGGATCTTGTCTTCACGTTTAACAAACGCGGTTTTTAAGTCCTCCCGAATAACGCTTGACGCATCCTTGAGTGAGGCCTCCACGACCGGACGAAGTGCATCCACGATTTGGGCTTGGTTCTTGCGGTACGATTCCAAAATCACTCTGCCAAGCTCCTCCCGCTTCTCGGGTGGAAACATCGTCTTTAGTACCCAAGCAGCAGAATCCTCCGCTCGGTGGTATTTGAGAAAATCACCTTCCCGCAGTTCAGGTGTGCTCCCGTAAAACGTGAGGTAGAGGTGTTTGGCGTAAGCCAGTTTTCGATTGATGTTTTGCTCTGAGTCGATCTGCGACACGTAGCCGATCGCTGAAACTCGATCGCTTTGAGAAAGATAAATCGGATCGCCGATTCGGATCAGACTTTGCTCTGGCAAGTCGACTTCGATCGTCATGCGCTTTTTGGCAACGTAGTTTGCCAGCTGAGCCGTCGCGTCCGGGGCACGGCCAATCCACTTTCCGGCGAACATTATCGCGGCCACGATCAAGCCAATCCAGATCAAGCCACCAACGATCGTCCTAAATTCGTAGTTTTGTCTCATATTAGTTGGCTCAACCGATCCAGTGTTAGCTTTAAGCAGAATCAATGGTAAGCGAGATTGTAGTCGAGAAGAATAGCGTTTGAAATTGATTTGTCGAAACGTCGAAGTTATCAGCTGACGTTGGCTTTAAAATGGCAAGAGTAGCCCGTTGCGTTCGCAATGGGAGGCGGCAATTGGAAACCCGACACGTAAGCGAGGAAACCGCATGTTCCGCTTCCTTGCTTACGCTGCGGTTACCACTGCTGTCCATTTAAGTCTTCCGGTGTTGTCCGAGAGTTTTCGACTCTACAATTGGATAATGATTTTTAAAACTGGCATGAGCATGGCGAGTCGACGTCGAAAGCTCTTTGCTTCGTCTCCGAAGATACCGAAGGTGTTTGCATGGCGTCTTATTCTACGGTGGTTTCAATTTTTGCGTTTCTGTTTTTCTTGTGGGCTTTCCAGTTGTTTGCTCCGCGATCAATGTTTGCGCAAGAGTTGGTCAATATGCCGGCCCATGAGTTGATCGAGTTGGTCAAAGATCCGCAAAGCGACAATCGTATTCAGGCGATCCGTGAACTTGCTCGGCGTCCGATGTCGCTGGATTCGATCGTACCGGAATTAGCTGGGCTGTCGGTGAATTTCGATCAACGTATCTCTGCCGCGGCCGCCAAGTCGCTCAGCGAAATTGGTGAGTCAGGTGTTGAGATGCTCAGGCCGTTGTTTGACAAGAAGTCGAAAAGGGCGTCCCTGATGGCGTGTTCGGCGGCGCAATCAATCGGCGCTGCAAGCAAGATCTACATTCCCGAATTTCGGCAGCTGCTCAAAAACGGCGACAGGGTCGAGCGTCGCGGGGCCCTGTTTGCTCTCAAGGGAATTGGTGACGCGAATGTTGAATTGCTGGATGAAGTGATTGCTAGTTTGTCTGACAAAGATTTTAACGTCCGTTGTATGGCTTGCCGGGTGCTGGCAAAGTATGGCCCCAAGGCGAGCAAGGCGGAACCAAAATTGCTTGAGTTGTTTGACAATGGGACACCATCGGTTCGAGGGCTTTCAGCGATTTGCCTGGCCTCGTTGGGTGCTGAGCTACAGGAGAAAGACGTCGTTGACCGGTTAGTGAAAAAGCTAGAGGGCGACGGAGGCCGACCAGCGCCTCCGACAGTACATGAACGATATTTGGTTGCCCTAACGATGTTGGGCGACGAAGCCAAGAAGCATTTGCCGGTCGTGCGAAAAGGGCTGGCTCATCGTTCCACGCTCGTTCGGAGTCATTCCGCTTTCGCGATTTATCGAATTACTGGCAAACCTGACGAGGCGTTGGCGGTGGTTGAGGAACTGCTCAAAGACCCGCTTCGCGCCCCCGAAGTCCTTGAGCTTGTCGGAAAGCTGGAAGGTGAAGCCGCTCCTTTTGTTCCGGCGGTGTCACGCAGCATTGATTCGACCAGTGCTGAAACGCGCGAAATGGCGGTCGTTGCCTTGACGGAGCTGGGGATCAATGATCCGGCGACCATCAAAAAGATCGAGGGTTTGCTGGAAGACCCGGAGCCCGATGTTCGCAGCGCCGCCCAGGAAGCGCTCGATTACTTCAAGTGGAAGCGCGAGTTTGATGGCATAGCTGAACCTTGAGCACTGTGTTTGCAACGGCTTTTTTGTTGGTCGAAGATCGCACCAATTACCAAGTTCGCGAATTCGTTAACTTCGAAGAACCCACCATCATAAAAATGCCACG
>CAYSQZ010000218.1:0-7843 GCA_964433035.1 uncultured Pirellulaceae bacterium | reverse complement strand
CGCCGATAAAAAAACCCGCGCAAATCAACGTCGTGTAGTAGGCCCGAGGATTCTCCTGTCGAAAGTCTGGACGAGCTTTCATGTTGCGACCGATCAAACCAATCATCGATGTAAACGAAATCACAAGAACAACGGCAAAAACCAGCAGGGTTAGTTTTTGCTTGGTAACTTCCAATTCGAACACAGAAAACATGACGTAAGGGATTTGAGTAGCCTCGCCGTCAGTGCCAAGCTCAAAATCGGGGATCAAGTGAGTAATCCAGCCGCGCACCAGTAATGTGCCCAGCAATATTGGAATGCCAAGCGTAATGGCGGTTGGGAAATCGACCAACTTTTGTTTGATTCGAGGTATCACGCCAATCAAAGCGGTGACGCCAACCAATACCAGTGTATAAGCCGTGGCCAAGGTTGACTCTTTGTCAAACAAGTAGACCATCGTGGGCAATAGAAGCGAACCGCCTCCCCCTATCAATCCCATTATCAGGCCGATGAAGAATCCGATCGCGTATCCAATTATTTCAATGAATTCCATCGGGGTATTTAAGTCGAACGTTTGCGGTCTTCAAGCGGAAAAAGCAGTTAGGCAAAACAGAAAGCAAAACAGAAAGCAAAACAGAAAGCAAAACAGAAAAAGTGATCACGGCAGAGGGTATTTTAAGACCTGTCTCGGACTTCGCTAGAAGTCCCATGGAGAAAGCCGCTAAAGCCAGTGAAGAAAGTTGTACGCAGCTGGATTGGTAAAAAAATTCAGAGCCGATGGTTCTCTGGTTCTCCAATGTTTCTATTTACCGAACTGCCAAGATACCGTTAATAGACAAGCCTCTGTTCAATTGACGGATTGACGGCGGGCTGGCTACTTGATCTTCTTAAAAACGTCCTCTGCCGTAGCAGCGGTCTTGGCGTCTTTTGCCAGCACAACGACTCCGGTTCGAACGTCGACACGTTTGCCGCTTTGCTGGTTCAGAGCCCCGTACTGTAACACAAAGTCTTCCAGAGCGCGAAGTTTGGCCTCAGCGTCGGCTTCGCCCTGCAATTCTTTGCCCGGGGCGTTGCCCCAGACGACTTGCGCACCCGAATCTGGCCAAAGCTCATATGAGATCTGCGAGACTCCTTGTTGATCCGGCTTTCGTGGCGTCATAACCCTGGCCAGTCCGATCGCGTTGGCCGAATTTTCGAACAGGGCGCTAATCGCGGCTGCATCAATGATCCGCTCATCGGGCCAGTTGTCCCAGGTAACAAGTTTTTCAAACTGATCGGGCGAAGCAACTGGATAGACAACCAGGATTCTCGGCAACTCCAAGCCGGTCCCAAGCGACTCAGGCATCACCACGCCGAACCGGTCAACCGGCAACAAGATGTCTTTGCCAAGATATTTCTTGGGCCACTCATAGGGAAACGTGTATTGGCTCAACTCCACCAGAGCGATTGGCTCCCGATAGACGACGTCGATTTCCAGCCCGGATTTGGATTTATGTACGCTCTTGACTCTTTCCACATAGCCAACTTTCTTCATCACGTTGGCTGTTCGGTCAACCAATTCAGTATCGAGAATCGAAGCCGAACCAGTCCGTGAATTTACTGGATGCGACACATTGACCCCGGGATTTGAAATTCCGGAGATAACCATTTGCTTCAAGTTGTCGCTGGACCAAATTGGTGGCGTTGTCAGTTGAATCTTGTCTTCGGTCAGGCGAAACTCTTCCAGATTAACGATCTTTGCCTGGTGTCGTTCCCAGAGAAAAATTGCTCCACCGATCATGATCATGGTTGCAATCACGAATAACGTTGCTGGGTGCAAGGCGATTCCGCGAAGCGAAAATCCATCAAGCAACCGATCCAGAATGTCATCTTTACGTCGTGCCATCTTTTCCTCGATTCAAGTTACGCCCGCGGTGAGATACAAAAGCGGGCGACTTAGAGCTTATCCCAATACCTAGCTACGCTTGGGATTGAGATGTTTAGGGATGCTCTTAACTAAAATCGAGATTTTACCGAGTGGACTTTGGCCCGAAGCTCAAAACTTGCAAGGTTGACGCCTGCGAGTTTTTTGAAATTCGGGTAACAGAGGCTCGGTAGTTTGTGCGGCGGCAAAAAAGCGACCAAAGCGGGAACTTTACGACGATTGACGCTTTCAGCTACCAGATTTGAATGGCCGGTTCCAATGTTACGTCCAGCCGCTGGGCGACTTCTTTCTTTACCAGCTCGATCATTTTCAAAACGTCTTCGCTTGAAGAACCTGGATCAGCCGTGAAAAAATTGGGGTCCGAATCGCAGATCTCAATCCCGCCAATCCGTGTACCCTTCAGGCCAGCGTCTTCGATCAGTTCGCTGGCAAGATTACCGCCATGATCCTTGAACATGTACGCGGCATTGAGTTCGGTGGCAGGCTGGCTGGCCCGGCGCACAATCCAAAGTTTCTGCATGGCTTTGGTGAGTGCCTCAGAAGTCTCGGATTCGAACATGAAATCTGCGCTCAGGATGACCAGTTCATTGAGACTGCTTTGCATGTAAGAAAACGACATCGAGTCCTTGTCGTGTTTCTTGATTTCACCGGCACGAGTCAGGACTTCTGCCGACTCGACCCAGCTTCCAATGTCGACACCGTGGGCGTTGGTATTATTGTGGAGCGCACCACCAACGGTGCCAGGAAGCCCGACGAGTCGCTCGGGCCCCGCGAAGCCTTCTCGAACCGCCGTTGCCACAAAGTGGTTTAGTTTGGCTCCGCCACCTGCGTTGATTCTATTTTCACTGACGTTGATGTGGCTGAATTCCGGAGCAGCAAGGTGAATCACAAGTCCAGGTACACCGTTGTCGCTGATTAAAAGATTGCTGCCACTGCCAATAAGTCGGATTGGCAAGTCTTGATCAGAGAACCGCTTGACCAAGCCAACCAACTCATCGCGCGTTGTTGGCTCGGCAAAGTACTCGGCCGTTCCACCGATCTTAAGGCGAGTAAACGACGCCAGAGTTTCTTTTTCACGTACTATGTGCTCAAATCCGGATAGCAAAGTCACTTCGTTTCCTAACCCCTAAAAAAATAACCAAATAGATTACTCAGCAGGACCAAGCCGAGTCGTTGTGGTCTGCAGCTGGTATGGTTCGTTCAGCTTACCGTCGATCCTTCCAAAGAGCATCGTAGCATAGGTCTTCATCGCTGCGAAGAATGGCTGGCCGCTTGCAAATCTCCTCAACGCTATTTCTTTTTTTCGTCGCCGGTGTTCAGAATCGCCATAAACGCTTTTTGCGGAATGTCGACGTTACCAATCGACTTCATTCGCTTCTTACCGGCTTTTTGCTTGGCCCAGAGTTTTCGCTTTCTCGAAATATCGCCTCCATAACACTTGGCCGTCACGTTTTTGCGAAGTGCTTTAACAGTCTCTCGAGCGATGATACGAGAACCAATCGCTGCCTGAACAGCGATCTCAAACATGTGTCTGCTAATTTCTTCTTTGAGGGTTTTGGCGACTGCTCGACCGCGTCGGTCCGCATCGGCCCGGTGGCAGATGACACTCAACGCGTCGACTTTTTTCCCGTTTACCATGATGTCCATCCGAACAAGGTCGGCAGGAAAGTAACCAGTCAGCTCGTAGTCCATCGTGCCGTAGCCACGTGTTGAGCTCTTAAGCCGGTCGTGCATGTCGTAGATGACTTCTGCCAATGGTAGATCGTAGGTCAGCATCATTCGCGTGGCAGACAAGTATTCGGTGCTTTGCAGAATCCCGCGGCGTTCGGCACACAACTTCATCACCGCACCGACGTACTCCTCGGGTTGAATCAGGTTGACACGGACAATAGGCTGCAAAAACTCAGCGATGTCGCCCGGGTCAGGTACCTCCTGGGGACGGTGGATTTCCAGCTCCTCACCTCGTTTGGTGATAATTTTATAAGTCACGTTGGGAGCGGTTTGCACCAAGTCGACGTCGGCTTCCTGTTCCAGCCGTTGCTGGACGACTTCCATGTGAAGCATTCCCAGAAAGCCACAACGAAAACCAAAACCAAGTGCTTCGCTTGACTCCGGCGTAAATTCAAAACTTGGATCGTTGATCGTCAGCTTCGCAAGTGCGTCGCGGAGTTCAGTAAAGTCCTGACCATCGGACGGGTACAGGCCACAATAAACCATTCGGTTAGGTTCCTGGTATCCTGGTAGCGCTTCGGCGTGGACTTTACCGGCCACCGAGATCGTATCGCCGATGTTGACCTGGTTGAGTGATTTGATGTTGCAGACCAGATAACCTACCTGTCCCACCGACAACTGATCACACGCGGTTTGCTTGGGGGTGAATTGTCCGATCTCAATGACTTCGTGTTCTGTTCCGGCCAACACGAACTGGACCTTATCGCCCTTTTTTACCGTTCCATTCATCACTCGAACGTACGTGATCGCGCCGCGAAATTCGTCATAGTGAGAATCAAACACCATCGCCTGAAGCAGCGCATCAGGATCGCCACTGGGAGGTTCAATCTTCTCGACGATACTGTCAATCAAGAGGTCGATATTGATTCCTGATTTTGCGCTCACGCGGACAACATCATCAATTTCGATTCCCAGCGTTTGCTCCATTTCACGCGCGACCTCATCGGCTCGCTGGTACTGCAGATCGATCTTGTTGATTACCGGGATGATGTTGAGATCGTGTTCCAAAGCCGCGTATCCAGTAGCCACGGTCTGGGCCTCGACGCCTTGAAATGCATCGGCCAGCAGTAATGCCCCTTCGCAGCACATCAATGATCGTGAAACTTCATACTGGAAGTCGACGTGACCAGGGGTATCAATCAGGTTCAGCTCGTACTCCTGCCCCTTATGTTTAATTCTCATCGCAACGGCGCGGGCTTTGATGGTGATGCCGCGTTGCCGTTCAAGCTCCATGTCGTCCAGAACTTGTTCCTGCATTTGGCGCTTTTCAACGGTGCCCGTAAACTCGAGCATGCGGTCGGCCAGCGTGCTTTTACCATGATCGATATGTGCGATGATGCAAAAGTTTCGAATGTTCTCGGTTTTGATCTTCGCCATGAAGTACAACTGCAGATTGAAAAGGCTGAGGAAATAAAGAAGCTGAACGTAAACTCAGCCACGGGCAACTGGGCTTAGAGTTTTTGGTAATTGGCACGAGCAAGACCGGCTGCGCCAACCAAACCGGCTTCAGAACCAAGCTTTGCAAAATCAACAACCAGCTTTTGACCCAGCACAGGAAATACCCGCTTGGTTACTTCATTTTTTACGTCGCTGAGGAATTGTTTGCCAAGCACGGTTGATGATCCGCCAAAATTCATTGCCCCGCCCAGGATAAATGCCGCCGGGTCAATGATGTGAGCCAGAAGGTCGATGCCGCGACCGAGATAACGCGCGGTTTCACGAACCATCGAGATTGCAAACTCGTCGCCCTCGGTCGCCGCTTCCGAAACCATCAACGCCGAAAGCGGTGATGCTTCGCCGATTCGTTGACGCAACAAAGTTTGCTTGCCAGTCTCAGGCTCACCCATGGCTTCGATCGTCCGTTGCACGAGGGCCGTTGCGCTGGCGTAGGCTTCAAGGTGACCGCGTTGACCGCAACCACACATGCGAGCATCCGGACCAGTATCGATAACGATATGGCCGACTTCAGCCCCGTGACTATTGGCTCCCTCAATCGAAAGGTCATCGATGATAATTCCGCCGCCAACACCGGTTCCAAGTGTAAGCAAGACCATGCTGTCGTATTCCTGGCCGCCGCCAACCCAGTACTCGCCAAAGCCAGCTGCATTTGCATCGTTGCTAAAGGTGACTGGTTTTTCGAGCGCTTTTGAAAGTTGATCGCAAATCGGAAAGTTGTGCCAGCCGGGCAGGTTAACCGGAGTCAAAATCGTGCCCTGCGAAATGTCCATCGGGCCGGGCGTTCCCAATCCAGCCGCGGCAACGTCGGACCAATCGAATTGGGTAGTCTCCAGCAATTTATCCAAGCCGAGTTTCGTTTGCTCGATCGCAACCTCCGGCGACTTGGCCGGTTGAGTCGGGAACTTTGTCTTGGCGACAATCTCCCCTAGATCGTCTACGAATCCAATTTTGATGTTGGTGCCGCCTACATCGATCCCCGCGAACAACGGCTTCTTAAAATTTTGGCTCTTGGGCATGACTGGACTCTGGTTCCGCGGCTCTGGAAACTGGAAAAGCAGAGTATAAAAATCGAGCCCGGTTTCTACAATGCGAAACCCTGAAACCCCGCCATATCACCGTTATACCGATGCACTGGTGGAGTATCAGGTCGAGCGGAGATCGACGAAACTCAAGAGCTCTATTACCCCTGCAATCGTCAAGGCGATTCTCGAAACAGGGTACACGGGATATATCGGAAAGGAGTTTATTCCCAAACGCGATGACAAGCTCGCTTCGCTCAAGCAAGGCGTGACGATCTGCTCGGTCTAGGAACCAGTTTTCGCGACTTTGAACCAGGAACTTCCTGGGGCTCTTCAAGCTGAAACTGCCAGCTAGTGGCCGAGTCGGCGACGTCGGAAACAAAGTCCCAAACCAGACATTGTCAAAAGTACGAATGAGCTTGGTTCGGGAACAGCTGCGGTGAATTGGACTTGAACTCTCGAAATGTCGATTCCGTTGTTTGCCTCACCAACTGTACTGCTTCCTGGCGTTGGGCCTACAGTACCGCCAAACGCACCAGATGTCACGTTAAAGCCAATCAGGTCGAACGTGGTTGTATTTACGCCGACCTGGGTCCCCGTAACGTCGGCGATTGAAACTGTATCGGTGTGGAAATCGGCAAATGTACCGGCAACGTCTCTTATTCCAACAGTGATGTTGAATGAAGTAAGAGTGTCATCAGAGAACTCGACTGCGAGCGAGCCAATATAATCTGTGTTGGGTAAAAGCGCAGTAACGTCATCGGTGCCGTCACTAATTAAGGCAAATCCTGTGTTAGTACTGAGAAATCGTCCGGATGGGGAAGTTGCAGAAGGATCGCTGTTAACGTTGTGGGTGCGAATACCAAGGTCGGTTCCTGGGGCATTGATGTTGTCAATTTCGCCAAAGAAACCTGCAAGACCGTTTAAGCCAGGGTTTGGACTAGCTTCGATTGAAAAAATGTTTTGAGTGAAGTCGATTTGAACCCCGGTGTTGGGATCAGTTAAACCAACCGTTCCAGCAGTGCTGAACAATCCGAATTTGAAATCTTCATTGGTGCTTACCGTCCCGGAACCGGTTACACCATTGGTGCCGCCATCGAAGGCAATCGTGTCTGGCGTAGTGAAGTCAAAAGAGACATCCAATCTGTCGCCAAAGTTTGTAAGAGTTTGTGGAGTAAACAACCCATGGATCGTGCGGCCATTGTCGCCAGAGGCAAAATCGATTGGGCCACCCATTTGGTTAAGGTCAAGGCCGAAACCTGTGGTGGTTGTGTTGAAGCCGATTTGCATGGGGCCGTTGTTCGAAATGCCGTCCGAGAAATCGTCATCGACGACAGTGACGGTTTGTGCATTGGCGTGTAAAGCCAAGAAGCAGGTAAGTGCAATTACGGCAAAAGTTGTTTTGGTCAGAAACGAAATTGTTTTCATCGTTTTGTTTTCAATTTTTGAAGGTAGTGCCAAGGTTGCGTCGTCAATAAAATGAAGTTGAATGAGCCGGTTCGAACCAGCCTAACTTCATTGTTGAATCCCAATGTAATCCGTGCTGGTCGCCATTTCAAACCAAGGTCCGGTTTTGAACATAACCACAATATGGTGGTGTGAGTACGGGTGAAATACTTAGCCTGACAGGGCGCAGCACCGAACCAAAATCAGGAGTAGGGATATCTAAAGAAAGATGGCTAAAGATATAGCCAAAGTTTTACGCCAACGGCGTTAGATCAATAGCCCAAGG
>CAYSQZ010000217.1:0-7864 GCA_964433035.1 uncultured Pirellulaceae bacterium | reverse complement strand
GAGGGTGGCTTTGATGTATTGGATGTGACCCACTAAAAACGATGAAGAGCCCCCTCTGGGAGGGTCGGAGAATTCGCTTGCGAATTTAGACGGGCAACTTCAAAACTGACACATCCTCTTTGCTTGTAAAATCAGACGTAGTTTTTGAGCCCCGTGATGACGACTGATACTAAATCAAATCAAAAACAAAAAACTCAGACCCTGACTGATGTCGCTGCCGAGATCGTGGGATCGATGAAGTTCGCGGCAGCGCATGCAGCTCCCATTCCAGAGTTTGATTCGATCGTTAGTTTGATCAATCGGCTTAAAGCGATCGTTTATCCCGGATTTCGCTCCAACGAGTCTTCGGCAGCCAGAGTTCGCAGTGAGTTGGAATCGGAGCTAAAAACGACTCACGAACTATTGACCCGGCAGATCGCAATCGCAATCGCGCGTCATTATGAATCCTGTGAGGACATGGACCATGAAGACTGCCCGGAAGCTGCTAAAAAGAACGGCGACTCGGAGCCATCGAGTAAGTCGGGAGGGTACGAAAGCCCCGAACTGATTGCAGCCCAAAGCGAAGTTTTGGCCATCGATTATATCGCTCAACTGCCCGAGATTCGTAGAAAGCTGTTGACCGATCTAAAGGCCGCTTACCTGGGCGATCCTGCGTGCAAAAACTACGACGAAGTCTTGCTGTGCTATCCGGGTCTACAAGCGGTCACGATTTATCGCCTGGCCCATGAACTCCACTTGCTAAAAGTACCTTTTTTACCACGCATGATGGTCGAGTGGGCTCACGGCGAAACGGGCGTCGACATTCATCCTGGCGCAACGATTGGTGAACACTTTTTCATCGACCATGGAACTGGCGTGGTCATCGGTGAGACTTGCATCATCGGTCGGCACGTGAAGATCTATCAAGGCGTAACGTTGGGCGCGACAAGCTTCCCCAAAGACGAAATGGGGCAACTGATCCGCAATTCCAAGCGCCACCCGACGATCGAAGACAACGTCATCATTTATGCTAACGCGACCGTGTTGGGCGGTGAAACCGTCGTGGGCGAAGGTTCA
The DNA here is from genome assembly GCA_964433035.1 of uncultured Pirellulaceae bacterium. Classification (GTDB taxonomy): domain Bacteria; phylum Planctomycetota; class Planctomycetia; order Pirellulales; family Pirellulaceae; genus Mariniblastus. The sequence continues at coordinate 6,808 of CAYSQZ010000217.1, read as the reverse complement.
ATTATCGGCTCGAGCGTGTGGCTGACCAGTAGTGTTGAACCGGGCACGACTGTGCTGATGGAAAAGCCCAAACTTCGGGTGCGAAACCAGAGATCAGAATAAAGTAGACTTAGCGAGCCACTGATCAGCAAGGAACAAAAGGAAACGACAATTGGAAACCCGACGCGTAAGCGAGGCGAGGTAACTGCCTGTTCCGCTTCCTTACTTACAAGGAAATTATAGAAACCGTTTCATCACCTCATTTTATCCAGTATTAAAGCCGCGAAAAACCTTCAACTCAAAATGAGGTTTCTTCGCCTTTTAATCTTGAAAACGGCGGGTACTTGGAAATCCATTGAAATCCATTGGCTTCTTATCGGTTTCTGCACCTGATGCAATCGCCAGCTAATAATGACTACCTCGAGGCATCATTGATATTGCCCAGCTTGGGTAACAATGGGAAGATTACCAGCTGACGAAGGAGGAAAATTTCGTCAACCACAGACCTTGAAACGTTAGCCAAAATCAACTTCGTTTTGCGAGCTTTAGATGTCTTCTGCAGAACCTCAACAAGCCGAGCAGCCCAACAGTAACCAGCATGAATTGCTTCGCCAGTGCTGGGTCCATGTTCATGTCCCCAAAGCCGGAGGGTCGACGATTCGGCAATTAATGAATCGTAACTTCGGCGAGCGTTACTACAACTCTAAGTCGCTGCTGGAAACAAAACAGTACACGTGCGACGACGTTGGCGAAATCGTTCGTTGCCATCCGCATCTGGGCTGCTTGAGCGATCACAAGTTTTCGCTGGACCTGCCTTGGGACCATGAGCATGCTCAATTGTTCGCGCTGAGCTACGTTCGAGATCCAGTCGAACGTTTTATCTCGCGGTATTTCTTTCACCGTCATTTTGAAGAAGTCAGCTGTGTTGCTCAACGGATGAGCTTTCGTGATTTTGCTGAGACCGAGTTGATTTCACAGGACGTTCATCCTCAAACCAATAGTCAGATCTACTTTCTCAACGCCGGACGATCATTTGATGACCTTTCTGTCATTCAGGATGCTCTGGCGACGGAGCGCGCGTTTTTGTTCCCAATCGAACGATTTGACGAATCCTGCATTTGCATGGAAAGGCTTTTTCCGACCGTATTCTCAGATCTCTCTTACGTCCGGGCAAACGTTTCCAAAAAAGACGCAGAGATTTCAGATGACGAACGCCAGATGGTGGGGCGGTATTTAAAGCAGGACTACCCTGTGTTCCAACTGGCCCAACAGTTCCTGGACCAAACGCTTGAGGCTGCCTTCCACTCCGACGACGATCGCAAATCAGCGCTACACGAATTTCAAGACCGCTGTTCTCGTCGTTATCACAATTTTTACCCACCAGTCAAACCGGGTGAACCCGTCCCGCCGGTGGGAACGATTCCCAAGTTCCCCAAGCCAACCAAACCGTCGGAGCCGACGGAACACGATCCTAACTTCCCCGATCAAAAGAAAGAGACGTTGCCGACAGCCGAAGCGTTACCGGAATTGCCTGAGGAATCGTAGTTAGTTGAAATTCGAATCACTCAAGAAACGAACAGAAGCCTCAACAATGACGACCGATGGAACATCGCTTTGAAAACTTGCCGCTGATTTTAGTCACTGGTCAGGCCCGCAGCGGAACCACCGTTCTGACTCATGCCTTGGCGGCACACCCGAGGATCTACTCGAACCTGAAAGAGAGTTCGATCGTAGGAGATATTGCGGCGGTGCTGCGTGTCAATCTGGACAAACCCGGTCGCCGCCTTGACCTTACGATCACGCCTGCAGAACTGGCGCTCAACATGCGCAGATTCCTGCTGCATAGTCTTTTTCCCAAATCAAATCCTTCCGAATCAAACGATCAGGAGTCAGCTTCTGATTTCCCGCTTGCGATCTCAACATTTTCTTCCTTACGAGTTGAGGATCTGGATTTCGTCACCCAATTGTTCCCGCGATTGGTCATCGCCAACATCTACCGAAATGGTGTCGAGGTCGTCGCGTCGAGAATGACACATTCACATATCGGCCCTCAATTCGAATTCGAACAGCACTGTGTCGCTTGGTCACATGCTCAAGATTCAGTTCAGTGGGGAGCTGAGAAATCCAACTTTGTTCCTTTTCCACATCACGAGTTGTTTGATCGAAGCAAAACGAATGTTCTTTTTAAGCAAGTCCTGGATCAAATTGGAATTCCCGGCGTGGCTCCTTGCGTCGACTTCGTTCATTCAAATGTTATAAACACTAACAATTCTCCGGCGATTGAATCAGCCCAAGGCGATGCAGAATCTAATGCCAGACTGGCGAAACGAGTTGAACGGTGGCGGGATTGGACGGACCAACAACGCGAGATTTTTGAATGCAAATGTGGCGCCACCATGAACTATTTCAATTTTGAGTTGCCTTGGCAGCAGCTCTCTGCGACTATGTCAAAATCGACGTAGATTGCCCAAACGAACTGTCCATCTGGCTGGGTAAAGTACACTGGTGTTTTCAAAGTTGAATTGACCGATTGCAATCTGCTTGCCCCTGACAAAAAAGCTTGAATTGAACTCCAAACTGGTCAATTCAGGTAGGCTGAACTAGCAAACTTGCCTATCTAGGGACACCTTTCGCCTCTCATAAATCAAACTTCGGGGCTAATTCTCAGCCATCCCATGTTCCTCTGTACTCTATTTGAGCTTTATTTTGCCCACTATTAATTATGTGTTAAAATCTGATATCCAGATATTTACTGTCTTCTCGCGGAAGTTAGTTGCTCGATATCATATAATCCGGTCTGATCCAAGGATCGCTTGACCTTCAAAGCTGATCAACCCGCAGTATCAATTTCAATTTAGTAAGCGGGTTCAGAAAAGCCGATTCACATATATCCATTGTTTCTTTTCTTCAAAATGTGAGACACCGATGTCAACAAATTCAAAAAGATCGGCATTTACGCTGGTCGAGTTATTGGTCGTAATCGCAATTATTGGCATCCTCATTGGGATGCTGCTCCCTGCAGTCCAGCAGGTTCGGGAAGCGGCTCGTCGTATTTCTTGCAGCAACAGCATGCGGCAACTTGCGCTTGCATGTCACAATTACGAGAGTGCCAACGGTGTTTTTCCTCCGGGGTTGAATTGCCCTTTTTCTACGAGTCAGGGTGACGGAGGTTTTTTTACATCAAATACATTTGAACCTGACGATCGGCCTTTCGAGCAACCTCCAGCCGGAGACATTTTTGCCAATTGGCTTATTTTGACGATGCCTTTCCTTGAACAAGGTAATTTGTTTGATCAACTGAATCTCGAAGTCCGTGAGCAAGACAGTGGAAACGTTGATACTCCGAATAGCATCGGCGCTCAAATTGTCCCTTCTTACTTGTGTCCTTCAGATGTCGAACCTGAGCTCGCCAGGTTCAGCACATTCCATTTTGCTCCCAACAGCTATTTCGGTGTGGGGGGTAGAATCACCCACTTCATAACTGACGTGACTGGCGATGGAATCCTACATCAAAACAGCTCGGTCGGTTTCGGACAGATTACTGATGGATCCTCCAATACATTGCTTATCGGAGAACGCTTTTCCCTTGATGCGGAGTGGGAAGATTTCCCCAATCGACGTGGCTGGGCTTGGAACAGCGCCCTGTCGGCTCAAGATTTGCTGTGTGGAATGGATGCTCCAATCAATTACCAAATTCCTGCGGGCATGGGGCCGACTGGCTCATTCAACAACCAGTCTGACTTGAAATTGAATTCATTCAGCAGTGGTCACCCCGGTGGTGCCGTTTTCGCTGCAGCTGACGGCTCGACCCACTTTTTGTCTCAAACCGGAGCTTCTGACCTGGAGGTTCTGGAATTCTTGAGTACTTTTAGTGACGGTACCATTACAGGATTAGGTGATGTTCAATAGTCTTCGAGCAATGAAACTGGTCGCGATTTCGTTGTTGATGCTGATCAACTTCGGCTGTAGTGGATCAAAAATTCCTGAGCAAGTTCCACTTTCAGTTGTCGTGTTGAATGCAAAGGGAAAACCATTGAACAACGTTAGTGTTCGGTTCGTCCCTCAGATAGATGGACTCGACGCATCTTTCATTGCCAATGGCACTACCGATGATGCTGGTCGCTGTGAGTTAAATTCGTCATCAGTAAAACCGGGTGTTGCCGTGTGCCAACACAAAGTACAAATCACCGAAGCCAAGGCATCCTCTGATGCCAGAGCGGCTTACATGGCTGGGGACCCTTCGGTCTCAATCAAAGAAAAACGAAGCAGGAAGAACCGACCTATTCCCGCCCAATACACTCGATTGGCAACAACACCGCTTCTCATTGATGTCACTAAAGACCAACCCGAGGTTGAGTTAGTTCTAGAGTGAGTTTTGGTGAAAGACGTTAAATTTCATTCTGCCCGTATGTTTCTGACTGGATGGCTCGTAAGCCTTTGTTGATATTCGCTTCCCAATAAGATTGGGAAGGCATTTCCCTTTACGAAATATTCAAAGCAGGAACCGAGACCGCGGCTTGGAACTCGGTGCATTTAACCCGAGCCTGCGGCGCATTGCAGAATCGTCCGATTCCAGAGAAGTATTCCTCTATCGGTAACCCCTCTGAATTATGACGTCGCCCCTCGCCACCGAATGTGCAGTTGGCGGTCGCCTTACCCAATAGAATTCGGCCCAGCAATTTTCCTTTGGGCGAAATGATTAGAACGCCGCCAGGACCAGTTGCCCAGAGATTCCCTTTAACGTCAACGCACATCCTGCCCCGCCAGGATGTCTTGATAAGACGCGCCGCGGGCTGCCGTTGGGCATTCATGGATCGCCAGCGGCCGCAAATTTTTCATCCTATTTGGTAACCCGACGCGTGAGCGAGGGCGAAGCGGCAACTGACTTTGCCCTCGCTTACGCGTCGGGTTGCCCAGCCGTCAGCAAGTGTTAACCGGCCAGAACGTCCTGTTGAATCGAGTTTAATAACCGGTGGAGGTCAGACCAACTTCATATCAGGGCAGGAAACCAGCAACGATTTAATTGACTGGCACGGCGTGTAGAAGTAAGCAGTGATTTGGTAACATACTGACGCTTGCCTGGTCAGATTTTCTAATCGTTGCGAGCCGGGCTAGTGTAGCTGGGCACGCCAAAGTTCAGGCGCGCCAATGAAATTGTCTAAAAAACGTGGAGGCTGGTGTGGGTTGGTTTATCGGATTGGGAATAGTATTGCTACTAATTTTGGCGTTAGCGATTCACGACCTGTTCCAAAAACGCCACCCGATTCTGCGCAATTTTCCGGTGGTTGGTCACGGAAGACATTTCCTCGAAGAGCTGGGGCCAAAACTTCGCCAATACATCGTGGCCGGCAACGATGAAGAGCGACCTTTCACTCGTGACCAAAGACACTGGGTCTATCGTTCGGCTGACAAAGAGAACAACTATTTTGGGTTTGGAACCGACAACGATCTCGAGCAAACCCCTGGCTACCTGATCATTAAACAGGCGGCGTTTCCGATTCATGATGCTCAGCCTGACGATCCTCAATATGATCCCAAATATCGAATCCCTGTCGCCAAGATTCTCGGTGGTCACCGAGAACGCAAACATGCGTTTCGGCCCGAGTCCATCGTCAACGTATCGGCGATGAGCTACGGTTCGCTCTCAGCAGCGGCGGTTGAAGCGATCAACCGCGGCTGCAAACTGGCAGGTTGCATTCAAAATACTGGCGAAGGCGGTGTTGCCCCGCACCACGATCATGGCGGGGATCTGATGTGGCAGCTTGGCACTGGTTACTATGGCGCGCGTCTCCCCAACGGTCATTTTGACGAGAAACGTTTTTTGGAAACGTGCGATAAGTACAACGTAAAGTCGATTGAAGTCAAATTGAGCCAGGGGGCCAAGCCCGGACGTGGGGGAGTGTTGCCAGCCAAAAAAGTCACCGCCGAGATCGCGGCGATTCGAGGAATCCAAATCGGCAAGAGCTGTCTTTCACCCAACTCCCACTACGAGTTCTCCAATGCGGATGAGCTGCTGGACTTCGTTGAAAATATCGCCGAGAAGACTGGACTACCCACGGGAATTAAATCAGCTGTTGGCGAAATGGATTTTTGGCAGGAGCTCTCGTCGCTCATGCAATCGGGAACGCGCGGCGTAGACTTCATTGCGATCGATGGCGGCGAAGGAGGGACCGGAGCCGCACCCCTGACGTTTTCAGATCACGTCTCGTTGCCATTCAAAATTGGTTTTTCACGAGTGTATAGCAAATTTGCCAAGGCAGGATTGCATGAGAAAATTGTGTTCATGGGATCTGGAAAGCTTGGCTTCCCCGAAGAAGCTCTCCTGGCAATGGCGATGGGTTGCGACATGATCAGCGTTGCCCGCGAGGCCATGATGGCCATTGGTTGCATTCAAGCCCAGATCTGCCAAACCGGAAAATGCCCTACCGGGGTGGCAACCCAAAACAAATGGCTGATGCGAGGCCTGGATCCGGTTGATAAAGCAGCCAGGTTTGCCAACTACATTACGGCCCTGCGAAAAGAGATCCTGCAACTGTGCTATGCCTGCGGCGTGGAACACCCGGCGATGATCACGACCGATTGCTTTGAAATCCTTGGCGACGGGTTTGAATCGCGAAGCGTCAACGAGTGCTTTGGCCTTGAGGGAACCACTACGATCCCAAGTGAGGAAGACCTCAAAGAGATCACCGGGATAATGAAGAATTTGCCGCAATCAAAGAATTAGCAAAGCAATTCAAACCGTCCACCAAAATTAAATTGGCGAATTCGGCTACAACCTTTGCCCCAGTTTAAGAGCCTATCTCGCAACATCGTAACCCGAAGCGTGAGC
>CAYSQZ010000216.1:0-7872 GCA_964433035.1 uncultured Pirellulaceae bacterium | reverse complement strand
CTCGCTTACGCTTCGGGTTGCCAACAGAGTGTCAGCTTCGAGCAAACTTAATTCATTGCTTTCAAAAAAACACAACATCAATCAAACCAAAATGATATCAAACAACAATCAATACGATGTCGCGATCCTCGGTGGGGGCTTGGCGGGTTTGACATTAACCAGGCAACTGTTGATGATGCGCCCCGAGACCCGAATTGCCGTGATTGAGAAACGCCAGTTTCCAGTTTCCGAAACGACTCATAAAGTCGGCGAATCAACAGTCGAAATTGGTGCCCATTATTTTGGCGAAGAACTCCAACTGAAGAAACATTTGACCGACCAGCAATTGCCGAAGTTCGGCTTGCGATTCTTCTTCAAAGACGCTTACCAGTCATTGGCCGAAGGCACCGAGGTTGGCGGGAGCTCTTTCTTCTCCGCACCCAGTTACCAGGTTGATCGAGGCCGGCTGGAAAATTATTTGGCCGACTCTGCGATTGAGATGGGCGCCAACATCATTCCCGGCTCACGAATTCGCAATGTGGAGCTGGCTTCTTCCAAAGCTGAGAATCAAGCCGACCAACACATCGTGACCTACGCACAAAATGGCTCCGAGCATTCGCTGCAAGCACGCTGGGTCGTCGATGCCAGCGGCCGGGCGAGTTTTCTCAAACGCAAGCTGGATCTCGAAGAAGATCTGAATCACGACATCAACGCCGTCTGGTTTCGGATCGACGCATCAATCCAGATTGACCAGTGGTGCGACGATGCGAATTGGCAATCGTTGATGGGCAAAGTGCAACGGCGCTGGTTGAGCACCAATCACTTGATGGGCGAAGGCTATTGGGTTTGGCTAATCCCGTTGGCTACCGGATCGACCAGCATTGGAATCGTGGCCGACCCGGAGATTCATTCACTTCGTGAGATCAACAGCTTTGATAAGTCGATGGCGTGGTTGGAAACGCACGAGCCTGAGTGTGCACAGAGCATTCATCCCCATGTCGACAAAGTTCAAGACTTCCTGGCTGTCAGAAAAATTTCTCGCGGTGCCAAGCAAGTCTTTTCGTCCGATCGCTGGGGATTAGTTGGTGAAGCGGCAGCGTTATTGGATCCGTTTTACTCGCCCGGTAGCGACTTCATTGCGATCGGAAACACGATGGTCGCCAAGTTGATTGAGGAAGATCTCGCTGGCCGATCAATCGAACACCTGGCGCCGACGTTGCAGAGCGTATTCCTGACGTTGTTTCAGAACAATCTGATCACCTACCGCGACCAGTACCCGCTTTTCGGTAACCCCCGGATTATGGCACTCAAGTTCGTTTGGGACTACGCCGTCTATTGGGGCTTTCCCGCGCTGTTGTACTTCCGTGGCAAACTTACCGACGTCAGCTTTATTCAATCTCAGGCGAAGGGCGTTGAAGAGATTCGGGACATGAACCTGAAGATGCAGGATTTCTTTCGAAAATGGTACGAAGCCGATCCGACGGTTAACGCGAACGGAGTTTTTGTTGACCAGAGCCAAATTGAAATCATGACCCGACTCAATGCCGAGCTACGTGAGACGCTCGACGATGCAGCGTTGAAGGTTCGCTTTCAGGATAACGTCAACTTGATTCGGGAACTTATGTATGAGATCACCGAACGAGTCCAACAGACTCAACCACAAGTAACGATCGACATTCCAGCTCGGGCGGAGACGGAACATCATTTGGAACACGTTTTTGAACTTTTGAATATTTGAAATACTCATGAATCATACCAGCGACATCACGGTACTCGGAGGCGGTCTGGCAGGGCTGACGTTCGCGCTTCAATGCCGGCAAAAATTGCCCAACGCTTCGATCACGATTCTGGAAAAACGAGAGCACCCGGTTCCTGAAGCGGCATTCAAAGTCGGTGAATCCACCGTCGAAGTCGCGGCGTATTATTTCGGAGAAGTCCTTGGGTTAAAGCAACACATTCTCGAGAAGCAGTTGCCCAAACTCGGCCTGCGGTTTTTCTTTCCCGCTGGAGACAACACGCGAATTGAAGACCGGTTGGAGTTGGGCGGTAAACGATACGCTCCGTGCCCAAGTTATCAACTCGATCGCGGTCGCTTTGAAAACTTTCTGGCCGATCGCTGTCTGGAGCAGGGTATTGACTTCATTGATCAGGCCAAAATCAAAAAGGTCCAGCTGGGCGATCGAGGTAAACAACATTCCGTTGAATTTGAAGTCAATCGTGAATCAATTTCGATTCAATCTCGTTGGATCGTTGATGCCAGCGGTCGCCGCGCGTTTATCAAGCGCCAGTTGGGTATGAAAAAGGAATCGCCGCACATTGGCAATGCGGCTTGGTTTCGCTTCAAAAAACACATCAAGATCGACGACTGGTCCAGCGACAACCAATGGCACGAAGGACACGAAGGAAAAACCGCGCGTTGGTACAGCACCAATCACTTGATGGGGCAGGGGTATTGGGTGTGGCTGATCCCGTTGGCTTCCGGTTCCACAAGCATGGGGATCGTGGCGGCGGAAGAGTTCCATTCGCTCTCGGATTTTAATTCGTTTGACAAAGCGGTAGCCTGGCTGGACAAATACGAACCGCAATGCGCACAAGCCGTTCGGGAGCACATTGATGAACTGCAGGATTTCCGCGCGATCAAACACTATGCCGTTGAGTGCGATCAAGTATTCTCGGCTCAGCGTTGGGGTATCACAGGTGAAGCCGGATTCTTTCACGATCCCTTTTACTCGCCCGGCAGCGACTTTATCGGTTTTGCGAACACTTTTTTGACCGACTTGATTCATCGTGATTTAACCGGACGGGGAATTCGAATTCGCGCGTTCTCCTATGACCGTATCTTCAAACGCTTTTATTACGGTACCGCGACAGCGTACCAGGACCAGTACCGAATGTTTGGCAATCCAACGGTGATGCCGACCAAGATTTTGTGGGACTACATGGTGTATTGGTCGATCACTGGATTTATTTTCATGCACGATCGGATGTGCCATCAGAGAATGTACATGAGAAATCTGGGCCGGCTTTCCAGACTCGGTAAGCTCAACCATTTCATGCAAGACTTCTTCCGCAAATGGCACGAAGCAACCAAGGACATAGCAGCCGGCGGCACGGTCGATATCTCTCAGATGCCATTGATTCGAGAATCAAATCAACGGTTAAAAGACGAGATGAGCAACGGCCAGTTCAACAAACGGTTTGGACTTAATCTGGCGCAGCTGGAAACACTTTGCTGTGAGATCGTTGCCCAGTCGGGGCTGGAAATCGAACCGCCGTTCAAGAAGGGTCCGGTGTCAACGGTTCGGCACGGTGGTTTCGATTCAATTTTCGAAAGTACCACAGCGATCAATGTTGAGAGCGCCGAGTCAAAATTTGATCTGGCCATAAACTAGGCTTTGTCGAAGCTATCACCGTCGCCTTTGCCAGTCTACGACTCGGAAATTCGGACTGCAATCTAGATGGATCCTGCGACTTTATGGACATTTCACCATTCATTGAATACTTGAACAGTCATTAAGCCCAGTATTGGGTGCCACGTTTAGCACGACTCTCCGAGTCGTGCATCTATTTCTCTTCTTTGGCCTTTTCAGCCGAGTCGTTTTTTTCCTTTTCCAGAAGCTCGATCTTTTTGATTTCGAGCGTCGTGTCGTGACCGGCGTGTAATTGAAATGCAAAGTGCCCTTCCTTGGCAGACTCAGCGTCAACGATATCACAAGCCAGCGAACTGCCGATGTGCGTCACAATGCGATCGCCATGAGCCGACACGACCATCGTTGCCCACTGACCTGCTTTGTAAGCTTTTTCCCGGTTCTTCTTGACCACACCTCGTCGGTCCTTGGGGAACAAATTCAGATAGTGCAATGGTTTGGCCAGCCACTTTCGTCCTTGGGTTTCATAGAGCCCACCCATCAACTCTGAATTCTCCAACTCGGCCTGAACGCCTTTGACTCCTGACTTGTGATCACTGGGAAGACTTCGAAAGAAGAATCCGCTATTACCTTCCTTCAAGCGAAATGTAATCCTTGCAGTAAAATCACCGTAAGTGTTCTCGCTAAAGAGCAGACCGTTTTCCTTGTCGTCAGAACTGCCAGTGCCACGAAGCGCTCCATCGGCGAGCTCCCATTTCCCATCACCGCTGGCTTTCCAACCGTCCAAACTCGTTCCGTCAAAAATCGTGTTCCAGACATGCCGTCCGTTGTCGACGATTTTGATATCGCGAAATCGGTAAAGCTGATCCTTCTCGCCGTGGTGCTGAAGCCCAACCATACCGGTTACGTCAATCGGATCACGGTAGTCAGTTGTCTTTTGCCCGTTGACGAAAAATTGAAGATGATCACCCTCACAAACAATTCGATAATTATTCCAATCGGTTTTCTTGAACGCGTCTTGAACTTCAGGTTGATCAGCAAGCGGGTTGAGCCAGCCTCGACGTTTCTCGTCATAAAGCCCACCTGACCATTTTCGGTCCGTCGGATCAGCTTCCGCTTGATACCCAAAAACTCTGTTCTTTTCTTCCTGTCCCCGGGCCATGAAACCAGAATTGGACTTTCCCTCGGGTAGCCGAACTTGCGCCTCAAATTCGTAATCACCGTATACCTTGTCCGACATCAGAAAGAATTTCTTTTGCGCGATAAGGTGAATCTCGCCATCGACGACTTTCGTCTCACCCCATTCGAAGGGATTGTGCCAACCGTCAAGCGTCTTGCCGTCAAAAATCGGAGTCGGCTCTTTCGTTTCCTTTTCCTGAGCTACCAGTGTGCCCGAAAAAACCAAAGTCAAACAAGCGACAAAAACGTAACGAAGCATTTGGCTTCTCCGGGGGCAAATTGAAACGGTGAACATAGAAATGATGAACTTTTTTAATACTTCCAGCATATCCCAAAGCAGTCCGTTTTTCCAACCCTTGCGGTAATCACCGTCGATCCTGGACGGCTATAAGAGCTCGATATTTCAACTACGCTGCGAGAACTTGTTCGACACTGAAAGTGCTTCAAAACTATCGATCAACATTTTCGTAGTGGACGAGGTTACGAGTCCTGCCGCGGTGCGCAACAGGAATCGTAAACTCGTCCGCTAACCAGACTCAGTTCCAATCGAGCTCGCCTTCTAGAAACTTCCGCCCACAGGACATGAATATCGCAATCGCCTAAGCCGTGAAAAATGACTTTGGAACTCGGGATTGCTGGGGTTGCTGTACCGAGATTCTGGCGAATTCGGTTTATATTTTTCTTTGGAAAAAACAAATGCCGAACCAGATTGAATTTGCTTCTGACCTTCAAAATTGAACTGGACTGCCCAACTCCCCCTTAATCAGACATAAGGGAAGCTGTATTGCCGAACTATAAAAATCCAGTTGAACTTGTTTCGCAGTCAGTTTTTGACCGAAAAGAAAATTGATATGCTCAACTTTGGCATTCAATTCCTATAATTGAAGTTCCCATTAAACCTCTTTTTTGATGATCCCATGTCAACATCTACCCAAGCCAAAGCAGACAAGAAAAACACAGCGACCCAACGTATCACCGGCGCCGAAGCCGTCGTGCGCTGCCTGATTGCGGAGGGAGTCGATGTGATGTTCGGCTATCCCGGCGGAGCGATTATGCCGGTGTATGATGAGCTGTACAAATATCAAAAAGATATTCATCACGTGCTGGTTCGGCACGAACAAGGAGCCACGCACATGGCTCAGGGATTCGCCCGAGCGTCTGGCAGAGTTGGTGTGGCCCTTGCGACTTCGGGCCCCGGAGCAACCAACTTGATCACCGGTATCGCCGACGCGATGATCGACTCGACGCCGATGGTTTGTATCACCGGTCAAGTCCCGGCCCATCTTTTGGGCTCCGATGCTTTTCAGGAAACCGACGTAATGGGCATATCGATTCCTGTTTCCAAATGGGGCTTTCAAATTACCGACGCCGCTGAGATTCCTGGGGTTTTTGCGAAGGCTTTCTACGTCGCCAAAGCCGGTCGCCCTGGACCGGTTGTCATCGATATTACCAAGAACGCTCAGTTCGGCGAATTCGATTTCGCCTATGAAAGATGCACCAGCATTTCGACTTACGTTCCGCGGCCAATTCTCGACCAAGCCAAACTCAAAGAAGCTGCCGAGCTAATCAACAGTGCCAAGAAGCCATACATCCTTTTCGGCCAGGGCGTCATCCTCGCCGAAGCCGAAGCAGAGCTCAAAGCGCTTGTCGAAAAAACCGGCATCCCGGCGGCTTGGACGATTATGGGACTCTCGGCCATGGACACCGACCATCCCCTGAATGTTGGAATGCTCGGCATGCACGGGAACTACGGCCCTAACGTTAACATCAATCAGTGTGACGTTATGATTGCGATCGGGATGCGATTTGATGATCGCGTGACAGGCAATCTTGAAAAATTCGGGCCACAAGCAAAAGTCATCCACCTTGAGATTGACCGAGCCGAGATCGACAAGAACGTCAAAACCGACATCGCAATTCATGGCGACTGCAAAGAATCCATGGCCGAATTGCTACCGATGCTTGAGGAAAAGAAGCATGAAGCTTGGCTACAGGAGTTTAAAGACTGCGACAAAATCGAATTTGAAAAAGTCATCGATGCCGAGTGCAATCCAACCACTGATGAAATGACGATGGGTGAGGCCATCAAAGAACTCAACAAAATCACTGGTGGAAAAGCGATCATCGTTACCGACGTTGGCCAGCACCAAATGGTTGCCTGTCGCTACGCCGATTTCCGCCAGACCAAGAGCAACATTACCTCTGGCGGACTGGGAACGATGGGTTTCGGCTTGCCGGCCGCGATCGGTGCTAAGCTGGGTGCCCCCGAACGTGACGTGATCTGCGTCGTTGGTGATGGCGGCATTCAAATGACGATCGAAGAGCTTGGTGTTATCCTCCAAACCGATGTCCACGTTAAAATCCTGCTGCTCAACAATGAGTTTCTTGGCATGGTTCGCCAGTGGCAGCAGCTATTCTTCGACAAGCGTTATGCTTCGACGGAAATGGTGAATCCCAATTTCCAGTTGATCGCCGAAGCTTACAGCATCAAGCACAACAAGATCTCCGAGCGAAAGGATCTTGTCGGTGCACTGAAGGAAATGATGGAGACCGATGGAGCTTATCTGCTCGAAGTCATGGTCGGCAAAGAGAACAACGTGTTCCCGATGGTTCCTGCGGGTGCCGCGGTTGCTGACATTAAGCTTGAGCCTTAAACCAACTGGCCCATTCGAGATTCTATTGAGTAGATTTCAATCGGAATTCTCACTTCGAAATATCAATATCAATCACCACCATCAAAACAGACCGCGTCGATCATGATAGAAACTTTTACCATTGCCGTTTTCAGCGAAAACAAAGCTGGGCTTTTGCATCGCGTCACCTCGAGCTTCACTCGTCGTAAGATCAACATTGAGAGTTTGACGGTTTCCGAAAGTGAAGTCCCCGGTATCCACCGGTACACGATCGTTGTCGATAGCCTCGACGAAGCGGGCGTTGTCAAGGTCTGCGCGGCACTTGAAAAGCAAGTCGACGTTCAGAAAGCGTTTTACTATCGAGAGACGGACATCGTCTATCGCGAGATCGCGCTTTACAAAGTCCCCGCTGAATCGATGACCGAGGGCAGCCCGGCGTTGGCGATTGTGGACAAGCACCACGCACGAATCTTGAGCGTTGAGCCTGAGTTTACCGTGATCCAGAAGACCGGCCGCCGTGAACAGACGGCGGCGCTGTTTGACGAGCTTAAGCCCTTCGGTATCCTCGAATTTGTTCGCTCGGGTCGCGTGGCGATTTCACGGCCAATGAAAGAGCTTAAGACCTATCTTGAAGAACTTAAGCTGGCCTCAACGCACTAGTGGTCTACCAGGTCTGAATTGACCGGTGCCATGAATTGACCGGTGCCATGAAT
>CAYSQZ010000215.1:3198-7891 GCA_964433035.1 uncultured Pirellulaceae bacterium | reverse complement strand
GCGATCAACGATTGGAACCAAGGGGAATCAAATGCGACGTTTAATGCTTGGAATCGCTGCCGCGGTTACATCGCTAATTCCTGTGATGGGAATGGCAGATGATCAGCAAATTGCTGACTTCATTAAGGGCCGGCTGCAAGCCGAGCAAAAACAAGGAAACCTTCGCGGATTCAATGTCGACATGCGTGTCGACCAGGGAACCGTATGGTTCAAAGGACATGTTTCCAACTCTGCACAGGAAATGACAATCCTTAAGACGGCTCAAGCCGCTGGTCATCTCGGCGTAGTCAAAGTCGTTGACGACATCGACTCCAGAGCGACACAGGCACCGGTTCAGTCAGCGTTTCGCAGTGCCGGCTACGAGCAGTCACAGTATCGATCACCGTCTTATGATGAATCACCGTCTCACGATCGATCGCCGTCTTATGATCGATCGCCGTCTTATGATCAATCACCGTCCTATGACCGATCGTCTACATACGATCAGTCTACCTTTCAAGCTCCAAGCTACCAACAAGGTCCGGGCTATCGACAAGCTCCATCGCAATCGCCATTTCAACAAGCTTCATCAAGGCAAGAGTTTTTCGGCGAATTTGGTGGTTTTGACGGTGGTTTTGACGGTACCATCGTAGGTGATTACGGCGGTGGCCAAATCATTTCTGGCGTCCCCATTTCTGGCGAGCCATTACCGTTTGCATCTGCTGGTGGTGGCGGAGAGCCATTGTCCTATGGTCCTTCTGCCGGAATCTCTGAAGCTCCAAACCTACCCGGCTACGCTTGGCCTGGCTATGCAGCTTCTCCAAACTATGGAGCCGTTGCGTATCCAAAGCAGCACTCAGCTTCGGCTTGGCCTTACATTGGACCGTTCTATCCTTACCCGCAAGTACCGCTTGGATGGCGTAAGGTTTCGCTTGAGTGGGATGATGGTTTCTGGCACCTTGATTTCCATGACAAGTAAGCATTGCGAATTAGTAAGCTAGTCAAACAAAGCCCCCCAGTTTTTCTGGGTGGGCTTTTTTTATGATGAAAACCTATTGTGCTACCGCTAGCTGGCAGGAACTCACTTCAACAAAGCGCAAAGCTGAGCGGAGATCTCGGCAATCCTGGCAAACCAGTCAAAATGCAGTTTCTGATTCCGTTTTGTTTTTTGGAATAGTCGGAATTATCCGCAAGTCCCGCAGGGTTTAACACGATACCAATCTCAGAGAGTGCTAAAACACCGCAAAGGGATTTTTCCATGTTAACCAAAAGAATGACTGTCACCTTGATGTTGCTCGTCGCAGCCACGACAGTTTTTAGCTCCGGATGCTTTCAAGCGACGGGTCCGTCACTGGGAATCTTGAGCGTTCCGATTCCTGTCTCACCTCATTGGCAGAAGACACAGGAAGATAAATTTCACGTCCACGAGCGTTATGCACGCGTTCCGATTCTGGGGCCGTTGACCGAAGGTGGTCCTGCGGTTGCTTTGGATCCGCCCAGCGACGATGAAGTCTGGTGGGCACTCGAGCGAGCACACTCGGTCCAAGGCGGATTCCCGTTCATCAACGAAGTCCAGCGTAACAACGTTACGATCGTCAAAGAAAAGATCGCCGACTACATTGATCCTGTCCGAGTCATACCACTGATCGGACCTGCTCAACTCCACCACGCACACTACAAATGCACCGTGTACTACACCGAGCGTCAAATCTCAGGATGGCCAATTCCGCACACGTTGGTCGACGAAGAAGCCGTCGAAGTTCTTTACGTGGATCATAACCACTTCCATATGGCCGGCGACGTGGACTTTGGCCCAGCCAGCAATCACTACTAAGCGTAAGCAATCAAGCGTTTTGCCAAGTTGAACACCAATGCTGCTTCTATTGAAGCGGCATTTTTTGTGGACTGGTTTGGTGGCTGTTTTTATAGATTGGTTTTGTGGATTGGGTAAGCGATCTGGGAAACGCAAGCAACAAATTTTGTTCTGCTTACGACGCCCAACGACAGCACGAATGATTTAGATTGGGCTCAAAGTCCAAGAGCAACATTTTCCAAAACAAGTTTAACGTTACAATCTTGGGTACTTCGTCTGTGAATTCAGAAGAGAGTCCGTCCATTAATTCAACGGCAACAACTTCAGGGACTACACCAGAGTAATCTATAGAGCTCGCTATATTTAATCCCAACTGCTTTCATTCTTTTCTCGCCGGAACATTGTGTGAGTGATCAACTCGAAACGCCTGACTCACCAGAACCCAAGCCGGTTCTCGAAGCTCGGTACCCCGATGGCCGCAAGTCGTTTCTGGCCAAGTGGGCCACGGTGATACTCTGCGTGAGCCTGTTCGCTGTTCCTTTGATCGTCCTGGGTTCGCTTCGGTCGCTCAAAGTTCAGTCCAACAATTTTCGGCAATGGCTGCCCAGTGGCTTTGAAGAAGCTCAAATCTTCGATGATTTCGTAAGCCGCTTTGGAATCGACGAGATGGTGGTGATGAGCTGGGAGGACTGCAAGATTGGCAATCCCGATGTTCAGGAGTTCAGGGCGGCTTTGGAATCTATCCAATACGACGGCCGAAACATGTTTAGCCGAGTCATCTGCGGCCCGGACATCCTTGAAGAGATTCAAGGGATCGGTGTTCGCAGATCAGAAGCAATGCAGCGCATCGAGGGACTGCTGCTGGGCCCGGATAAAGAAACGACTTGCCTGGTGGCCTATCCTCTTCCGAAATTTAACGAGGAAATCGCTGTCATTGATAATCGCAAGGAGATTATCGCGAGCGTCTATGAACTAGCGCAAGAATTTGACATCAAACCAGAAGATTTCCACCTCGGTGGCCCTACGGTTGACGGAGCGACGATCCAAACCGAAAGCAAGAAATCGCTGGGCATATTTTTGTGGTCCTCGGTGGCGTTGATCTTTCTCCTGACCTGGTTTCGGATGCGCGATCTACCACTGAGCATTTTAGTGATCTTTTTCGCGGGATTATGCGCTTCGGTCAGTCTGACGGTCCTGTTTTGGACCGGTGGTAAAATGAACCTGACAATGGTCATGCTTCCGACGCTCACATTTATTCTGGGTGTTTCAGGCTGCGTTCACGTTGTCAACTATTATCGCAAAGCATCAACGACCGGACATGAGCTATTTTCGGCGGACCAAGCCCTAATCGATGGAGCACAGCCGATTGCGCTCTCGGCGACCACAACCGCAATCGGCTTGATGTCGTTGGCGTGCAGTTCCGTCGTCCCGATCAAGCTTTTTGGAATCTATTCTGGACTCGGCGTCCTCGCCAGCATCGTTGTTCTCCTATTGGTTTTACCGGCATCGCTTTATCTGTTGCGGGGGCGAATCAGCAAGCGATTTTCTGACGAGAATAATCTGGCTAAGCGAGAACGCCATACCGGCGTAAGTCGAACAACATCCAAACTTTTGATGCTGGTCTGTCGTAACCACTGGCTGGTAGTCATTCCCTGCCTCCTTGGCGTCACGGTTCTTACGATGGGTGTTTTCCAACTAAAGGCGTCTGTCAAAATCCAAAATCGCTTTGCCAGTCGGACCAAGATCATCTCCGACTATCAATGGCTTGAAGACAATCTCGGACCGCTGGTACCGATGGAAGTCGTCTTGCGATTCAATCCCGAAACCGAGCTTCCTCCATGGGAGCAGATGCAACTGGTCAAAGCAGTTGAGCAAGCGATTAAGCAGACCACTGCGGTCAACGCAACACTCTCGGCTGCGACGTTCGAACCTGTATTGCCGCAAGGCAATCGTTTCACGGACAAGTTTACGCGTCAAACGATGAAGCGAAAATGGTCTGCGTTGTTCAACGGCACGCCCGAGAAGAGTAGCACGTTTGAAGATTCCAAGCTCGTCAAACTCTCAGGCGACGAAACGTTTTGGCGGATCAGCTTACGAGTCGCCGCGCTCAATGAAATTGATTACGGTGGTTTCCTGGAGACCGTTGGCAACAACGTTAGAAACCAGCTTGACCACCACGATCAACATGGTGTCTCTGCCGAACTGACCGGCGGGATTCCAATGGTCTACATCGCGCAGCACCAGATCCTCAATGACTTGATGTGGAGCTTCGGCACCGCGTTCGTCATCATCAGCTTCATTTTCATGTTTGTCCTCAGGAGCATTCGAGCCGGACTGATTGCGATGATTCCCAATGTGTTCCCGCCACTGGTCGTTTTCGGTGCGATGGGTTGGCTAGGCTACTCAATCGAGATCGGCTCGGTCATGACGGCCAGCGTTGCCCTGGGAATCGCAGTTGACGATACGCTGCATTTTTTGACTTGGTATCGACGCGGCACTCTCGAAGGAATGTCGCGCTATGCGGCGATCCGGTTCGCGTTTGGCCACTGTGCTAAAGCGATGATCGATACGTCGTTGATTTGTGGGCTGGGAGTGATTCCGCTTTTGTTTGGTGTCTTTATGCCAACGGTAAAGTTTGCTCTGCTGCTGTTGATCATGCTGTTGACCGCTTTGCTGGGAGATCTAATTTTGCTTCCTGCGATTCTGGCCGGACCCGCTGGCATTCTGTTTCGGATGGGTAAACGGCTCAAGTCACCTGAAGATTCGGACGACGAGGATTATGTTGACGGTTCGATTGGTGGCGACCCAGACAAAGACCAATTGGAGCACCCACTAAAGATGGTCCGCCGACAATAGAATTCTCACCTGTCCTGTAGTCCAACCAGAAGCGATCCAACCGGC
>CAYSQZ010000215.1:0-3098 GCA_964433035.1 uncultured Pirellulaceae bacterium | reverse complement strand
CCGACAATAGAATTCTCACCTGTCCTGTAGTCCAACCAGAAGCGATCCAACCGGCTCAAGAGTAAGTTATTCTGCTCAAACCCGCTGGTTTACGCTTCAGGCTTAGTGAAAGGCGTTGCCAAAACGAGCAGTTCTAAATAGACTCAGACGCTTTGTAAGACCTTTCAAATCATCCTTCCCCGATTCATTTCGGTTGTAAAGCTCGGACAATTCCGCCGACTCACACGTTCTCATTTGCGTAAAGATAATTCATGGCAGACATTTTTGATAAGTGTGATGATTTTTGGAAGCGTGTAAAAAAAATGTCTGGCGAGCACTTCGATCCAGAAGTGTTTTTCCGCAAGTTCCCCGTCACCAACTGCGTGCCCCACGTTAAGATCGACGGAAAAGAATATCTTCAGGTCGCGACCAACGACTACCTTGGGCTTGCGACCCATCCGGAGGTAATGGCAATCTCAGGAAAAGTTGCGGCCGAAAATGGAGTTGGAACTCCGCTCGGTGCGCGTCCGCTGACAGGTAACACTCAGCTTCACCTCGACCTCGAAAGAGAGCTGGCAAAGTTTCGTCAAACCGAAGCCAGCCTCGTTTTTAATCTTGGCCTCGGTGCGATGACTGGAACGATCGCCTGCATGGTCGGTCGTAAAGAGCGGGTCTTCGTCGACGCGTACGCTCACGGTTGTCTTCACGATGGAGCAAAGCTCTGCAAAGGAGAAGCCTCCTGGTTCGGGCACAATGACTTGGACGACTTGGAAAGCCAACTCAAAGCCTGCCCGCTTGAGCAGCCCAAGCTGATTGCCGTGGATGGCGTTTACGGAATGACTGGCGATTTGGCACCGTTGCCCGAGCTGGTAAAGTTGAAGCATAAATATAAGGCACAGCTGTTTGTCGATGACGCTCACGGCACTGGTGTTTTGGGAGACAACGGACGCGGTACGCCAGAGCACTTTGGTGTTGAAGACGAGATCGATATTCATGGCGGCACGTTCGCCAAATCATTCGGAACCTTTGGTGGCTATATCTGCGGCCCGGCCAAGGCGCTTGATTTTATCAAGTTTGTCTCGCCTGGATTCGTACTGACCAAGGGCTTGCCCGGCTGCATAACCGCGGCGACAATCAAGACGCTTGAGCTAATGCAAACGATGCCCGAACGAAGACAACAACTTTGGGAAAATGTCAACGTGCTACGAAACGGGCTGCGGGACGCTGGTTTCGAAATTGGAAATCCACAAGGTGCGGTGACTTCGATCTTCACGCGCGGTGCAATGGCACTCTCGGTCGTGCGGATGCTGATGGACGAACACGGAATCATCGTTAATCCGGTCATGTACCCCGCGGTTCCCTACGGAACGTCGATCATCCGCATGACTGCCAGTGCACTTCATACGCCCCAAGACATGCAACGACTGGTCAACGCGATTCTGGAAGTTTCGAAGGTATTGCCCCTGCACGAGGTCAACCAAGCGGCGTTATCCAAGGTGGCAACACCAGAATCGTCAAATGCGTCAGCAACTCCGTCACAAAACGGCTCGACGCATTGAAACGCTATGCCGGTGACGTGCGATGACTCACAACACTACGCAAAACTTGCCCAACTTTTATTGGAAAAGCGGCAAGTTGTGAACGATCGCGTAAAATTGAAAGCCAGGGGTTAACTACGTTGGCAAATCCGCTTTCTGTTGAAGTCGTTACAACGTCGCGCCATCAACGCGATTTCTTTTCCTTGCGTCGCAAGCTCTACCGCAACGACCCAAATGTTGTGTTTCCGTTGAACTCGATGGAACGAAAACAGCTGAGCCCAACCGATCATCCGTTCTTCGAACATGCGACTCGGGAGATGTTTGTTTGTTACCGAGGGCAAACACCGGTCGGACGCATCGTCGCAATCAAGGACCAGATGCACAACGATCACCACGCCGATCAAGTCGGATTCTTCGGTTGTTTCGAAGCTGAAGACGATCAAACCGTTGTCGATGCTCTAATTTCTGCCGCCTCTGACTGGCTAGTCGACAATGGCTGTGACACGATGCGAGGTCCGGTCAACCCATCAATGAAGAGCGATTTCGGTGTTGTTGTCGAAGGCAACGACGATCCTCCTTGTATCATGATGGGCTATTCTCACAAACGATATGAAGCCCAACTGCTCAAAAACGGATTCGAAATCGCCAGAACGTTTCGCGCATTTAAATTTTTAAGCGCCGACAACGAAGACTCCCAACCAATGTGGTCAAGAATCGCGAAAACCCAAGCTCGAATTCTCAAACGGTACCCGGAGCTGAGTTTTCGTTCCACAGGTCCAGAAAATTTTGAAGCAGTGTTGCGTGACATCAACGTGCTCGGCAATAGCGTTCGCAGTCAGGGCTGGGGCTTTGTCCCGCTGACTGAGAATGAACTGATATTCATGATCAAAAATTTACGGCGCGTCATCAGGTACGATTTGATCCACACAGCTTATTGGAACGATCAGCTGGTGGGCTACGCTGTCAGCATCCCCGATGTTAATTGGGCTCTCAAGCGAACTTGGGGCAAGTGGGATTGGCTGCGGATGCTACAGCTTCCAGGTTTAATCAAGTCAGCTCAGCGGGCGCGGGTCATCGCACTGGGTGTCGACGAAAATTTCCGCAAAAAAGGAGTCGCCATGCTGTTGATTCAAAAGATCACTGAACAGCATCAAGCTTTTGACGAGTGGGAGCTTTCTTGGGTCGACGAAGAAAACGTGAAGTCAATACGTGCGATTGCTGGCGCCGTTCCGTTGATTACAAATAAAATCTATCGGCTTTACGACAAGCCGATAGGATGATTTGGCAGCGTGGCGAGCAGTCGCCTTTGGCTCCGAGGCTGTGATTTTTTTAAACGCTTGGAACAACAAGCGCAAATGGTAACCCGACGCGTCAGCGAGGAGCCTCGATGCCTTACATTATTCCTCGCTTACTAGGAAAATTCATGCTTTGTCGTAACCCGAAGCGTGAGCGAGGATCGTTCCTCACTGACGTTTCGGGTTACCATAAGCGCTGTAACAACTTGCGGCGATCCGTGAAATTTCCTATTACGCTTCGGGTTGCCAATAAAATGCCATCCTTGGTAGCGTGGCGAGCAGTCGC
>CAYSQZ010000214.1:6505-7976 GCA_964433035.1 uncultured Pirellulaceae bacterium | reverse complement strand
CCAGCGTCCATCGCTTTGTCAAGAATTGCCGAAACGTTGTCTTTGGAAATCACCGGAAGTGATTGGGAAGCGATAGATGTCATGGAATATTCGTTAGGACGTTGAAGTTTAGATGACGTTGAACATGAGATACGCTAAGCTCAAAGGAAGTTAAAATTTTATTCTCTTTTTGAGCCCATCGCAACAATCAACCCATTGTCGGCGGCAAAATGTAGCTCTTGAAATTGAGCGTTATCGACCGGTTGGACAGCAATCATGAATAAGAACTTTTACAATATCTCGGATTACGTTGAATCAGAACGTCCGGTCACTGAAGGAACTGAGCAGCTCGGTTTTCAGTACACTCGGCTTGGTCATGGACCAAGTGCTGGTGTGGATCAAGTGACGCTTCACTGCGGCTCAAAAAAGCTCGTCGTGTTGCCCACCCGCGGGATGGGAATCTGGGAAGCAAAAAATGCCGACGTACGGTTCGGTTGGAATTCGCCAATTCAAGGTCCGGTTCACCCGATGTTCGTCCCCGTCGCTGAGCCAAGCGGTTTGGGCTGGCTGGAGGGGTTTGACGAGATGCTGACTCGCTGCGGATTGGCCAGTAACGGAGCTCCCGATTTCGATGAACAAGGGAACCTGCTTTGGCCGCTGCATGGACGAGTCGCAAACTTGCCGGCTTCCAACGTCTCAGTCGAGATCGACGAAGCGGCTGGGGAAATCACAATTCGCGGTACGGTCAACGAATTCAGGTTTCATATTCGTAAGCTCCAACTGAAAACTGAGATCTCAATGCAACTGGATTCCAACGAGATATCGATTGTCGATCGGGTCAGTAACTTGTCCAATCGTCCCGGTAGTTTTCAAATGCTCTACCACTGTAATTTTGGCGCGCCAGTTCTGGAGCCTGGAAGTCGCTTTGTTGCACCGATCAAAAAACTGGTGCCCAGAGATCCGCATGCCGCCAGCGGTATCGACCAGTGGGATGTGTATGGTCCTTCTGACGCCAAAGAAACGGAGCAAGTTTATTTCATGGAGCTTGCTGCTGACGAGAACGACGATTCAATCGCGTTGTTGACCAGTCCGGATGAATCGCGTGGCGTTTCTATTGGCCACAATGTTTCGACGCTTCCCTGTTTTACGCTGTGGAAGAATACGGTTGGCTGGGACGACGGTTACGTTACCGGCCTTGAGCCAGGAACCAACTTTCCCAACCCGAGAAGTTTTGAAGAATCCCAAAGCAGAGCCGTTGAGCTCGCACCCAGTGCAAGCCAAACCATGCAGTTGAAGATTGGGCTGTTGGCCGACTCGGAATCGGTTTCTGAAGTAAAGCAGAAAGTCGAATCACTTAAGCCGAGCGATCCTGAAGTCGCAAATTCGCCGACCGACAATTGGTGTGCGTGAAAGCCCCGGTTCTTCCGGGCTTATAGTAACCCTCGCGTTGAATTGTCGGGCGGCAAGCTCGACAATGAAGGGATTTTCGGGT
>CAYSQZ010000214.1:3665-6405 GCA_964433035.1 uncultured Pirellulaceae bacterium | reverse complement strand
ATCCTTAGTGACTGGCTTGGAGTCGCTCAAAAATATGAGATCGCTCAAGCATCTCAGCTTGCCCAACTGCGCCTCGCTTGAGAGTCTGGACTTTTGCCGAGAATTGGCTGACTTGGAGGAGTTGGACCTGTCTGGATGCAAGAGCTTGAAAAACATCGACGGGGTTTCCCAGTTGACTAAGTTGAAAAAAATCAGGTTGCGTCAGTGTCCACACCTAGAGGATCTCTCCGGTCTTGAGAGCATCAGTTCCCTGAAAGAATTGACAATACACAGTGACCCCCTGGGATTGATACAGAAACTGTGGAAGCGTGATTCAATTGTGAGAGCACAATTGATCACGGAATTTGACAAGCTGCAAACAGAACGAAAAAAGCAGGTTCAAGCTCTCACCAACGCTTTGCCAGGGGTAAAAATCAATATCAGTGTACCTGTTTGGCCAACCGGAGCGCTGGGGGAAATGAACTGAAAAACGTACGCCAGTGCACTTCCGCTTTGGGGCGACAGCCGTCCAATCGGATACAGTTCCGATAAGAGAGCTAGGGAGAGCTAGGATTTTGATTCAGCTTCGCCCGCATAGCTTAGTAAAATCAGCGCCGACAATTTTGCGCGCTCAACCAGACTTTCTGGAATCAGATATTCATCGTTACTGTGAATTGATCCGCCGCGGACTCCGAGCGTATCGACATTGGGCAATCCGGCGGCTGCAAATTTGTTTCCATCACTGGCCCCTCCTGTGCCTCGCCATTGGACAGGCAAGTCCAGAGCTTCACCGACAGACTCGATTCGATGTTGAAGTTTTTCAGTGTCAGGACAAAGCGGCTTGGGCGGCGACCTAAATTCGCCGATCAGCTCAACTGATATTCCGTCGAGCTGATTGAACTTCTCTAGCAGATCAGTAAACTTCGACTCGACTTCCGCTTGCTGCTGAGTCGTTTTGACCCGCACGTTGACTCGCCCGATTGCCAAATCGGGAACTACGTTCAGTGGCCCGCCGCCGCTAATTCGTCCTGCGTTAAACGTAACCTCCGGATCTGTATTAAGATTCGCGATCTCATCGATCAATCGCGAAACGGCCACGATCGCGTTTCGTCCCTTTTCAAATTCTCGTCCCGCGTGGGCGGCTTTTCCACGAACGACGAACGAGAAATTTCCTGAGCCCTTTCGCCACGAAACAAGAGTTCCGTCGGGCAGCGCTGGTTCATAGAGCATTCCAAAATCACAGCGGCCGGCGAGCTGTTTGATGAAGTCGATGCTGCCGGGGGATCCGATTTCCTCGTCCGCGTTGAGCAATACTTCCCAGCCAATTTTTCCGGCCAATGGACTGTCTTCGAGCGCTTTGAGCGCCGCGAGCAAGACAACGATCCCGCCCTTGGCATCGGCAACTCCCGGCCCGTTAAGACGACCGTTGTCCAGCATTTTGCATTTCTGAAACGCATGGTCGACCGGGTATACGGTGTCCATGTGAATGCAAAGTAGAACTTTCTTGCTCGCCTTGGGCCACTTGCTGACGTGAATCATCTGCCCGAGCTGCTGTCGAACCTGGTTGCCATTGTCATCAACGACCAACATCGGATTGGAGTCAATCAACTCGATCTCGCCACCAAGCGATTTAAACTCTCCAATCAAACGCTGTTTGACTTGGTCGAGTCCATCAAGATTGAACGTCCCAGAATTTAAATTGCAGAGTTCTTCAACCAGCTGAAGCATTGCAGCGCCTTGGTTGTCGAGCGATTCAAGATGTGGTAGCAGCTCTTTCAAATTATTCTTCCCTGGCTTCGGGTTTCTTTTTCGATTTCTTCAATCGCCGTGGCTGTTCAAAATTTGATTTTAAGTTGACTTGCCAGATCGGTTGACGGTTCAGCTCGCTGGTAAGGATCAATGCCTGAGAATCCTCAGTAAAGCAAACGGCCTCCCCCTGTCGTTGGATGGGCAACACAACCACGTTGGGAATGGTTTTTTTTATAACTGCTTCCCAAGTCTCATCAACTCGGCTGTAAAGATGAGCGTTGAGGTAATTGCGAATGATCAATCGCCGTCCATCGGGCGAAAAGTCCATTCCAGTTACGTTGCTGGGCGGGAAGCTTCCGATTCGTTTGGCAACCAGAGACTTCTCAACTGGCTGAAGTCGCAACGGCAAAACATAAATTCCCGGCGGGGTGGAACCGCGTTTGTTGACATATATTTTCTCGATCAGCCAAATCTGATTTGCCAGAACGTCAACCGCGATCGCTTCGCAGTTCCGCGCGCCATCGGGATAAGTAAAGTCAATCCGCGTCGCTTTTACCGAAGTTTCGATCGGTTTGTCGGGCTTGGCTGCCAACTGCTTTGCTAAATCTGGCTCTTGAATCAAGTAAATCTGGCATGCCTTTCTGCGGGCCCGGTTGTCTCCAACATCGCCGACTATCAGGTACGACTTGTTGTCAATCTTGAAGCGAGACATCGCCTCCCAATCGACATTGCGGGCGTTGTTTAACTTTACTTTCGCCAGCAACTTTCCGTCGGTCCTCAATAGAAACAGTTCTGATGAGTGACCCGAATCATTATGCGTCCAAATCGAGTTCTTAACGAAACTGCAAATGCTGACGCCGCTACTTTCGGCGAGCCCCCGATTGGAGTTGATCCCGAGCGACTGGAGTAGTTCTGGTTCGGTAGTTTTTTCCTGGGAAGTTATCGGTGAACTGGCGTCGCTGTCTTGGCCGGCGCATGGCTGGGTGAAGAATGCGACGATGATTGCGAGGAT
>CAYSQZ010000214.1:0-3565 GCA_964433035.1 uncultured Pirellulaceae bacterium | reverse complement strand
GATGATTGCGAGGATCAGCCCAAATGCAAACCTGCTGTGAATCAATGCTGATTTCAGTGGTGGTTTTGACATTATCGCTTTAGTATTCCTGGTAGTGGACGAGGTAACGAGTCCTACCGCACTACTGGTGAACAGGGACTGGTAACCTCGTCCACTACACATAGTTCATTATCGGTCGGCACTGTTTCAACCAAAGTAATTACCAAAACTTCCACCAGGGCTTCTTGGATTCGGCTGGTATTCTTGTGATCAGGACATCGGAATCTTCATAAACTCGATAAACAACTTTGGACGGCATTTTTTGAAGAATGGTCGATCCCTCGCCAACATTGGCCGCACGCAAAACCGCAATAATAGAAGGCAACATCGCCTTAACACTGTCGACTCGCAGTGAAACATCAGATTCGCCAACACCCCGGGAAGAGCCGCCGTCAACCTCACAGCCGATCTCCATCAAAGCGTCCTCGATAGTCTGTCGTTCGCGGCTGGGAAGTCCTGGTCTAATAAAAACCATGAGGCCAAAGGCGGCAGTGCTTTCCTGCGCAAATCGTTTTTTATCCTTGGTCACTGACATATAAAATGTAGACGTTTCCGTTATCCTGATTTCCGTCTGTTTTTTCTTCTTCGATATCTCGATTACTAACATCATACCAAATTGGTCGCTTCAATGCTTCAATCTAATTCACTTCGAAACGATGCTATCGAAATATGGCAGTCAGGACTCGATGCGGTCGACGCGAGAAAGCTTGTCAGAAAAAACGTTTTCATTGAAAACGATCATTTGAGAATTGGGCCAAAATCTTTTTCCGTCAACAAGGTCGACAAGCTCGTTGTTGTTGGATTTGGAAAAGCCTCAGCAGCAATGGCGGTTGGTTTTGAAGAAGGAATCTTCACAAACGTCCCCGCAAGCTTCCCCAGCGCCAATTTTGAATTCGATATTACCGGGCTGGTCTGTGTTCCAGATGATCGAGTCATCAGCACCAAGTCAATCAAGGTCACCGGTGGGCGTCCAGCTGGGGAGAACCTTCCTACCGAACGAGTCCGCAACACGACGCGCGAAATCCTGAAGCTTGTCGAATCGACTGGTCCCAATGACGTTTGCGTCTGCCTGATTTCTGGAGGTGGTTCGGCGCTGTTGGAGTTGCCCATTGATCCAATCACGATCGACCAAATGAGGATTGCAACTTCGTACTTAAGTGCGTCAGGCGCATCGATTTACCAGCTCAACGCCGTTCGCCGCGCGATCAGCAGCGTCAAAGGCGGTTCGCTCGCAGCCGCAGCTGGTAATACGCCGCTGGTTTCGCTGATCATTTCAGATGTAATCGGTGACAACCTCGATGTGATTTCATCAGGGCCAACCGTTCTGTCCAGCAGTGATGTCAGCGCAATCGAAGTCCTGCAACACTTTGATCCCGATCGAACTGGAATTCCCAGCTCGATCTGGGAAGCCATCCAAACCAAGGCTAAACCTGTCGTTGAGTTTGATCCTGGTGCATCGGTCGATAACTTGGTGATCGGAAATATCGAAACGGCGATGAAGGCAGCTCAAGAGAAAGCGATTCAGTTGGGATACTCATGTGAGTTTGGCGAGCCGTCTGGCAACGAAGGCGGTGCTGAAACGATCGGCCGCCAGGTTCCGGCTCAGGTTGATCAGCTGCTCCAACGAGGCGGCAAGCAATGCTTTATTCAAGGTGGGGAAACGACGGTCAAGCTCTGTGACAAACCGGGTTATGGTGGCCGGAATCAGCATTTGGTTTTAGCGGCCATTGATGAATTTACAAAGCGAAACGCAGAAGAGAATCTTGGCGATTTCTGCTTACTTTCGGGGGGAACGGATGGAGAAGACGGAGTGGCCCCGGAGTCGGGAATCGCTGGCGCGATCGCGGACCATCTGGATATCGAACGAGTTCTTAACCTCGATCCTGAAGCGACCCAATCCGCGTTGGAGCGATGTGATAGCTTTGGATTTCACCTAGCCAACGAAACGCTATTGAAGGTGGTGACAGACGTTGAAGCCGAGCCAAACTCGACAAACGTTTGCGATTTGAGAATCGTTGTAACTGGGCCTCGCGATAAAGGCTTTAAAAAAACCTTCCTGAGAAGGGTGATATAGAGAGGCTGACTCTGTTAAATCCCGTCCAAAGGAAGTTTAACAATCGCAGTGTCCAAACAATGGTTGATCCTGCTGACTTATCCATTGATCCTGCTGGCTTATCCATTGAATTAGAACTATTTCCAGCTGGCAAAGGCAACTATCTTTACCACTTGGACTTTCGCTGATACCCTATTGCCTCGAAATGAATTCCAGTCGAACCCCCGACGGCGCCGATATGCGCCGCTGTTCTGCTGTTTGGTCGCCGAGTAGGGGCACTTACTTTTTTGATCCGATTTTTGGCTTGGCGGCTCCCGCGTTATTTTTAACTGCGGGGAATCCTCGGACGGACCGATGAACTTACAATCCGATGAACTCCTTCTGTCAAAATTGATTTAAAGGCAAAAAGAAACATGGCAAAGAAATACGTTTACTTTTACGGCGGTGGCAAAAAGATGACCGATGGCGATCGCTCGATGCGAGAGCTGCTTGGCGGCAAAGGTGCCAACCTCGCCGAGATGTCAAACGCTGGAGTCCCAGTGCCTCCTGGATTCACTGTTTCTACCGAAGCCTGTGGGGTTTACGAGAAAGAAGGAGCTTATCCCAAGGAGATGATGCAGCAGGTCAAAAAGGAATTGGCCAAGCTTGAAAAACTCGAAGGCAAGAAACTTGGAGCTGCCAAGAACCCGCTTTTGGTTTCTGTTCGCTCTGGTGCTGCTCAGTCGATGCCAGGCATGATGGACACCGTTCTTAATTTGGGCATGAACGACAAATCGGTTCACGGCTACATCGAGATGTACGACAACCCGCGCGCGGGCTGGGATTGTTACCGACGATTCATCGATATGTTTGGTGACGTTGTGATGGGGCCAAGCTCAACTCTTGAGCATCATCACTTTGAAGAAGCCCTCACCGCGATCAAGAAAAAATACAAAGCCAAGAACGACACTGACCTGACTGCCGAGCAGTTGGAAGAGCTCGTTGGCGACTACAAGAAGATCTACAAGAAGCACGTAAAAGAAGACTTCCCTCAGGACCCAATGAAGCAGCTTGAGTACTCAATCAACGCTGTTTTTGATTCCTGGCAAACTGAGCGTGCGGTTAAGTATCGTATCCTCAACAAAATCACTGGACTGATTGGAACTGCCGTCAATGTTCAGACCATGGTCTTTGGAAACATGGGCGACGACTGTGCCACCGGTGTTGCGTTCACACGCGACGGTTCAACTGGAGAAGCCAGGCCGATGGGTGAGTACCTGATCAACGCGCAAGGCGAAGACGTCGTAGCCGGTATTCGTACTCCCAAGAACCTTGACGATCTCAAAAATGAGTCTGACAAAGGCCTCGTGAAGGCGGGTGGCGAACTTCTCAAGATCATGGCCAAGCTCGAAAAGCACTACAAATACCCACAAGACGTTGAATTCACGATCCAGCAGGGCAAGCTTTACATGCTTCAAACTCGTAACGCCAAGC
>CAYSQZ010000213.1:0-8003 GCA_964433035.1 uncultured Pirellulaceae bacterium | reverse complement strand
GCTCACGCAAGCGTGAAGCATGGCACCCGTTTTGCTATTCATTTCAGGATTGACGCTAGTCTTTGTTACCAATCGCATGGCTGTTGAGATATTCAATCGGTTTCTTGCCGTCGTATTCAATTCCGTCGATAAAATCTTTGGTCGGTGGACGGTAGCCATCGGTGTCCCAGGGAACATCGGCCTCGGCAATCAAACCGTCTTTTAGCAAACGCTTAGCCGCGTCTTTGTATACTTTGGGAAGGTAAACCTTCTTCGCGGTTTCGTCGTACCACTCCGCTGGTTTGGCTTCGGTGATTTGACCCCAGCGTCGCATCTGCGTTAGGAACCAGACACCATCGCTGTACCATGGGTAGGAACACTGGTACTTGAAGAAGACATTGAAATCGGGCATCTCACGCTTGTCAGATTTTTGAAAGTAGAAAAACCCGGTCATCGAGTTCTTGATAACTTCAAAGTCAGCACCGACGTAGTTTGGCTTGGCAAGAATTCGACAAGCTTCCTCGCGGTTGATCAGTTTGCCTGATGCGTCGGTCGCGTCGAGCCACTTTCCGGCTTGAATCAGCGCTTTAACTACAGCAATGTGAGTATTGGGGTTCTCATCAGCCCAGGCTTTGGTGACGCCGAAAACTTTCTCAGGGTTGTTCTTCCAAATGTCATAGTTGGTTGTTACAGGAACGCCAATCGACTTGGCAACCGCTTGCTGATTCCAGGGCTCGCCAACGCAGTAACCAGAAATCGTTCCCGACTCCAGGGCTGACGGCATCTGCGGCGGTGGCGTTACCGACAGCTCAACCTCAGCTTCGGTGAAACCTTTGATGTCCTCCGAGGTGTACATACCTGGGTGAATTCCGGCAGTCGCCAACCAATATCGAATCTCATAGTTGTGCGTAGAGACGGGAAAAACCATTCCCATTTGCAATTTCTCACCCGCGTCGAGTTTTTCTTGAACGACTGGCTTAAGCGAATCGGCTGAGATCGGGTGCTGTGGCGATTCGGTGTCTAAAGCCGGATCATTTTCGACCATCTGTTCCCAAACGTCATTGGAAACAGTGATTCCGTTTCCGTTAAGATCGAGCGTGTAAGCGGTAACGATGTGAGCTTTGGTTCCAAATCCGATCGTGGCCGCAATGGGCTGCCCCGAAAGCATATGAGCTCCATCGAGTTCGCCGTTGATGACGTTATCGAGAAGTTGCTTCCAGTTGGGTTGGGCAATGACTTCGACTTGAAGCCCTTCGGCTTCGAAGAAGCCTTTCTCTTTCGCGATGACGATTGGGGCGCAATCGGTAAGTTTGATAAAACCGAATTTGAGGGAGTCCTTTTCCAGATCCAATTCGTCTTGAGCCATCAAAGTCGACGCCATCAAGCAAGTAAAACAGACTAAGCATGCAAAACAGATCAACAGAGTTTTGAGAAACAGTGAGTAAGACGCACTTTGCGTGTAGTTTAAGGACAACTTTCGCTCCAGTAAGTTCTTGGTTGAGCTTGATAATGGAAAGCACAGTCCCGGTGGTCATTTACCAACCGAAGCAACCGGCGTACCAACTGACATCTTTGATTTTTTTTTGGTTGTCCGAAGAACTCTTTCCCATAAACCGCGTTTAGCGGTGCGCTGTGGACTACCGTCGAATTCCAGCTGCTCGAAGAAGTAGCGGAGGTGCGCGCGATGGAAGCAAAACTGCCGATTCTGAATTCAGTTTTGAGATAGCAATCAACCCGACCTGCTTAAAAATCGTGAACTGATTGCGAACGAATCAGGCAATGCCGCGACTTTGAAATCCTCTGGGCAAAAAAGGAGGAATAGTTTGGGTTACTTATTAAGGGAAGCGTGTGACGGCTTTCTCTATCAGTAAGGGCGATTCATGACGCCCAACCAAGGTACGATTTGGATCAAAAATCCAAATTTGCATTTTTGGTTTCGGGATTTATTCACGTTGGCACTCATTCTGCTTTGGGATGTGCTGCGGAAAACTTCTCCAAGTACTTTCGCTTGCTTTCACCGGCATTGACCACATGAAGTCTCGTGATTCATCAAATTCAAACCAACTCCAACTCCAAGCTTGATTCATCTTTGATCGATCGCTTGCTCGAAGCTCAACAGCAGCTCACAGCAGTCGAAAAGTTCAGTCAACGATACGTTTCAGCAACTTCTCCCTCGCTGGAATCCAGTTACCGGGATCTGATTCCGCTTGAAGCGCCCGTCAGTGGCGAACAATATTCGTTCGAAATTGATTTGGATGCCTGCAGCGGTTGTAAGTCCTGTGTGGCGGCTTGCCACAGTCTAAACGGGCTCGATGAAGGTGAAATTTGGCGCAACGTCGGCTTGTTGACCGGTGGCGACGAATTCAACCCGGTCGTTCAGCACGTGACTTCCGCCTGCCACCACTGTCTTGAACCGGCTTGCATGCACGGATGTCCGGTCAATGCGTATGAAAAAGATTCCGAAACTGGAATCGTTGAGCATCTCGATGACCAATGTATCGGCTGCAAGTACTGCATGTTCATGTGCCCATACGATGTTCCCAGCTATAGCGCGTCCAAGGGGATCGTCCGCAAGTGCAACATGTGCGTCGATCGACTACGTGCCGGCGAAGCACCGGCTTGCGTTCAAGCCTGTCCCAGCCAGGCCATCAAAATTCGCAAAGTCAACGTAGAAACCGTCAAGCAACAAACATCAACCGCTGGGCCAACCAATCGTATCATTTCAGGTGCCCCCGATTCCAGCCTGACTCATCCCACGACACGGTTTCTCACCCAACGACCAGTTCCTGAAAATTTACTACCCACAGATTATCACGTCGCCAAAGCTCAGCACGCTCATTGGCCACTGGTTTTCATGTTGACGCTGACTCAAATGGCGGCCGGGATTTTTGCGGTCGCGATGCTGCTCAAGTTTGCCGGGGCCGATGTTGGCACGCTGAAATGGCTCAACTTCTCTGGCTTGCTCACCTTGATTGCCGGAATTGGTTTGGCGACGCTGCATCTTGGCCGACCAACCAAAGCCTACCGCGCGATGGCGAATTTGAAATCATCCTGGCTTTCTCGAGAAATCCTGGCCTGCAATCTTTTTGCCGGAGCCAGTTCAGCCGCTGTCGCCTGGTGCCTTCTGGGCGATACGCTGACGGAAAGATCTGGCGATCACAGCGCGTTGCTGGCGATTGCCGCAGCGATCACCGGCGCATTGGTTGTGTTTTGCAGTGCTCGTTTGTACATCGTTACCGGTCGACCGCTTTGGACGGCAGCCCGAACCTACGGCTTGTTTTTCTTGACTGCGGCGACGCTTGGGCTTTCGGCCGGGCAGTTGATGATTGCCATATTCGACTCGTCATCTTCGGGTATCGCGGCGATGGTTTCGATTGGTTTGATCATTGCAACGGTCTGCAAACTGGCGATTGAGTCAAAGCTTCTGAGACACCGAAATTCAAATGCGTCAACTCCGCAAAGCCTCGCCGCAGGCTTGTTATTGAATCAGATGCGCACGCCAACGTTGTCGCGATTCGTGCTTGGGATCGCCGCTGGGGTACTGCTTCCGATCGCAATATTGGTGACCGCTGGTACCGCTGCCTCGATGGCGATCGCGTTTGCCAGCTTGACTTGCCTGTTTCTGGGCGAGTTGGCTGAGCGTTATTTGTTCTTTGCCGTTTCAGTAGCTCGTCGTATGCCGGGGGCTCCTAACTGAAATGATCAAGCCAACCACAACAATTAAGAAACCAGGTGGCCTACCCGTTCCGCATCCGTTCGAACGAGTTTTCGAGGGGCCTTTGACCGAAGAAATGTTGCTTTCGCCAGCCAAGTTCGGATTGGGTTTGGTGCCCGACCGTTTGGTGCCAGATGCAACAACCAATTTGGTTTGCGGATTTTGCAGTACCGGCTGTAGCTTGAGCGTTCACTTGAAAAATGGGGAAGCGGTCAACCTTTCACCCTCTCCTGACTACCCCGTCAATGTCGGCATGGCTTGCCCCAAAGGCTGGGAGGCGCTGACGCCGCTGCGAGCCGATGACCGAGGGACGACTCCGCTACTAAAAAACAAATCCGGAAAACTAGCTGAGATCAGTTGGGAAACGGCGATGCAAACATTTTGTGATCGCTTCAAAGCGATTCAGCAAGAACATGGCCCTGAGTCGGTAGCATTTCTGGGCACCGGTCAGATGCCCACCGAAGAGTTGGCTTTTCTGGGCGCGCTGGCCAAGTTCGGGATGGGTATGCGGCATGGAGACGGGAACACCCGTCAGTGCATGGCCACTGCGGTAACCGCCTACAAACAGTCGTTCGGATTCGACGCCCCCCCTTACACCTATGACGATTTCGAGCAGTCCGACGTCATTATTTTCGTCGGCGCGAATCCGTGCATCGCCCACCCGATCATGTGGCAGCGGGTAATGAACAACCAAAACGATCCAGCGATCGTAGTCGTCGATCCGCGTAAAACTGAAACCGCCGTCTGCGCCAGCCACCATTTGGCAATCCAACCCAAATCCGACATGACGCTGCTGTACGGGCTGGCCAATATTCTGATTCAAAACAATTGGATCGACCGCGAGTTCATTGATCGTAGCGTTAGTGACTTTGATGAGTTTGCTACGTTCGTTTCCGATTTCGATCTTGATCGCGTCGCCAGTGAGACCGGCATCTTCAGCCAGCGGATCAGCGAGATCGCAGAGCTGATCCATCAGGGTAAACGCGTTTCGTTTTGGTGGACCATGGGGGTCAATCAAAGCTACCAGGGTACGCGAACGGCACAGGCAATTATCAATCTGGCTTTGATTACTGGAAACATCGGTCGCCCGGGAACCGGCGCCAATTCGATCACGGGACAATGCAACGCGATGGGTTCGCGTTTGTTCAGTAACACGACCAGCTTGCTCGGCGGACATGACTTTACCAAGCCCGA
This sequence comes from uncultured Pirellulaceae bacterium, assembly GCA_964433035.1. GTDB lineage: Bacteria > Planctomycetota > Planctomycetia > Pirellulales > Pirellulaceae > Mariniblastus. The sequence goes on along the minus strand of CAYSQZ010000213.1, from coordinate 3,115 downwards.
ACATCGCGAGAAAGTTGCCGCTGAGCTTGGCATCGATGTTGAAAAGATTCCTGATGACGCAGGGCTGAGCTACGACAAAATTATCGACGGGATTGAAGCCGGCACCATCAAAGGACTGTGGATCATCGCGACCAATCCAGCCCACTCGTGGATTCAACAAACACGTTGCAAAGAAATTTTGGACAAACTCGATTTCCTGGTCGTTCAGGACATGTACACGTCAACTGAAACGGCTGAGCTGGCTGACTTGTACCTGCCCGCCGCGGCTTGGGGTGAGAAGGAAGGCACCTTCATCAATAGCGAGCGGCGAATCGGCTTACTCAAGAAAGTCGCTCGCGCACCAGGCTTGGCCCTGAGCGACTTTTCAATCTTCCAATTGGTCGCGCACTTCTGGGGAGTCGGAGAACAATTCGCCGATTGGACTGACCCTGAGTCGGTATTAAAAATTCTGGCCCGGATTACTCGTGGCCAACCGTGTGACATCACTGGAATCACGAGTTACCAACAATTGGATGACGAAGGCGGAATTCAATGGCCCCTTGGCCAAGGCCATGCAATCCAAAGCAGTCAACGCCGGCTTTTCGAAGACGGACGGTTCTATCATGCCGACGGAAAAGCCAAACTGATCTTCGATGCCCCTGAACCAATGCCCGAACCGGCATGTTCGGAGTATCCGCTTGTTTTGCTGACCGGCCGAGGCACCGCCGCCCAATGGCACACCCAAACTCGCACCGGCAAATCAACTGTCCTTGCTCGGCTTTACCCTCCTGAGCCTTTGGTTGAGATCAATCCCAACGACGCCGATCAACTCGGCTTGAAGCCAAATCAAAACGTCATCGTTGAATCGCGCCGAGGCCAAACCAAAGCCAACGCAATGATCACGCCGACGGTCGCTCCGGGCAATGTATTCATGCCCATGCATTACGAACAGGTGAATCGACTGACGCTCAGCCATTTCGATCCGTATTCAAGACAACCTTCATATAAGGACTGTGCCGTAAAAATTTTTCCCGATGCTTAGCCAATCAAACTGACCGGTTTCGACGATGGTCGCCACCCTCCCATGATTGGGAGGGTCGAGAAAAGACGATGTAATCGTCTTTGATCGGGGAGGGTTGATTGAGTTCGTAAACAGCCCTCCCCGGCCGCTTCGCGTCCGACCCTCCCAGAGGGAGGGGGGCTTTCAAAAAACAACGCTCAGCTAGAGAGGTAACTCTCAGCTTCAATTACATACTCCGGACAACCGGGATCAACAGGTGACCAACTGATGTCAAACGAAAAAGAGAACTCGAAAGAATTCAGTGAAGAGCAGAAAAACTATCTGCAGGGATTTGCCCTTGGTGCTGACGTCGCTCGCGCGGTTCGAGGACTTCCCGTTATCAGCGACAGTGCTGCGGCGGACGGTTCAACGATTGCCTTGGGCAGCCAGGGCGCGGCGGTTTTTCACGGCCCCGATCAAATCCACCATGAAGCCTTTCAAAATACCGAATCCGCCGGAGGAAAACTTTGCAAAGAGGAACAAGCCAAGCGTGAAAAAAACTCACTCGACATGTGGAGTGAAATGGAGAAGCGTGCCAATGCGGGAGAGTTCCCCACTGGCACCGATGTTTTTCTGATGAAAGCGCACGGCTTATTTTATGTCGCGCCAGCCCAGAATGCGTACATGTGCCGAATGCGAGTGCCCGGTGGTCACCTAAACTCGCAGCAGGTTCGTGGAATTTCTGGGTTGGCCGGCACTTTTGCAGGCGGATACGCTGACGTAACAACTCGCAACAATTTGCAGCTTCGAGAAATCCCGGCCAAGAACGCCATGAAAGTCCTCTTGGGATTGCGTAAACTTGGCATCGTCAATCAAGGCGCCGGCGCCGACAACGTTCGCAACGTGACTTCGGGGGCCACCAGCGGATTTGATACTGAGGAAATTATCGAGACGCTGCCTTTGGCTGAGCACCTTCACTGGCACTTGCTCAACCACCGCGAACTATTTGGACTGCCGCGAAAATTCAACATCTCCTTTGACGGCGGTGGTACGATCACGCCGCTAAGCGACACCAACGATGTCGGCTTCTTTGCCGTCGAAATCACCGAAGACATCGCGACACCTGAAATCCCAGCCGGGATCTGGATGCAATTGCGTCTGGGTGGAATCACCGGACACAAAGACTTTGCCCGCTCAACTTCTGTGTTGGTTCGTCCGGAAGAATGCAGCGAAGTCTCGGCCGCGATCCTGCGTGCATTTGTCAAAAACGGCAATCGTACTGATCGCAAAAAAGCCCGCTTGAAATACTTGCTCGACGATTGGGGCTTTGATCGTTTTCTCGAAGCCGTCGAAGCTGAACTGAATACTAAGTTCAAACGCATGGCTGATGAAAAGTTGACGTTTAAAGACGTCGAGAATCGATTCGCCCACGTTGGATTCCATCCTCAGAAACAGCCCGGCAAACAATACGTCGGATTGGTTCTACCTGTTGGACGGATCACTTGCGCCCAACTTGACGAGATCGCCAACATCGCTGACGAGTTTGGGGAAGGTTTCATTCGCATGACGGTTTGGCAAAACCTGTTGATTCCCGGCATCAACGACGCCGACGTCGACGCAGTCAAACAACGAATCGAAGCGATGGGTCTGCACTGGAACGCCACCAGCGCTCGAGCCGGATTGGTCGCTTGCACTGGCAGCAAGGGCTGCAAGTTCGCACTGGCCGACACCAAGGGGCACGCGATGATCATCGCCAGCCATCTTGAAGAAACCGTTGAGATGGACCAACCATTAAACATTCACGTTACCGGTTGCCACAACTCGTGTGCTCAGCATTACATCGGAGACATTGGCCTGCAGGGCGCCGCGTGCCCTGTGGGTGACGACATGGTCGAAGGCTATCACATCGTTGTCGGCGGCGGTTACGGCTCGCGCGGTACCCTCGGTCGACAGTTGTTTGACTCGGTGCCTTTTGAGCATGTCCCAGGGATCATTGAAAAGATTCTCGCAGCCTATCTTGGAAACAGAAATGACGAATCAGAATCGTTTGTGAGTTTTGCCAAACGATCGACCGACGAAGAATTGATTTCATGGGGCGAGTTTACTCCAGCGTAAAACAGCCACCCTCCCTCTGGG
>CAYSQZ010000212.1:0-8069 GCA_964433035.1 uncultured Pirellulaceae bacterium | reverse complement strand
GGGTTAGGTCAGCCAGTCTTGTCTCCACAAACCCGCCGACATCCGGCGCGTCGTTGATGCTGTTGACCGTGATGTCCACGGTAGCTTCTGCTGTTCCACCATTGCTATCGGAGACTTCGTAAGTGAACGAATCGGTGCCAAAAAAGTCCGGATCCGGTGTGTAGGTGAAGGAACCAGCTGCCAAGAGAGTGACGGAACCGTTGTTTGGGGGCTGGATCGGTGTCGTAACGACAGTCAAAACATCTCCGTCCGGATCTGAGTCGTTGTCCAGTAAATTCAAGCTGCTGAAGTCTGAATCTTCCGCAACGGTGATGGACTCTCCTGTTACGACTGGAGCATCATTGACTGCATCGACCCTAATGGTCGCTGAGTTGGTACTGGTGCTCAATGTGCCCGTGCCGCCGTTATTGACGCTATTGGTTGACGCATCGATCGTTTGACCCTCAACACCGAAAGTTTGATCCCACGCCCGATATGAGATGTTGGCCGTACCAGTAAAGTCGGCATTTGGAATGAACCGAATGCGTGCATCTTGGCTCAACAACAACGCATTTGATGAGGAAACTTGACCAAATGGGTCCCACGTAACCCCGCCGTCAGTTGAAAATTCCCATGCACCGCTAAATTGGGTCGCAGTGAAGATCGCCACGCCTATGTCATCTCCATCTGGATCACTAGAAGAAGCGGAACCGCTGGTGAGGATTTGCGCAATCGTGTTTCCAGCTGAATCAAAATCGTTTTCGCTAATGGTTGTCAACCTGTTTTGCCCGCCGAGGCCAAGGATTGGAGCATCATTGACCGCAACGACATCGACTTGCGACGTCGCCAAGGCGGACTGCTGACCATCGCTATTTTCAAGCGTGAACTGAAAATCGATGGTGTCATCAACTAAGCTGTCGCTCGTGTTTCGAAAATCAATGCCCCGAATGATCGTTTGCAACTCATCGGCCGGAATCGGCACCGTTGTCCCAGCTTGGTTGGTAAACGTAAACGTCTCATTACCGTCATAGACCAAGTCAACTATCACACCGCTCGCGGTTGTGAAACTGTGCGAGAATGAAACTCCAGCAGGAACAGTCTCGCCTTCGATAATCAAAAAGTCTGTAAGATTCGTTGCTCCAAATCCGTTGGCACTAATTGTCAACGAGACAATGTCGCCTTCTCCGTCATTAACAACGGCCGTGGCGATAGAAGTAGGTGCGGCGGCATCTTCAATAAAACTCACATCAACGTCTACACCGTCTGTGGGATCAACGTTGAGATCAATGACTGGAATCTCGTTCACGTCATTGACAGTGATCGTGAAATCTTCCTCGTAGGTGCTACTGCCATCAGTGACTTCAACCCTTATCACGTGACTGGAGTTGTCTTCAAAATTCAACAGCGAGCCATCTGCGACGGTGATTTCGCCGGTGGTAGGGTCGATGGCAAACCGCCCGCCCGCGTCGTTGTTGTTAAGAGTGAATGAAGTTGTGGCGGGGTCGCCACCAGTGGTGATCAAGTGTCCTACAATGGTGCCAGTGTTTGAATTCTCATCCACGGTCAAATCACCGACGGGTGTGTTGGGAGTAAACCCGTTTTCGGTCGTGTTTTGAACGCTCAGATTATTGTTTCCATTGACAACGTCGGTGACTGTACTGCCGTCGAACTGGTCGAATTGCCAGTTGGCAATCAAGCCATTGTGGGTAACGTTCGGGTCAAGTTTTTGCTCATAGTTGTCTGTAATCTCGGACGCGGCGCGAACGTCGTCCCAGACCCTGACATCAAACAAGGTGCCGCTGAACGTCTGGTCCGGATCGAAGTTACCGCCTTGGATATCCTGCTCCTGGCCAAACAACAAGGTGCCTCCCGTGTCTATCGTCTGTCCCGCCGCAACACCGCTACCTGACATAATGGCTTGGCCGTCGACGTAGACCGTCCAGTCTCCTGAGGTCTCCCACGAGAGAGCGATCGAATGCGGCTGCCCGTCAAACAGACCATTACCATTGACCGGTATCCTGACAGTCTGCGAATTGATGATAAAATTCACCTCGTTCTGCGGCTCATTGTATCCAATAAAAAGGTCATTCCCGCCTTGACCGTTAGCAGCATAGGACAGCAGAGAGGTGGTTTCGGGAGGTGCCGACGTGGAACTGAAAATCACCTCAGCAGTAAACGCACCACGTCCACCGAATACGGCCGATCCATCATCTGCGACTAGGTAAACATCGTTTCCATCGGTGTTGATTTCGATACCACTGGAGAGATCGATCACCGGAGTTGGAGGTAGTGGTGGGGCCGTACTACCTCCCGCAGTCGGTGACTGGCCGTTGATCAGATGTCCTAGCCCGTCTCCGACACTTCCGAGTATCGCGTGCGTCTCAACCGGTCCACCGTTGTCAGCCAGATCGCCGAGCAAGTTAGGGTCATCACTAATAAGATTGTTTCCCAGGTCATCAAAATGACCAGAATTAACATTCGCGTCATTCATCGCCATATTGCGTGAGAAGATCGTTGTCTGAATGTTTGCATCGGCGTTGTTGCCTCTATTAAAGAATCCTCCGCCCTCATCCTGGGCACGGTTGTTAGCGATGGTGACATTGGTGAGATCGACCGTTGTTGTCGTTCCGGCAACGGCGATACCGCCGCCATCGATGGCTTCATTGTCTGACAGGGTTACGTTAGTCAAGTCGTGGGAACCATTAATCAAGAAGACGCCTCCGCCTTCATCATCAGCTTCGTTGCCTGAGAAAGTAACGTTGTTCAGTTGAACTTGCCCATTATTCGCCGAAATACCGCCTCCATCCCTGCCTGCCGTATTCAAACTAAAAGTGGAATTGGTCACCGTAAGCGTACCGGAATTCGCGATTCCACCACCCGAACGTACTGAATCGTTGTCGGTCACGACGACGTTATCGACAATGACCTCAGAGCCCAGACCGACTCTGATTCCTCCCCCATCTCCCGATGTTGCCGATGTCCCGTTGCCACCGGTGATCGTCAGGTACTGGAACGTCGCGCTTGTGGTTTCGGTTGATACTAAGTTTCTTACATCGAAAACGCGTTCGCCGTTCGTTCCAGCTGCATCAGTCAAACCGGATCCATCAACAACCGAAGACCCGTTCGCCAGTCCGATGATTTGAACGTCCCTCAAGATATCCAGGTCTCCTCCATCTGCATCGCCAGTCCCTGTAATCGAAAGCGTATGAACGCCAGCTCCAAGGTGAATCACATCAGCGTCGGCGTTGGCATTGGCAGCGATGATGGCTTCGCGAAGTGAGATCACCCCGTCTGTTCCCCGGTTCAAATTCAAAGCTGCTACGGATGACAGATCGGCGTCGGCGCTGACCACATCATCAAGCGTGTCCACGGTTACGGACTCTAAAGTCCCCGTCCAGTTTTGTTGAACGTCGACCGAGAACGCCAAATCTGTCTCGATCATCCCAACGACATACTCAAACTCCCAGTCACCTCCCAGGTCGGCATTTCCGGTCAGGTCATTACTGGCGGCGACATCGGCGCCCGTCCACTGTCCGATCATGTCGACGAACCGTTGGCCTTCCTCGGTCTCGGCGACGTCGCAACCGTAAAGCAAAATGTCTCCGCCCAACGCCAATCCAGAAGTCCAACTGGAAAGCTCCGCCTGGAAATCATGTAAGTTGCTCGAGTCGAGCGTCGTTGCACCGAGCTGTATTTCCGCGTCGGATCCATGAGCAACAATGTGAACCGCATCGTATCGTTGATCGCCTTGAGACCTCAGGGCCTCAGTAATCGTCTCGATCCCTTGAGTCTCTGGATTGAGCCGAATGATATCGAACTCAATTCCCGCTTGACCGTTGTTGAGCACGTCCTGGATAAAGGCTTCGACATCATCGACGCGCTCGTCGATCACGATCAGCTGACGGGCTTGTTCAAAGACCGGTGTTTCTTCGCCGATCAACAGATGATCCTCGCCTTCGTCTGGCATGACAGGCGTGACATCTTCAAAGCCGGTCATCAAATTGAGCTGTTCAATCTGCCCATCGATGTCCTCGAGTGTTTCGATCGATTCGTTGATGTCAGCAACGGCAGCACCCAGTGGCGAGGCGTCATAGAGGACGCGCTCTTCGAGCGTTTGGAGCTCGAGCTGCTCATTTTTTCCTTGGGTTGTATCAATAGATTCGGGGGGTAGCCCAGCACTAGCGATGACCTGCCAAACTGATTGCACTAGATCGATTGGGTTCTTCATTGAGGCTGCTCAGGAGAGAGGAGAGTTAGCGCGTGCGCAGGGCTCGCGCGCATTTACCTCTTTAAACGTGTCTTACAAATCGATGTGAAGACGTGATAATTGCGAAAGATATGCTCGAAATATGGCATTTTCTGCCTTGTTAGCCGGTTGCTCTGAATCTCCAATTGCTCAAAAAGAAACTCAAGAAGCTAAGCCCATAAGGCTTGCAATGTCTCGCAAGCAGCCAGCACAATTCGCTATCGAAACCTGGTAAGGCTTAACGGTTGTTCGGGTTATACAGCGGGTTGTTGGAGAAACCTTAAGGGAAGAAAGGATCCTAGTGATCGCAACGAACGCATCTTGGCGAACGTAAAGTTAGCTATTGGTCCGATTGTAGGGCTTGGCTTTCCGTCGTTTGGAGTCCACCGTGACGCTTAGTCAATATTTAATTCGCTCAACTGGTTTCGTTGCTGCAATCGGTTTATCTTTTTGCACATGCCAGGCCCAGGTCACTGGTGCCGGCCAAGCGACCGATGACCAAGCTGGTTCGAAGCAGGTTGTGACCAATCCATATGATCTCAATTTCTCGGCTTTGCCAACGTTGAATTCGCCAGCCGAAGATTCAAAGGTGGTGAAGGCTTCTATTTCTGTTCCGGTTCCACCCTCTCGGGTCGAAGCATCAGTCAGCGGATTGGCCGATAGTTTTGGGTCAGCCTATTCCGCGCTTGATAAAACTCCAAATCAGCAGCCCCAGCAGTTTTTACAAAATTCTCAGCCTGTAACGCGGGCAGCAGCAAAGCCATTGCCAAGGCCTCAACCCGGTCCAGTCAGCCGATTTAATGATAGTTTTGGGTCTGCCTATTCTGCGATGGAAACAATTCCAAATCAGCAGCCCCAGCAGTTTTTACAAAATTCTCGGCCCGTAGCGCGGGTGGCGGCAAATCCACTGCCAAGTCGTCAACCGGGTTTAGTCAGTGGAATTCCAGAACTCGGAGAAAAAAATTCCGCCAAAGCTGATTCTTTGTCTGAGCAGAAGTCGGGAGATTCCATTCTTTCGACCACTGAAGCAAACGCAAAGCAAAAAACTTTCAAAGGAGATTTTAAAGCGCCCGGTCCGAGGGCTGGTCAACAAGATCTCGACATGTCCGATGACGTAAGTCCGTCTTTGCAAGCGAATTTGGCGGGGGAAGCCATTTGGTGGAGGCAGTATGTTCAACAGCCGATCCACGCTGGCAATGCTCCGATTGGCGTCGACTCAAATTCACTGGTTTACGAAACGTTGGTTCGCTCTCCGCGGATTCGAGCACTAAGCCAGGACCCATTGATCCGAGAGCTTCAGATTGTGGAAGCGGATTCTGAATTTGATCCAGTTGCGTTTATTCAAAGTCAGTTTCAAGACCGTGTGGACCCGGTGGGTGACAGCCTTTCGATTACCAACGATGGTACAGCATTTTTGCAGGATCATATTTGGACGGGCAATGCAGGTATTCGAAAAAAGGCTCGAACCGGTGCGGAATGGGAGCTTAGCCAGCAACTCGGATTCAGGAACAGCAATTCAAACTTCTTCACGCCTCAAGATCAGGGTACCGCTACGCTGGCGTTGAATGTTACGCAGCCGTTGTTGCGTGGACGAGGAAGGTACATCAATCAGACGCAGATCCTGATCGCCCAAGCCGCTACTGGCGGCGCCTGGAATACATTCCTGGTTGAGCTTCAAGATGAAGTTCAAGCCACCGTTGACGCTTATTGGCGTCTCTACTTCGACCGCAGTGTGTATCTACAAAAGCGTAAGAATGTGGATCGCGGCGAGGTGATTTTGCGAACGCTCGAAGGTCGGCGAGATCTCGATTCGTTACCAAGTCAAATCGCGCGGGCCCGTTCAGCGGTTCAATCACGAAAGACCGACTTGGCAAATGCTTATCGTGATATACGCAACTCAGAGACTGAATTGCGTCGTCTGACTGCGAATAGAAACTGGGCTGCCAGCCAAAGCATCGAGATGATTCCGATTGAACTACCGAACATTGATGCTCCGCCGTTGGGGCTTGAGAACGTAGTCTACACGGCATTGGAAAACCGACCTGAAATCAAGGAAGCGATCTCGCGTTCCAAAATCGCAGCGGTCCAACGTGATATCAGTGAGAACGAATTGCTTCCTGAGCTTTCTTTACTGTTGGGCACTTACGTAAGTGCGTTGCAAGGCGAGAGTCAGCTCTTCGAAGCTGTTCAGGATCAGTTTGGTGGAGTTAAGCCTGGATACAACGTTGGCTTCGAATACGAATTGCCGTTTCGAAATCGAGCCGCACGAACTCGTTTTGCTCAAAGACAATTACAGATTGTCAAGATCCGAGCAGAGATTGATGAAGTCATGCAAAACGTGGTGGCAGAGTCGCAGGTTTCTTTGCGACGGGTTGCGTCCGCAAAAGAGACAATGCAAGCAGCACAGCAAGCGATCGATGCGGCTCGAGTCGACCTGGAGCAGAACTTCCGACGCTGGGAATCATTTGCTTTGATCGAGGGCGATATCGCTGATGGGCGAACACCCACCACCGTTCTGGATCAACTTCTCGACTCTCAGGAACGTTTGACTTCTGCTGAACTTGTATTTTCACAATCTGAATTGGAATTAAAAACAGCGGAGGTGGCGTTGCTTAGGACGATGGGAACGCTACTGATTCACCGCAATGTAAATTTCAACAAGAGTTATAACGGTGATCGGCCTAACGTAGAAATCAGCCAGTCCGCCAATCAATTTGTTGCACCAGCGGTGGTGGTTGAAAACCAACCTCACTTTTCAAATGAGACTGTCATTAGCTATCCACTGACTGAAAATCTCAACTTGGCTACTCCTGTTTCGCAATAACCAACGGTCTTCAGCTGGCTGCCGCCACGTTCGTTTTCCGCGGTGCGTCTCGCTTCGCAAGCCGCGCTCCTTTCGCGGAGATGTTCTTGCGGGAATCGTTCTGCCACGAATCACATGAATAAACACGAATGTTGCGCGTGTAATTCGTGGCTTGATTTTCTCTTCTTCGGTGGAGGATAGATAGCCAAGCGTACGCCTACCGGCTTGGCGTTCGCCAAAGAGTGGTTTGCTGGCCAGTGAAGAAAAATGTGCAACAAGATTCGTATTACGCTGGCGACATTGCTTTTAACCACAGCGGACGACGAGGCAATGAGATGCGCCGAATCTCCTGTTTGTTTCGCAAGTCCAATAAGCTAATTGTCTTGTCCCCCGTATTGGTAACAAGTGCACAATCTCGTTTGCGGCAAAACGTCATATCTCGCTCAAAGAAACTGGCGCGTGCAGGTCCAGCTTTAACCAGCCCCAAAAACTTGTTTGCGACGGTATCGAAAATTCCTATCTCCTCACGGCCACGCATACTGGACAGCCCCCACTTTCCATCGGGCGAAAGTTGTAAAAAGCTGGGCTGCAGATCTGGATCACCCGTCGGGATCTTTTCGAATTGATGATTCTTCATATCCATCACCAAAATGTGCGGGCGATAGACATCATCCGGGTTCCAGGAAACGTCATGGCTATAGCGACCACCTTGAGGCGTCCAGCAAAACCAACTTCGCTCTCCTTCGTTCTTCGTTTCCATCAACTTCACGTAGTCTCCCATACTTTTTTTCGCCAGGCTGACTACATGCACACCCTCGGTCGACCAAACGAACGCTTCGCCTCGTTGATCGTTGACCGTAACACCGTGACCCCAGTTGCCTACGCGAGTTTGTGAAACCAACTTGCCCGTTTTTCGATCGACGATATTTAACTTCGTCGCGCCAGACATCTTGTCCGTTGCGACCAAATAGTTTTTAAAGAATGCCATGTTCGAATGCTGGCCGCCGCCGTCAAAGCGTTCGATTTTCAGCGTGTCTGTAT
>CAYSQZ010000211.1:1236-8144 GCA_964433035.1 uncultured Pirellulaceae bacterium | reverse complement strand
TCCCGGCACGACTGTTACCTATGTCCCCGGTCTATACACACAGCCTGACCTACTGCTCCGACTACCGATAAATACAACCTCTTCGTGCTTGTATTAAATTCACTTTCAATTGAACCGCACTACCCCACGGCCCAACTCACCTACTTTTCGGTCAAGCGATCGCGGTGAATGTCTTTGTAGTATAAATAGCTACCCGGCGTTTTGCCCATCGCCACGAACCACTGTGGACAATAAGAAGCCATCCAGATTACGTCGCCCTCAGCAACCGGGAAATAGTCTTCGCCCAACCGATAGACACCCTTGCCAGCGGTCATCAGCAGCCCATGCTCCATCGTGTGAATCTCGACAAATGGCAACGTGGCTCCAGGTTGATAAGTAAACAGGTTGACCGCCATGTCAAACTCTGGCTCGATCGGTAACAGTGTTTGCAATCGCGCGTCTTCGTCACCCATAAACGGCTCGCCGGGAACGTTGCTTTGGTGGCCGACCACCGGTTGGGGAGATTCCAAATCCGGGTGCGATTGAAAAGGCTTTTCAAATACGACCAGCTTCGCGCCTTTTTTGCTTTCGAGTAAATGCTCCGTACCGGCTGGAACAAACGCATAAGCCCCGGTTTGGAGTTCATGAACCTCCGATGTTTTAGAATCACCGGAAGTGGACAAACTCAGCGACAACGAACCTTCGAGAACATAGACAAAGCGTTGAATTCCCTGACCGGGCAATCCGCTCCGCCCGCCGCACTCCATGGTCGCAGTGTACTGAGTGAATCTCGCTCCCATTTCGGGAGAAATATGAATGACGGCCGACGACTGCTCCCAACCGACCAACGGTGAGTTGACATGTGTATCGGGCGTGATCAAAGCATAGTTGGGTGTTACCCGAGATCGTGTTTGACCGAAGACTTCCATTGACGTTTACCAAGATTTGATTGTTGTTTGAATTTTTGTATCAGGCCGATGCCCTCTACGCGCCGAGTGAGCCGCGAGGCGCTGCTCTTCGGGTAAGTTGATCTCGCCATCGTCCAATTCGCGAGCGAATTCTCCAACCCTCCCAAAGGGAGCCCTTCGTCGTTTTTAGTGGGTAAGTGTTGTTTCGCGATCCGACGCTCGAAACTTTGTCGCTGGTTTTGCCGACATCCAAGCCTCCCTCCCTCTGGGAGGGTCGGGAACGCAGTGACCGGGGAGGGTAAAGCGGTCTCATTTTTAACCTTAAAAAACATAAACGAAAACCATTTCTGGAGCCCTAAAGCCTTAGCCTATCGAAGGAAAACTTACCCTCCCCGAGCGTGTCACCTAGCGGTGACAGCTCGACCCTCCCAGAGGGAGGGTGGCTTTATTTGTTCTCAATCACCCACTAAATTCCGCGAAGAGCACCCAAAGGGAGATAACCCAATAACCCAGCAGTTTTGGCCTCGAGACGGTACTACGAGCCAATCGACTCTGCCAGACCAAAGACCGTTCGGACCATTACCTCAAGTGCCGACTCCACGTCAGCGGCTGAAACAAACTCATTAGGATGATGGCTAACTCCATCCCGACACCTGACAAATAACATACACGATCCAGTGGCCCGCGCCATGATCATGGCATCATGCCCCGCACCACTAACCATCATTTGTTTGGCCAATCCCGCGTCTTGGACAGCCTCAGCTATGTGGTTGATCAGCTTGGCATCCATTGGAACAGCCGGATTGCACTGAGTATTTTCCAAACTGATAACGACACAGCGATCGTCCTGAATTGTTTGGATCGCTGTTTGAATCTTGGCAAAGGCTTGATTTCGAATGTCATCTTGAGCGTGTCGCAGATCAAGGCTGATGGTTGTTCGTCCGCTGATCACATTGGACAGGCCCGGTTCGGTTTTAATCCGACCGACTGTTGCGAAGACGCCATCTGTCTGTTGGCCAATCGCTTCAATTTTCAAAATCAAATCCGCCGCAGCAGCCAAAGCGTCTCGCCGACGATCATGGCGAACCGTGCCCGCATGCCCTGCCGAACCTTCAACCACAATCGTTGTTCGAGTTTGTCCAGCGATCTCAGAAACGATTCCCACTGGAACCGAGGCCTCCTGCAACACATCGGCTTGTTCGATGTGGGCTTCGATAAAGCCAATCAACTCGTTGCTATCGTATTGAGCCGATTGATTTACGTTGCATCCGAACGCTGCCAAAGCCGCTTGCAGTGTCACAGAGTCTTCATCGACACGTTCCAAATCGGCTTGCTCCAACTGGCCAACAATCCCCAACGAACCAATAAAAGGAAAGTTGTACCGAACACCTTCCTCTTCCGAGAAACCAATAATATCGAGATTGAAAGGAAGCCGCATTTGCGTCTGATTGGCAATCTCGGCGACTGCTAATCCAAGTACCACCCCAAGAACACCGTCAAACCGACCCGCGTTGATCACAGTATCGAGGTGCGATCCAATCATCAAACTCTGGCTCGACGAATGATTCTGGCGTCCAATCAAATTGCCCACCGAGTCGAGGCGACATTGAAGACCCGCCGATTCCATCCATGTTCCCAATTGGGCGTGAGCTTGCTTCATCGCCCCTGAGCAAAACGTTCGAGTGATCCACTGAGGATGCTCCGAAAATTTGGCTAAAACGTCACAACGCTCAACGACTCGGTTGGCAGCAGATTTCAGGATGTCTTTGGCGATTGGCAAATTTGAACTATCAGTCATGCACGTTTCATCATTAAGAAATTCTGTCTCGCCGTTAGCGATCGCTTAACGTAAGAAAGACACTCAGCCTCTCCAAAACAATCAAAGCGGCCTGTGGCAGATAAAAACCTATCCCAAGGAAAAATAAAGGTTTACAATCCAGTTAATCAAAGTTGTCTTTCTCAAAGTTGTCTTTCGCTCCGAGCAGTCATTTTTCAAACGCTTGTAATGATGAGCGCAAATGGTAACCCGAAGCGTCAGCGAGGACCCTCATATTCCTTGCTCACGCATCGGGTTACCAAAAAATGTTAGCCTCTCCGCGAAAGTTGACTTTGGCAAACGCTATACGATTAACCAATGCCAATCGAATCTCCACCGAGAACTTGGATGCGTGAACACATTTTACTCTTTGTCAACGGACAACAACACCGACTCACCGGTGCCGACGCATTTTTGACGTTATCAAATTTCCTCAGACTAAGGCTTGGATTGTGCGGTACCAAGATCGTTTGCTCCGAAGGTGATTGTGGATCCTGCTCGGTTTTGATCGGTCGGATGGACAAGACCTCAACGCCCCCCAAGCTCACCTATAACTCCATCGATTCCTGTATCGCGTTTGTGTTTCAGCTCGACGGCTGCCACGTCGTAACCGTCGAGGGACTGGGGCAAGAGGATAACCTCAGCTGCGTCCAACAAGCGATGGTGAATTGCCATGGATCCCAGTGCGGATTTTGCACGCCCGGATTCGTTGTCGCGATGACGGGATTGCTGGAAGAAAACTCCAGTCCCAGTGAATCGGAGTGGCGACACGGGCTGACTGGCAATCTTTGTCGCTGTACTGGCTACTCACCGATTATCCGCGCTGGCTTGGAATGCAGTCGCGACGACCTACCATCAATCGAAGACGGCTTTGCCTCGGAACCAATCGCCAAATTGATCACTGCCGCCGCTTCTGACGAAATTCAAATCACGACCGCGCCGGGCGATCAGTCCTCGCAAGTTTTGTTTTCGCCAACCACGATCAAACAGGCGGTCAATTTCCTCGACAAACATCCTGTAGCAAAAATCGTGGCCGGTGGAACCGACGTCGGTGTGCAGTTCAATAAAGGATACTGCGACGCAACGTCCTGGCTTGACTTAAACCGGATCACCGAGCTGACCGACATATCTGTCGTCGATGGCTGCATTGTCGCCGGTGCGCGAGCAACCTGGACCGAGGTTGAAAATCTGGTTCGCGAACTGGTTCCCGAGTTCCACAATGTAATTTCGGTCTTTGGATCACCACAGATTCGTAACATTGGCAGCATTGGTGGCAATATCATCAACGCTTCTCCCATCGCCGACTCGATCCCGTTCCTGTGCGTCTGCGAAGCCGAACTGGAATTGACCAGCCAAAGCGGTACACGAACGGTCAACATCAACGACTTTTACCACGACTACAAACAATTCGATTTGAACCCGGGTGAACTGCTTTCAAAAATCACGATTCCACTACCTGCTCAAAATCGTGAACTACGGCTATACAAAATCAGCCGTCGACGCGACTTGGACATTTCAACGTTCACTGGCGCGATTTGGATCGAGCGCGATGGCGAGATAATTTCAGACGCGGGAATCGCGCTAGGAGCCGTCGGGCCCACGGTGCTGCGGCTACCAAAAACCGAAGCCTTCCTGCGAGGGCAACCGCTAAGCATCGAAACGATGACCGCGGCGGGAGATATCGCTGTCACCGAGATCACTCCGATCAGCGACGTGCGAGGTGGCGCTGATTTTCGATTACAACTGGCTCGCAATGTTCTGCTAAAGTTTTATCACCAGTTCAATTCGGCGGAGGCGTTGGCATGAACATCTTGCCAGATCCAAAATCGACCGACCAACGGTTCAAAGTTAACCAGTCCCTCGCTGGCCCGACGGTAGGTCAAACGATCCCTCACGATTCTGCTGTGGGTCACGTAAGCGGAACCGCGCCCTATATTGATGACTTGCCACGTCGAACCGACGAGCTGTTTGTTGGTTTTGTTGGCAGTCCCGTTGCCAGTGGGAAACTGAAATCAATCGACACACAAGCCGTCAAAACCGCTCCGGGGGTGGTCGGAGTGTTCACGCATGAGGATGTTGGCAAGCACAATATATTCGGACCATTGATTTGCGATGAGCCATTTCTGGCTGAGTCGAAATTGATGTATGTCGGCCAGCCGGTGGTCGTAATCGCGGCTACGTCCGCTGAAGCGCTAGCTGATGCCAAAGCGCTGGTGAAAATCGAATTTTCGGAAACTGATCCGGTTCTGGACATTGCCACCGCAATTGGAACCGAAGGATTCATCGGTCCTCGCAGGCAGATTCGGCGCGGGGATCCGGACAAAGCAATCGCCGACTCGCCCCATCAGCTTTCGGGGGAGTTCAACATAGGTGGACAGGAACAGTTTTACCTCGAATCACAAGCTGCAGCCGCTTATCCGGGCGAACAGGGTCAACTGATCATCCACTCCTCCACTCAGAATACCACTGAGATTCAAGTGATGGTTGCAGAAGTCCTTGGGCTTTCTCAGCACCAGATCGTCTGCATTTGCAAACGAATGGGCGGCGCGTTTGGCGGCAAAGAAACTCAAGCCGTCATTCCGGCGTTGATGGTAGCGCTGGTGGCCTCCAAAACCGGCCAAGCGGCACGGATTGTCTATGACAAAGACACCGATATGCGAGTCACCGGCGGGCGGCATCCGTATCTTTGTCGCTGGAATGTTGGCTTCGATTCGGAAGGCGAGATTTCGGGCATGAAAGTCGATTTCTATTCCGATGGTGGTGCCGCAGCGGATCTCTCGACCTCAGTGATGGAACGGACGTTGCTGCACGCTGAAAACGCATATTTCATTGAAAATATTGAGGTCAACGGGCAAGTCTGCCGAACCAACTTTCCGCCCAACACCGCGTTCCGCGGATTCGGTGGCCCCCAAGGTGTGGCTTGTATGGAGAACATTATCGAGCGAGTCGCGGAATCGGTTGGCGCCAATCCGCTGGACGTTCGGCTGAAAAATCTTTACGGCAAAGATGACCGTAACGTGACGCAGTATGGTCAGTTTTTCTCTGGCAACCACCTAACAGAGATCATGCAGCAGTTGGCCAAAAGCTCAAGTTATCGCTCACGGTACGCAGAGCTGGAATCCAACAATGCCAGCGACCCGATGACATTGCGCGGCTTGTCCATGATTCCGGTCAAATTTGGAATCTCGTTT
Source organism: uncultured Pirellulaceae bacterium (assembly GCA_964433035.1). GTDB lineage: Bacteria > Planctomycetota > Planctomycetia > Pirellulales > Pirellulaceae > Mariniblastus. Next base: position 2,250 of record CAYSQZ010000211.1, on the reverse strand, counting down.
ACGACCAAGTTTCTCAACCAAGCCAACGCGCTGGTCAACGTTTATACCGACGGCACGGTTCAAGTCTCAACCGGCGGTACGGAAATGGGCCAAGGGCTCAACACCAAGATCCGCCAACTGGTCGCCGACGAGTTTGGGCTGCCGTTCTCCGATGTGATCGTGATGGTGACTTCGACCGAGAAGAACAATAACACGTCACCAACGGCGGCTTCGGCCGGAACCGATCTCAATGGAGCAGCGGCGGTCAATGCGTGTCAAATTATCAAACAGCGTTTGGCCGAGTTTGCGGCTGGATTGTTTGCTTCGCCCGACGATGGATTGATTCCTTCGGCCGAGCATATTGTGTTTGCTGATTCGATGGTCAGTGACGCGAGGCAACCAGGCAGTGGAATCTCGTTTGCAGATCTGTCCAACAAGGCCAGAATGGAACGCATCGATCTTGGTGCCCGTGGTTTTTACAAGACACCGGGTGTGGACTTCAATCGAGAAACCGGGCGCGGCAATCCATTTCTCTACTTCACCCAAGGCGCGGCGGTCGCAGAAGTCGAAATTGATCGCTTCACCGGTGACCTGACCGTTGCCCGTGTCGACTTGTTGATGGACATCGGCAAATCGATCAATCCCGGTGTCGACATGGGACAAATCACAGGTGGATTCATTCAAGGGATGGGTTGGGCGACAGCCGAGTGTCTGGTCTATGACAAGGCTGGTGTTTTGCTTTCGCACTCCCCGACAACCTATAAGATTCCGGCGATCACTGATGTACCTGTCGATTTTCGCTGCGAACTATTTCCCAACGAAGACAACTTGCACTGTGTCAGACGAAGCAAAGCTGTCGGAGAGCCGCCGCTGTTGCTGGGCATTGCCGCTTGGACTGCGGTCAAGAACGCTTTGTCGTTTTTGCCCGGCGATGTCGATCCGAATTTGCGTTTGCCGGCCACGGGCGAAGAGATTATGCGTTGCTTGACGGAAATGGGATCTTAGTGATTTCTGGATCGTAGTGATTTCTGGATC
>CAYSQZ010000211.1:0-1136 GCA_964433035.1 uncultured Pirellulaceae bacterium | reverse complement strand
TAGTGATTTCTGGATCGTAGTGATTTCTGGATCGTAGTGATTTCTTTTACGCCAACGGCGTTTGATCAATAGCCCAAGGTTCTTGAACCTTGGGACAATGAACACATAACACACACAATCCCAACGGGATTGGATCAACTCCTATGATGCGTTGACGAAAAACCTTGCGTCTTGGGTGATTGATTATCCTGACTCTGGACTTACTTGAGTACATGGCTTACACAACAACACATATCGCTGCTCTTTCCGAGATCGCAACGACGGGGCAACCGTTTGTCGTCGTCACGATGGTCGATGCCAAGGGAAGCACGCCTCAAGATGCCGGTGCAAAAATGATCGTCAATCCATCCGGCTTGGTTCATGGAACCGTGGGTGGTGGGAAAGTCGAGAGCCGCGCGATTGAGTTTGCTCGTGAGATGTTACAGGATCCCGCTCGAAAACGTGAGATCATCGACTGGAACTTGCAACGCGATATTGGGATGACGTGTGGCGGATTGGTCCAGTTGTTTTTTGAAGTCTTCAATCGCGACGATTGGAATATCGTTATTTTTGGTGCCGGCCATGTGGCTCAAGCATTGGTCCGAGTGCTGGTGATGCTGGACTGCCGAGTCAGCTGCATTGATTCGCGGAGTGACTGGATTGACAAGATTCCTGACCACCCACGATTGAAAAAGATCTGTGCAGAAGATTTGACGGTCGAAGCGGAAAAGCTTCAACCAAACGATTACGTTATCTGCATGACGATGGGACATTCAACCGACCGGCCAATCCTCGCTTCCATTTTCAACCAAGGGTTGAAGCTTCCTTATCTCGGAGTGATCGGTAGCCGAACCAAACGGGGCGCGCTTTTGAGAGAACTCAAGTCAGACGGAATCCCGGCTGAAGTGGCCGCAGGGTTTTTGTGCCCGATTGGACTTCCTATCGGAACTAACCAACCGGCTGAGATCGCAATCAGCATTGTTGCTCAGTTGATCGAACAACGTGATCTGGCTGTGCAATCGGGATAAACACTATTGGCCAAATGTGAGCGGCAAGGCGCTCAGTCCAATATGAAATTGTCAAACAGTGACAAGCTTAGAGATTGACTTAGAGCCTACCCCAAATCCTCGCGTTACAATCATAACCCGACGCGTGAG
>CAYSQZ010000210.1:0-8260 GCA_964433035.1 uncultured Pirellulaceae bacterium | reverse complement strand
TTTCGAGAGGCCAAACCCTACCTGGCTTGGAGCTATCCAGTAGGAGAGCACCTGTCCGACCAACTGTTGTTGCCCATGGGATTGGCGGCGGCTCAGGAGGAATCGCCGGTTTCAAGCGAGTTTGTGACCGGCCCATTGTCGCTTCACTCAACGACCCATATCGATATTTTGAAAAGGTTTCTCGATATTGAAGTCGTCGTTGACGAACTTGAACTGGGCGTATTTCACGTTCAAATTAGACCGATGAAAAAATAATCGCCTCAACGGGAAATCAACAAGATCTCTTTCTCTTTGTCTGCCAGCCAAAGCAGCCTGAGCACTTCGAAATCGCAACGCTCATAAATGACATGCAACGTTGGCCAATCATTGACATAAAGTAAGCTACCTCTGGATCATATCAGAAGGGGAGCAACAAAAATGCCGTAGCATTAACTACGGCATTTTATCAATTAGAAAATTGTTGAACGGTTTTAGAACGTTATTTCTCGCGATTTCTGTTCTGCCTTTGTATTGTTACCAGCCCCATCTCTTCCGCTGGTCGACAATTTCAGGTTGTCTGGCTTTGCAACTGGATTTTTCGGCATCTGCACCGAATCCGAGCTGCCACCAGTGCATCCAAGCGAAAAAACTGCGATTGCAAATAGCAGAAGACATCTGCCCAGGCCAATTTTTCGGATATCCAAACGATAGTTTCTAATAGTCACCGATCACCTGCCCGTCTGCCATTATAGAAAGATTTCTCATAACCAATTCATCAATCGTTCGCGCAATATTCTGAGTTGAACCGTCGGCGAAACTAAAATGGACCACCTCTCCGGGATGGTTAGAACCCCAAGTAAAGGAGTCTTCTCCAAAACCAGCAGCAGAACTGACTACTCCACCAGCAATCCATGAGAAAGCCCAGCCTTGATCACCACCACCGTTGGTCTCTCCAAAAAGAAAAGTGTTACTCGAGCCATCCCTTATTTCTCCAAAATTCGTTTCGATGCGATTTCCAAAAATTCCTTTCCACCGATCAAAATCACTTACAAAGCCACCACACGGTCGGTAGCTAGTCAAACCAAATTCAATAGGTACTTCGAACTGGTCGAGACCAATCCCTGACGCTGACCAAGAAACACTAACAGTGTTGCCACTTACGATAGCGAGCTCTTGAGTAAAAATCGCCAGGACCTCTGGGTCTTGAAAAGAATCGGGGCAGACAAACGAGGGTGCATTTGCTTGCGCCAGTCCAAAAAGCGTAGCATTAAAGACATTGGGCGGTAAATCAAAAATATTGATGTTCAGGTATTCACTGGGAAACTGATCGCCGACGTTACCTTGTTCCATTTGCGCCAGTAAAAATGCCAATGCGCCGGTGAACTGCTGATCTTCTTGGGGGTCGAGCTCCGTCAGTTGTTCGTTTGGATTTGTACCAAGATTAGCTGGAGGAAATCGCTGGAAACTGCTTTCATAATTTAACGCCGCAAGAGATAACTGCCTCATGTTGTTGGCGCAGACCGTCGAACGAGCTGCCGCGCGAACCTGTTGGACGGCCGGCAACAGCATGCCGATCAAGATTCCAATGATCGCGATCACTACTAACAGCTCCACAAGCGTGAAGCCACGGTTTTCCGTTTGGCTTTTAGATAAAATCATATTGAACCCGATAGATAGTAAAGTAAGTGGTTAGAACTGCCCCTAGTCTATCCGAATTTCGATAATTTTGCAACAAATTCTGAAACCTAAAAGCGAGATCGCCCAAGAGTGTGCGAAACACCACCTTTGTTCGCTTTTCGGAGCCTAGCGTAGGCACTCTATTCTAGCAGACCCTTATAGTTTCGCATCACAAGGTGACTGTCGATTTTCTGAACCAGGTCAAAAGCTACACTAACCGCGATCAACAGACCGGTGCCGCCGTAGAAACTGGCGACCATGTAGTCGACGCCCAGAAGCTCAGCGATGATCGTTGGCACAACTGCGATTAAAGCCAGGAATCCAGCACCAACGTAAGTGATTCGCTCGATGACCGCTTCCAGATAATCCTCGGTTCGACGACCAGGACGGTAGCCAGGAATGAAGGTACCGTTGTCTTTCATGTTGTCCGAAATCTCTTTTGGATTGAACGTGATCGCAGTCCAGAAGTAGCAGAAGAAGTAAATCATCGCGATGTACACAAGGTTGTAAACCATCGAGCGGGGGTCCCCCAGAACGCTACCGATGCTTTGCATGATTTGGCCAAAATAGCTTTCGCTACTGTTACCGAAGTATCCAAAGAGAAACGGAGGAATCATCAGCAAACTTTGAGCGAAGATGATCGGCATCACACCAGCCTGATTAACTCGCAGCGGCATGTACTGGCGTGTACCACCGTAGACACGACGCCCACGAACGTGCTTGGCGGATTGAGTTGGAATCCGTCGCTGGCCCAACGTGATAAACACCACGCCCACCACCACACCGACGAACATCAATATCAGCATGATGATTTTCTCAAGTCCGATCTTGCCGGATGAGAAACCGGTCAGCTCGTAACTTGCATTGTTAAGCAGGTTCATCAGCGCACCGGGCATCATTGCGACGATACCGGCCATGATCAACAAACTGATCCCGTTGCCGATTCCGTATTCATCGATCTGCTCACCGAGCCACATCAGGAACACCGAGCCGCAGGTCATGATCAGGATTGCCACAATCTGCCACATGAAGGTCAGATTGCCCCCTCCGGCAACTTCGAATGCCGAATGAGTCAAGTTGCCACTGCCATCACCCAAGCCACTGCCATCTCGCATGATGACGTACCAGAGGTAACCAGCACTTTGGATCAAGCACAAAACAACCGTCAGGTATCGAGTGTACTCGTTGATTTTCTTACGACCCGCTTCGCCCTCTTTTTTGAGTTCTTCCAGCGGTTTGTAGACGGTGCCCATCAACTGAAGAATGATCGACGCCGAGATATAAGGCATAATGCCAAGACCAAAAATGGTGGCTTGGCTAAGCTGAGATCCGCTGAAGACAGAAACTTTGGCGAGGAATTTCGCGAGGTCACCGCTCATGTTCTTGGCGAAACTGGCGACTTGCTCCTGATCAATCATCGGCAGCGGAATCTGCCAACCGATTCGATAAATCGCCAGCAGGAACAGCGTCAGAAGAACTTTCCGGCGGAGTTCCGGAATCGTAAAGATTGTACGCAGCTTTTCGAACATGGCTCAGTGTTTCCTGACGATCCTTCTTGGCTCACCTAAGAAAGTAGACGAGGTAACGAGTCTTTGGGCAGTTGCGAAACAGGACTCGTCGCCTCGTCCACTACCGTTTCAACATCCCTGCGGACTCTGGTAATTAACTCAACTACTCTTTTTGGCTGATCCCATTTTGTTTTTGACAACAGCTTTCTTCCCCGGAAGCTCAACAATCGAGCCGCCGGCTTTTTCAATCTTGTCCTTGGCGGACTGGCTAAATCGGTGAGCCGAAACGGATAGCTTTTTGCTGATCTCGCCTTTGGCCAATACCTTCAACTCGTCGTATTTATAGTTGGCCAAGCCCTTCTCGCGAAGAGAATCTGGGGTGACTTCGTCGCCTGCATTAAAGTTGGCTTCGAGGTCTTCAATGTTGACCTCACCGATAACCTTGGCAAATTTATTGTTAAAACCGCGTTTGGCAATCCGGCGAATCATCGGCATCGCACCACCCTGGAAAGTTGGGTGTTGTGAGTGACCGGCACGCGAACGCTGACCTTTGTGGCCGCGTCCAGATGTTTTGCCAAGCCCAGAACCGGTACCACGACCGAGTCGCTTGCGTTTCTTGTTCTTGACGATGCCTTCGTTTACGTCATTAATGTTCACAGCGAAACTCCTCGTAGACGCTCAACGTCTTCTTTGGTGCGGCATGAAGTTAGGGCATCCATGGTGGCCTTGACCAGCGTCACTGGATTGTTGCTGCCAAAACTCTTGGTCAAAATGTTCTTTACGCCAGCGGCTTCGCAAACAGCACGTACTGCTGAGCCGGCGATGATTCCGGTACCCGGACCGGCCGGAAGCAAAACAACCCGGGCAGCACCAAAGCGTCCGTCAACACGATGCGGGATCGAGCCATCGACCATATCGATCGGCTTAAGCGAGCGAGATGCCTGCTTGTTGGCCTTTTCAACCGACGGCTGAACTTCGTTGGCTTTGCCGTATCCCCAGCCGACTTTTCCTTTGCCGTCGCCGTTAACAACCATTGCTGCAAAGCTAAATCGTCGTCCACCTTTTACAACGGCGGCACAACGCTTGATTTTAACCGTACGTTCGATCAAGCCGGAGTTTGGCTTGTCGTCTTTTTTCTTGCGGTTGTCTCTTCTACCTTTTGCCACTTCTATTTACCTCGATGCTGGTCGGACAGTTTCCGACAGGGTTTTGTTCGCGGGATAATTTTTGTTTCGTTGTTTGTAGTACCGGCTTTCGCCGGAAGGGTTAAAACTTCAGGCCGCCTTCGCGGGCTGCATTGGCCAGTTCAGCAACTCGTCCGTGGAACTTGTAAGGCCCACGATCAAATTTAGCGTTTTCTACGCCCAGAGCTTTGGCCTTCTCGGCGATCTTGGTTCCGATAATCTTAGCCGCATCGCAGTTGCCACCATACTTGATGTCGCCGGCGATCGCTTTGTCGCGAGTGCTGGCAGAAGCGAGTGTTTTACCCGCTTCATCGTCGATCAACTGGCAATAAAGATGCTTGTTGCTTCGGCGAACACTAAGCCGTGGAGTTGTTGCATCGCCACGAACTTTCTTTCGTACACGATTTGCGCGACGCCAACGCTGCTTGTTAACGATTTTTTGCTTTTTCACCGAACTGTCTCGCCTTAAATCTTATTTCTTGGATTCAAAAGGACTCGTAACTCGTCCACTACCTTCGTAGCTCATCCACTAACACTAATTAATTTTACTGAGCTGACTTACCAGGTTTGATTTTGACCTGCTCGCCAACGTAGCGAATCCCCTTACCTTTGTATGGTTCTGGCTTGCGGAGGCCACGAACCTCGGCAGCGAACTGCCCGACTTTTTGTTTGTCGCAGCCTTTAACGTCCACGTGTGTCTGGTCGGGGCAAGTGACCTCAAGACCCACTGGGATCTCTTTGATCAACTCGTTGGCCAAGCCCACACGCAGTTTCAACTTGTTTCCTGAGACCGAGCAGACGTAACCAACGCCTTGAAGCTCAAGCTTCTTCTCGTAACCGTCCTTGACTCCGACGATCATGTTTTGAATCAACGAGCGAGTCAAACCATGAAACGCCCGCGAGTTTTTGTCGTTGGCTTTACGTGAGACTTTGACTTCACCCTCTTCGACAACGACGTCGACTTCGGGCCGATGTGCGTAGCTCAATTTTCCTTTGGGTCCTTCAACGTTGATCGAGCCACCAGCGACGCTGATTTTGACTCCATCAAGGATGCTGACGGGTTTGTTGCCAATTCTTGACATTGATCTATTCCAGTTTAGTGCCTTGCGGCGTGTTTTTTCTAAGTGCCATCAAGCAGCGTTTTGAGACGCTGCAACGTCGAACTCTAACGACGCGTCCTAATACTCCAACCGCTTACCAGATCTCACACAGCACTTCGCCGCCGACTTTTTGCTGTCGGGCTTCGCGATCGCTGAGGAGGCCTTTACTTGTGCTGACAATCGAAATCCCAAGTCCATTGAGGACCGGACGCAGATCGCGAGCACTTGCATAAACGCGACGCCCAGGTCGGCTGACACGTTTAAGGTGGCGAATTACTTTTTCCCCACTGGGTCCATACTTGAGGTCAATCTGAAGTTGGCCAACCGGTTTGCCGTCTTCGGCTTTCCAGTCCCAGATGTAGCCTTCACGTTTGAGCACATCTGCCAAATTAGATTTAACTTTGGAAATTGGCATTTCCACGTTGGGCCGCTCTACACTTACCGCGTTGCGGATTCGGGTAAGCATGTCGGCAATAGGGTCAGTCATCATAGTCGTTTTTACCTTATCTTGCCTTTACCAACTTGACTTGCGAACGCCAGGAATCAGTCCCCGCTCAGCAAGGTTACGAAAGCAGATACGACAAATGCCAAACTTGCGATACACCCCACGAGGGCGCCCGCACAATTTACACCGGCGCTCACGACGCACGGGGTACTTTGGTCGAGCCGCCTTAGCGATCTTCGATTTTCTTGCCACAACAAAAACCTGTAAAAATTAGGAAACGTATTACTTTGAAACCCGACAGCCAAGCCGTCGTCGATTTCGGGTTGGTTAAGATTTTGCTTTGTCTTCCTTAAACGGCATGCCTAACATGCGAAGCAATTCTTTTCCTTCTTCATCTTTGTCACCAGTGGTTACGAACACGATGTTCATCCCCTGACGACGAGTAAATTTATCCGGGTTAAGCTCAGGGAAAACACCGTACTCGTTCAAGCCGAGGCTGTAGTTGCCGCGACCATCGAAAGCTTTGCCACTGATTCCGCGAAAGTCACGTACTCGCGGAAGCGCCAATGTCACCAGGCGGTCCATGAATTCGTACATGCGATCGCCTCGCAATGTCACTTTGCAACCGATCGCCTGACCTTCACGAAGTCGGAAGTTCGCAATCGATTTACGGGCTTTGGTGATGACCGGTTTTTGACCGGCGATCAAACCCATCGCTTCGTTGGCATCTGCCAACTCTTTTTTATCTTGAGTTGCTGATCCAACTCCCATGTTGATGATGATTTTTTCAAGCTTGGGAATTGAATGCGGATTCTCCCGTTTGAACTTGGTTTTAAGTTCAGGAAGGATCGTTTCGTTGTAAAGTTTTTTGAGTCGAGCAGCCATTATTTTCCGTGTCACCGTTTCTTGAGCCGTTGATTATTCCAACAGCCAGTTTGGAGGTGTAAATTGTGATATCCGATTGGTGCAGGATATCTGTTTCTTTGTTGTCTGTATTTTCTTGCTTACTGTCTCTTCGTCACCCTCCCTCTGGGAGGGTCGGGCGTAGCCCGGGGAGGGCGTTGTTCTCTTTATTGTTGCGTTTGTTGTGTGTGTGTTGCGGTTGTGTTTGTTTGTTTCGAAGTTTTTAGCAACTCTGAAAACCCTCCCCGAGCCTTCGGCTCGACCCTCCCAGAGGGAGGGTGACAAAAAAGTGGGTTGGTTTTCTGAGGTTGGTCCATCACCATCTGGAATCGTAATCGTAAAATCGATTCCTGATCGGTCGGTTTAAAAATCTAATACTTACTAAATCACTTCGTTAGCCAAGCTAACGATCTTCATGTAGTTCTTTTCTCTAAGCTCACGAGCAACCGCACCAAAGATACGTGTGCCGCGTGGATTTTTGTCTTTGTCGATGATCACTGCAGCGTTGGAGTCGAACTTGATGTAGCTACCATCAGGACGTCGCGTGCCTTTTTTGCATCGCACAATAACGGCCTGAACAATCGCCTTCTTCTTGATATCGCTACCAGGAATAACGCTTTTGACACTGCACACGATAATGTCACCCAGCCCAGCAGTTCGACGCCGCGAACCTCCAAGGACTTTGATGCACATGATCTCCCGAGCACCTGTGTTGTCTGCGACTGCTAGTCGTGTTTCTGCTTGAATCATCGTAAAATCGTCTGTTTGTTGTCAGTTGAGTTCGTTTGGAACAAATCCAGCGGAACTGTTCAAATCGTTTTAATGTCAGGTTGTTACTCGGCCGGAGCTGCTGCAGAAGCGGCGGCGGCTTCAGCCTTGGCTTTGGCAGCTGCTTTAGCGTCCTTGGCGGCCTGATCTTCAGCAGCCGCAGCGTCTTTCAATTTTCGAGCAGCACGCATCGCGGTTACGTCCACTTCGTTGCTTTTCTCAACGACTGAAACCAGCGACCAACGTTTCTTTTTTGAAACAGGAGCCGACTCGATGATCTCAACCGTATCGCCTTCTTTGGACTCATTGTTTTCATCGTGCACATAACAAGTCGTACGATCACGATAAATCTTGCCGTACTTGGGGTGCCGAACCAGGCGCGCAATTTGAACAACTCGCGTCTTGTCCATTTTGTCGCTTTTGACGCGACCGGTTAATACTCGCTTCGGCATTTCACTGTCCCAATGGGTTTCTTGTTTTGTTTCGTGTTGTGTTGAGTTGGAAAATTATGTCTTAAGTTTGACTAACTGGCTGCAGCTTCTTTGGTCGCTGCAATCTCGCGCTCACGCTTAAGCGTTTTGATTTGAGCAATCAGCTTGCGATTTCGCTTGATCTCCGAAGGCACATCAAGGCGATCGGTCTGGGCTTTGATTCGCAAGTGAAACAGATCTTTGCACGCTTCCTTAAGGATCGCGT
>CAYSQZ010000209.1:1451-8260 GCA_964433035.1 uncultured Pirellulaceae bacterium | reverse complement strand
GAACCGTCGTTGCCTACTCCGGCGTCAATCAATCCACCAAGATTAACGATGTCGAAGTTTTCAGCGGTGCCGTCCGCATAGACGGTGCCATTTCGTTGGTTGCCAGATCCTAATATCGCACCTGAGTTAACCAGCTCCAGTCCATCACCATCAATATTCACTGCGCGGCTGTCGGAGGAGATTGTGCCTTCATTGACAATGATTCCGTCAGCATGATCTCCAGTGCCGAAGTACACGGCATTTTGGACACCTGCGATCAGACCCGTGTTGACCAGCTCACCTTGGAATCCCAACCCGTTAACCGCACGGAATGCACCGGTGGTTCCCTGAGCACTTTCAGATAGAAGCGAGCCCGTGTTCACAATAGATCCTTCGAAAAGCCCCGGAGGAATTCCGTCAGAACTTCGATTGCCCTCCAATCGGATACCGTCACCGGCAGTCGCTGAGGAAGCGACAGCCTGGCCACGTCCAGTGATCTGACCGTTGTTGAACACGTTAACTTGGCCATTACTGCCATCATTGTTAAGCGACAACGAAACGGCTGCTCCGTCGTTGCCTACTCCGGCGTCAACAAGACCGAAGTTTACGATGTCAAAATTACTGGCAGTGTTGTCAGAATAAATCGTGCCATTTCGCTGGTCGCCAGTTCCAAGAATACTACCGTTGTTGACAACGTTGAGTCCATCTCCATCAATGTTGACAGCCCGGCTGTCGGAACTCACCGTGCCAGCGTTAACGAATTCGCCACTGTTGGCACCCTCGCCGAAATAAACGCCATTGTTAGCACCTGAAATCAAGCCGCTGTTAAACAAACTTCCCTGGAAGTCCAAACCATTGACGGCTCGGAATCCACCTGTCGTGCCCTGGTTGCTCTCCGAAGTAACGGTGCCAGTATTGACGATCGAACCATCAAATGCTCCCGAGCCAGCGAGCCTGATTCCATCGCCTGCTTCAGGTGTCGTCGCCGCAGCTTGTCCAAGACCGTTTAGTTCGCCCACATTGATCAAATCTAAATCGCCACTAGCTTCACCGAAAACGAATGCAGCAGCAGCTCCCTCACCATCAGCGTCGGCCAATTGCTGCGAATTGACTGCTTGGAATCCATCAGCATCAACGGCGATGATTTGGTCCGGGCCAAGCGAATCAGCAAGGGGATCAGTAAACTGAAGGAAACCGTTGGTATGGAGAGTTTCACCACGTCCAAATCCGTCAACAATTCCGTCAGCATCTAGAAACGTACCCGTAGAAAATACGGTGCCGTCTTCGGCCTGAAATGTTTCACCGTCTACATTGACAAAATCAACCGTTAAGTTCGAATCCAGCCCAATCGAGGGATCGAATTGGTCATTGAGGAATTCAATTCGCAGATCGCCAACGGTAGTTCCCGCTGGTGCGGTGACAAAGAAGCTCTGTTGCTGGGTACTGGCAGTGAAGTTGCCTGCGACTTGTCCATCAACGATCACGTTGAACTGCTCAGTACCAACGTCTCCACGGGCACTAATTTCGATTAGAGTAGAACCGGCGTCATCGGAAAATTGAAAGAAACCGTTCGCGTTGAGCACCTCACCACGACCGAAGCCTGGTGATATGCCATCGGCATCATTGAATGTCCCGGTGGAAAATACTGATGAAGACTCAGTTTCAAACCGAACGCCGTCGATTTCAATGGCATCAACGATCAGGTTAGAATCGATCCCGTTGGCCGGATCGAATTGATCATTCAAAAATTCGATGCTGACTTGGCCCGCTGTGACGGGTTGGTCAGTTTGAAATTCAAAAGTACTAAGCTCCTGTGTTACGGTAAAAGTCTCGACCGTCTGGCCATCAATGTTCAGGGCGAACTGCTCTCCCCCCAGATCGCCAGCGGCAAAGACCGAGACGCTAGACAGCATCATTCTTTCTTCGAGAGGCTCGATGTTTAGGAAGTTTGAGGTGTTAGTATTGGTTGAATTTGCTTTTTTCTTGGAACGATTAAACATTTTCTGGGTCTCGGAATGATTTTTAATGACAGCATTTTTGTGGTAGAAGAGAAGATCTAAACTGGCCACACAATGTTACGAGGGCGAACAAACGATTCGCCTGTGTTTGAGGTGTCATAGGCCTGCAGAGATATTGCAGGAAAATTTATTTAAATCAAAAAGTGTTTAATTCGTAATGTATTCGTTCCGTTGGGACGTTGCGCGATTGTACAGCGTTTAACAACGAGAAATTTTTGCGTGCTGCGCTGGTCCAGCAATGGTGACATTGACAATCGAAAAGCAACGTACTTCTGTTTCAACCAGATTTGGAATTGAAAACGATCAGGTAGCTACCAGATTGAATGGTTAAACTAAAGAAAGTCACCTTCTCAAGATGGGAGGGTGACTTTGTTTCGAAACGCATGGTTTGGGTAGCTAAATTTCTCAAGCTGTTTGTGTAAAGTAAGTCAACAAACAAACTTGCTTTGCAACTTACTGGACCGATTGATCACGGCGAACGCCTCCAACGTCCAAGCAGTCGTCGCATCGAGCATTTGTGAGTCCAAAGTTCTCATGCTCTTTTGCGTCGTGCAACCATCGCGACAGAACCCATGATCAACAGGATTGTTGATGATGGCTCAGGAATACTGCACCCCCCCCCAGGAGTTAGGTTCGGAATGCACAGAGTTGCGCTTCCGAATGTGACCGTGTCACTAAGGTCGTTGTTAGGCAGAGAGAAAATACCCTGTGGACCTAAACCAAAACCGAATTCAGTTGTTCCGTTGCCAACGATCTCGAAGTCAACTCGAGCAAGTAAGAAGCCATTCACAGGGTCGAAGAATGGGTCAAGCCCAATGCCAGCTAAGTCCGGGTCAATACCTTGTCGCGTAACATTGACCGAAAACAGATTTCCTTCAGTCGCTGAAGTTGTTGTAAGAACGGTAGAGTCAAATCGTTGCTGACTAAACGGCGGTACTGTGAGGCCATTAGTTTGACCCACGTCGAACGCTACACCGCCGGTAATCACAGCGACACTTGGATTACTACTAAAGAAGTCAATATCAGCAGCGTCAAAAGCAAAATTCGGCGACGCAAAGATGTTGACTGAACCAGGAAAGACACCAAAATCACTGACGATGAATTCGCTTGATACGGGGCCACCATCAGGGCCTCCTCCAAACAGGAAACTGATGTCTTGTGCAAAGACCAATGCGGGGCACGCGAAAGCGAATGCTGCCGCGACAACAATTTTCTTAAACATGTCGACTTCTCTGTAGATGTTAAGTTGGCAACTCAACCTGAGCGGTCTAAAACGCTTTGTCTGATTTCTGAAGCTGCATGTGTAGTATAGCACAGTTCACTAACCTTGCAAACTTACTGCACCCGATTAAGAAAGCCCAAACAGACTGGAGAGCTTTCGTCGTTGGACGAGTCAGCGGTTTCCTACAGTGGGCAGAAAACTAAAACCAAACGCGTTAATTTCTCTCAGCAACACGCAGTTTTGCGCTGCGGCTTCTTGGATTGAGCAATAGTTCTTCTTCGGAAGCCTGAATTGGTTTTTTGGTTAGCACATTGAGATTTGAATTCTCGTTGAGCGCCTGCTTAACAATCCGATCCTCGAGTGAGTGAAAACTAATCACGGCGATCCGCCCCCCCACGTCCAGGCAGTCGGGCAGTCGTCGCATCGAGCTTTTGAGCCACTTCAACTCATCATTGACCGCGATCCGAAGCGCCTGAAACGTTCGTGTCGCCGGATCAATTTTTTGGCCTTTGGTTCTGGGAACGCAAGACCTGACGATTCTCGCTAACTGGGCCGCGGTTTCGATTTTTTCCTGATGTCGAAGTCTCACGATCTTTCGCGCAATCCGCCGGCTAAGCTTTTCCTCACCAAATTCGTAGATCAAATCAGCCAACCGTTTTTCACTCAGTCCGTTGACCAGACGCGCTGCCGATTCACCGGCCAATGGGTTGAACCGAAGGTCCAGGGGGCCATCACTTTGGAAACTAAATCCACGATCGCGATCGGCCAGCTGATCGCTGGAAAGTCCAAGGTCAAGCAGAATTGACTGAACCGATTCGATCTCCAACTCTTGCAAGTACTCGGGAATGTTGGCGTAATTGCTGGCAATGAAAGTCGCATTGTCCTGTTGAATCCTCGAGCCAGTTTCCTCAACGGCAGCAGGATCGCGGTCAAACCCGATCAATCGCCCGCCGGGGCCGATTCGTTTTAATAGTTCGATCGTATGGCCACCGCCGCCCAGCGTCCCATCGATGACGACATCACCCGGTTGAGGATTCATGCCCTCGAGAACTTCACTCGGCAAAACGGGGATATGTACAGTCAATGGAAATTCGGGGGACAGTAGTGTGATCGCAAATCAGTTTGGCTCGGCATGTAAGGTAACCGATATCGTTGGTTAGTTTAAGCCGCTCAGTTTAAGTCACTAAGACAACGCTCCCGGCGATCCCGGGAATTCGAACAAGCGACGTAGGAGCATTCAGTGGTCGCTCCTAGTTCTTCTGCATTGCAATGACCGGGTCAAGTCGGGCTGCTCGCCAAGCAGGAATGACACTGGCGAGCGAGCAAACGATCATCGCAGCCAGAATCGCAATCGCGATCCAAAGCGGGGAGAACGAAAACAAATCGCCAGAAATAGAATGGTTCACACGGCCTTCAATATACTGTCTAAGGTATCCTTGGCCGAGCTTTCCGATTGCAACACTAAGCACAACCGCCAGCGCTGCTCCAACTGCGCCTAGCAATGCACCTTCGATAAACATCAACCAGACAATGTGCTTTGTCCGTGCCCCTAAAGACTTGATGATGCCGAACTCCTGAGTTCGTTCAGTTACTGACACGATCAGAGCGTTGGAAATCGCAATTGCAGTGATGATCAACACGCTCAGCGCGATAAAATAAATGACTTTGCTGATATCGTCGATACGCTGATCGATATGGGACAACAGATCCCGCGCCGAAGAAGTCCGATATCCAAGCTGGTGGACTTGGTTCTCAACCGGCTGGAGACTTTTAAAACTATCAACGTAGATTGTTGTACTGTGAAAATTCTTTCTGCCTTGGGTTCCAAGCTTTAATTGAGTCGCCGTTTTGAAATGAAACAAAACCGGATGTGTCGGATTGAGTGTAAGCTTTTTGAAGACTGAAAATAAATCGGTGTCTCCGATATTGTGATAAACGCCTTTGATTGTAAACGTGCGTTCGATGTTGGAGGGTTCTTTCGTCGACTCAGGAACCAACGATTTTAAGCTTGAACGAATCAGGCTTTTTTGAGTGCTGTTGAGAGAGCTTAAATCCGCATCGCCGACCAGTGCCTGGACCGCGCTCAATAACTCGGATTTTTCTTCCAATAGAGTTGCCAGGTTTCCACTCTCAATCGCCTTCAAAAGCTTTGAGATTTCATTCGCTTCGCGGTCGGCCGAAAATATGGCCGTGATCTCAGAACCAATCAACGAATCCAGTTGCTCGGCGGTGACGTAGCCCATCTGATAGGCGAGCAATTCGTGAATAAGAATCTGGTCCAGATCATCGTCGCCGATCATTTCACCAGCGATAATTCTGTCGGGCAACCCAAACGCGTTGGGGGAGATGCCACTCCCATTGGCGGTCTGGTTGAACTGGCCGTGCACGAAATCAAAACTCAGTTGGACGGTCGGAACGATATCCAAAGCATGTTCGATTCCCTCAAATTTCTGCAACGCTTCCGCGTCGATCATTCGCCATCGGCCTAACTTTTTGCGCTTGGCTCGCAGTAAATGGCTCTTCAACGCGTCCTCGAGTCGTTCTTTCCTTTCGGGTTCAATGTCGGCGTCGATTCGCCACTCTGATTCGGCAAGGTCCGATTTTTTGACCATGCTTTCGAAGTTGACCATCACCTTGCGAGTAAACTCAGAATTCTCGAGGAGTGAATGAAGCGACTTTTTGACACCATTGCTGCCAGCGGCGGTTATCAGGATCGTAGTCGCCCCAAGGGTGATCCCCAGCAGGTTCAAGAGCGATCTTCCGGGACGACGTCGAAGATTGTTTACTGCCATTTTCGCGATATCGATCAGCCTCATTTTGAAGCCACCTTTTCGATGTCATCGCCAATGACGCACGACCGCTCAGCCAGTTTGCCATCACTCATCGTCAACTGCCGTTGCGTGAAGGAACTTGCCAGCTCCTGATCGTGCGAAATTAGCACAAGCGTCAGCGAACGGTCGTCTGAAACCCGAGTCACCAATTCCATTATCTCGTTTGCGGTTTTTGAATCGAGGTTACCAGTTGGCTCATCTGCCAAAAGCACAGAAGGTTGCTTGACCAACGCTCTGCCAATGGCAACCCGTTGTTGTTCGCCTCCCGATAGTTGGAACGGGAGGTGGTTGCTACGGTGTTGAAGCCCAACCTCCGCAATGGCTTGGCTGACTGCTCGTTTTCGCTTGGTTGGTGAGACGCCGGCGATGATCAGTGGTAGCTCAATGTTTTCAGCGGCGGTGCGCTGGGGAATCAGCTGGAACGACTGAAAGATGACACCAATCGAGCTCATTCTGTACTTCGCGGTTTGAGCAGAATTGAGTTCGGGCAAATTGTAACCATCGACGACAAGTCGCCCGGACGTTGGCCTGTCCAAACCAGAGAGTATGTTGAGAAGCGTTGTTTTGCCTGAGCCGCTTCGCCCTACCACCGCCACTTTCTCACCGGCTTGGACTTGCAAGCTCAGGTCGTCCAGAGCACAAACGGAGTTGGCTTTAGAGTCGTAGATTTTGCACAGATTTTCGGCGCTTATCACGGTTTGGCTTGCTCGGCAAAAATTGGCTTGATGATTACTAGGGGTAAGTCAGGCAGCTAAGACC
>CAYSQZ010000209.1:0-1351 GCA_964433035.1 uncultured Pirellulaceae bacterium | reverse complement strand
CTGAGACTACTTAACTATAACTCAAGACACCGAGTTGTAGAACGTTTGGCAATCATCTTTCGCCCTCATTTTTAAGTGAATCTTTGCTGCGAGAATATCAAAGCCAAAACGGCTTGCGTACATCCGTGTCGCAAGCCGAAGTGGATTCGCGAAAAGCGAATCGTTTCGCCACCTGATCGTCATGATCAGGTTCACGGCAAAAAAGCGTAATCCTGTGACCAGGTATTACACCAGTCTGCCGTATGGCAAAACAGAGGACGTATTGAACGTGCCACATTGAAGCGGCAACGCGATACTATTTCGGGGCCACCTTTCTTCTATCTTGAGTATCGGAGGGTTCCGGAGTTGACTCGTGTTGGTGAAACTGAGGTGGATCAAATGTCGACTCGGCAATTTCGTCGAACGCTTCGTGGTGCGTTTGAAGATAGGAATCCCAACGAGCTTGATTCCAAATCTCCCAATGAGACCCAACTCCAATGAACACGACGTCTTTTTCCAACTCGGCGAACTGTGTCAATGAGTTGGGAATTCGAACGCGACCTTGTTTGTCGACATCACACTGCTCAGCTCGAGCGTAAAAAAGCCGAGAGAAGGAACGGATATTGCGTAGTCCTGCCGAAGAACGATCCGCTTTGGAGGCAAGTTCCTGCAATGATTCGATGGTATGAAGCTCGAGGCAATGATCGGTGCCGGGAGTCAAAAATAGCGCCGAATCGTCTGGAATCGCATTTCTCAATCGCTTGGGCAGCAGCACACGAAGCTTGCTGTCGAGCGACCGTTGAAATGTTCCAGTGAATACCACGCCCATCGGTCCTTTGGTAAGTCTCCAAGCGAATCACTGAGCACTCGCCGCCGAAAGCTCAATTTTGCCTGGGTTGATGAAGTTGATTCGGGGATTGCGTGGGCAAATTTCAGGTCGGCCAGAATGCTGGGTGTTCTCAGGTTCCCACTGGCTACCACTTTCCCCCACAGATCCCCAGCATACGGATTTTGTTTGATTGGTCAATCCTGCCGTCTGGACGGTAAAAACCATGTCAGAGTACGGATTTCCGGCCAAACGCTCGGGAATCATAGGCTTTCGTTTTTTCCAAATTTCTTGAAAGACTACCCCAGCCGATTTGGAGCTGCTTCCAAACGATGAGTCGATACAAGCGGGGTTTGGGCGGTCTGGGCGATTCGGGATTCAGGCTTCGTTTTGTTACTTGCGCGGAACCGCAGTGGCCTTCACCGATATGAGTGCCGGCAAAACGACCCTGATCGTATCCGCGCTGTTGAGCACTAGCGGCCAGACTGGTGAGTTTCGTTTAATCGCGTGGCAACGCCCCGCGCGTTTTCCATGTTTCTGGATTAT
>CAYSQZ010000208.1:0-8320 GCA_964433035.1 uncultured Pirellulaceae bacterium | reverse complement strand
AAAGATCACAGCCTCGACGCGTAAGCGAGGAATAATCAGGAGCACTGAGCTGTCACCCTCCCTCTGGGAGGGTCGGAGAATTCGCCTGCGAATTGGACGGGGAGGGTTTAAGAATTTTGATTGTTCAATTTCTGAACGATGTTTACCTTCCCCCGACCTGCGCCATGATGAATGATGGTAGTTCGATCCTCTCAGAGAGAGGGTGACTTCTTTCAGTTGGATTGAACCACAAAATTTGACGAAGAGTCCCCGCAGTGCGGGCAACTTTCGTCTAGCTTTGACCGGCCATTGGCTACACAACTACCTCAGTGACGCTACTTGCTCTTCGACTTGTTCGAGAGCGTCCAGCACGATCCTTAGGTACTCTGGTTTGTCACCTTGTAACAGTTCTTCAAAGTGAGACCGTGGGTCTTCCAGCCAGCGAGTAAACGAGACTGCATAGAGCCCGACGAATTCAAAGTCGCAACTTTGCAATGCCCGCAACAAACCGCCTTCAGCCACACGCAGCACCGGTTCGCGGACTGTCTCTAGAGATGAAAGTGCGAGCAAGCCGGCGTATGAAACATACTTAACCTGATCGCCGAGCATTTTTGCTGCCAAACCAATGGTCGACTCATCGAGTTGGGCGAGTCTTGTCAGCGCGATCATCGCCTTGGCTCGAATTTCATCGTCGCGGTTTTCAGCCAACATTCTCAATTCGTCAACGATCTCCGAGCCATCGAGCTTCAATGATTCGACTGCAGAAATCGAATGCAAAATGACCGCGCGTTCTGGAGACCGAAGTTTATCCAGCAAAAGTGCTTCCTGCTGCTGGCTGACCATTTCGTCTTCTGTCAGACTGCGAATTGCGATGACCTGTTTCGAAATTGAAGGCTCTTTCGCCAGCTCAAGCCAACTGCCTTGAGATTGTTCAAGCAGTCCCGGTGATGAGCTGGAAGGGTCAAAGAAGCAATCGTTGGTTTTCAAAAGATACTTCAGCGACTTTTTCATCGGACGTTTGGCTTCGCTGATAAGCCCGTCAGCCCAAGCCGGATCATTTTCGTTGCGTGCCCATGCCGCCACAGCGTTAGCGTAGGCCAGCGCATTGGCATCGAGAAAGGGGCGTGGATGAACGTCCCAGTAGGTCGAATCCCAAAATGCTCTCGATTGCTTGACGAAACTAAAACCGTTTTGCAAAGCTCCCAAGCCCGTAGCAATGACAGCCAAGTCAACGATCTCAGGGAAGTGAGCATAGGAGAATTTTTTTTGATACAGCAGGTCGCTCATGCAATGGTGAATCAACGTGCCCGCGGTCAGCTCTGGCTCGCTCTGGATTTCGGTATTTAAAACGATCCAACGCTGGTCGGCATCATACTTGCCCGGCAGACCGCCGAGACCTTCACAAGTTCCTCCGCCTCAGCCACCGCCACCGCATTTTTCCGGAGCCAGCGGAACTGATTGGATCGTAATCCCTGAAACATCGTGAGCCAGATGCTTGCCCGCAATGTTTAGAATCTCTTCGGCCGAGTTAATCGAATCAGAACTGCCAAGCAATTCCTGTTTGCTCAAGACCGGCATCGTGAAGCGATCGGCACCGAGGCATTCGACTAGCTGTTGCAGATGAAATTCGATCCGGGGTTTTTCTTCAGCGGAAACGTTGGGGCTGGATTTAAAGAAAGGCATTTCGACTCAATCGGGTTAACGTAAAATCGTGTAAAACCTGAGCTTACCGGTAATTCGGTTCTCCGGCAGCGCCGGATTTTAAAAACAGGTGCAACGGCACATAAAAACCGTCTACAATGGTGGAGATGCCTGATCTGGCGTCGAGTCCGGTTAACGACCACCCGGTTTTACATGGCTTGGGTTGATATGAATTCGGAACTAAAACCTAATTCCAAAGTGAGTGCGAGTTCGCTGCCTCGATTCCAACGTGGTCTCGGGGTCGGAGTATACTCCAACAAATTTTGGATTTATGTTGGAAACAAGAAAGCCTTTGTAGGCCCCGGTGGCCTGAGGGTGCTCCAGCTTCTACGGGGAATGTACGCCCAGCCTCACCGAAAATTCTCCTTGGGTTCGCTGCGTCGTGTGACAAAAAAGATTCGAACGATCGATGTTAACAACGAGGGCCGCAAGGGAGTCCGTAAACTGCTCAATTTATTAATTGAGTATACCTTACTCGAAGACCGTCGCAGGTTGTTTATCTGGTTGCGTGGTAGGCTTGGCGGTCAAAGTGGGACAGAAGTAATGGCGAGATTCTCCAACCATCCCAATTGGCGAACGCGGAAGGAAGTTGCTCGGGCATTGAAGCGGTTGCATGCGTGGGCTGAGCTGAGGACCATGCATGAGCAGGAGCAACA
This sequence comes from uncultured Pirellulaceae bacterium, assembly GCA_964433035.1. Lineage (GTDB taxonomy): Bacteria > Planctomycetota > Planctomycetia > Pirellulales > Pirellulaceae > Mariniblastus. The sequence continues at coordinate 5,984 of CAYSQZ010000208.1, read as the reverse complement.
CTGGCGGGTTCGCAATCTATCCAGACAGGTTCCTGCACCTTCTTTCGGCCAGCGTCTAAGCGATTTTTGTCAAAGTGTAAAGCAAATAGAAACTTCGCCAACGTTTTCTTCGTCGTTGTTTATCGACGAGTCGGTTTCGCTCTCCAGAAAATTACCCAAGTCTTTAGAACGTTTGCATAGATTGTTACTTCGAATTTCCAACCGAGTTCGAAGTACCAAAAGTGCTCAGTAGCTTTTGATTTTCGATCCTGTTTCTCGGGCAACGGCAGCGATATAAAAAACGCAGAGATCACAGAGGAGACGACAAGCGGTTTCTCTGTGTCCTCCGTGCCTCAGTGTTTTTCTTCCTGCACTTCGATAACTACTCGCTTTCGGAATCGAATCAGGTTCATATTGATTGAGAGGCCTCGACGTTTTTGAACGGCTGCTACTCTGCCATTGGGTGGTCTTTGAGATGCCACTCGCATTTCTCCCAATCGGGATCATGTTCCATTTGAAAGTCGAACGTACGAGGCCGTCGATCTCCTGTTTCATTTACGATCGACTGCAGATAGTCATTGACTTGCTCGGGTTCAAAAACCCTCCAAATCAATTCAAGCGTTCCGTTCCATAAAACCTGGCCAAGGAAAACCGCATTGGGCTTTTCCACGTCCTTTCCAATAATCGCCATATCGAGAGTTTTGCCGAACTCGTCGATAACCTCGCGCTCAGCGTCGGTTGGCATCTTGTCCTGGTCAACGTCAACCAGTGCGAGGATCAGCGAAAGATGCCACCCGAACACAATCTTGGGCTCGAATCCTCTCAGCCCGATGTTGATCACGGCTGAACCGGGCGTATTCTCCTGCCCAAACTCAAGCAGCGCAAATGATTCTTCGGGAATGACGACTTGATATTCTTGAGTTTCGTTTTCAGTCACTAGGTAGGTTCCGGGAGGAGTTGGTCAGGTGGTCTAAAAAATTTGGAAGGCTGACGATAGTCTAAATGGCGTTTGAGCACTACTGGATCTGTAAGTGCATGCATAAATCGCTTCGTTCCTCGGTAATCAGCATATGGGGAACTTGTTCATCTTATACGGGATGGATATGGGGCGTGGAGCCACCATGAAAAATGGAGATATTGCTTTTGAGAGTCGTTAGAAAGGCTAATTTCTCTCCGCACCGTCGCGGGAAAATCTTGTGTTTGCCTGATTTATCTTGTTGCTGGCTAAGATTAGACTTCTAGATCTGTTTTTTTTGCTGACCGAGCCTTTGGATGAGACACAGAATGAAGTTGCTGACTTGGTTACTGGTTGCAGCACTTATCGTGGCTCACCACGATTTTTGGAATTGGGAAAGCGATCAAGTTCTATTTGGCTTTATGCCAATCGGGCTCGCCTATCACGTGGGAATTTCGCTCGCCGCGGCTTTGGTTTGGGCATTTGCTTGTGCGTTTGCCTGGCCTCAAAACGTTGACCAATTTGACGATCTGGCGGCAAGTCCCAAATCTGACTCCAAGGACGCTGGAGCCCGGTCATGAACGGTTCGATTTCGCTTTTGGCGATGAATGATGGTCAAATCCGGCTCGCGATCATTCTCGGCTATTTGGGCTTGCTCTTGTTGCTGGGTTTCTTTGCCAGTCGCTTTTTCCGGGGCACCAAGCAAGACTACTTGTTGGCCAGCCATACGATCGGCCCCGTACTGTTGTTGCTGAGCATGTTTGGCACCACGATGACGGCGTTTGCGCTGGTCGGTTCATCGGGTGAATCGTTTAAGAAAGGCATTGGCGTCTACGGAATGTTGGCGTCCAGCAGCGGGATCATTCATTCGCTTTGCTTTTACGTGATTGGCGTCAAGATTTATCGCATCGGTCGCCGCCAGGGTTACGCGACCCAAATCCAGTTCTTTCGCGACCGACTCGATAGTGACTTGATCGGTCTGATTTTGTTTCCAATTCTCGTCGGCTTGATCATTCCTTACCTGCTGATCGGTGTGATGGCTGGCGGCGGTGTGATTCAAGTCATGACCGCTGGAGCGTTTGAGTTTGAGGCGTTCCAGGTTCTCAAAGCCGACGGCTCGCTCGATGCGGCCAAGAGCGGTGGGGTTCCAACCCAATATGGGTCGGCGCTGATCTGCCTGGTTGTATTGATCTACGTTTTTTTCGGTGGCATGCGCGGGACGGCTTGGGCCAACGCATTTCAAACCGTGGTCTTCATGCTGTTGGGCGTCGTTTCGTTTTGGCTCTTGGCGATGAAACTCGGCGGCGGCGAGACGATGATGGAAAGCCTCAAAAATTTGACGGCCAAAGTCGACCAGACCAAGCTCAATCGGACCAAACTTCCGCATTCGTTATTTGCGACTTACATGTTCATTCCGCTTTCGGTTGCGATGTTCCCGCATCTGTTTCAACATTGGTTGACCGCCAAAAGCGCGAGCACTTTCAAACTCCCGATCATCATGCATCCGATCTTCATCATGATTGTCTGGGTACCTTGCGTGCTCATTGGCGTCTGGGCGACGTCGGTTGAGATTCCTGCGGGCGTTCGCCCCAACGACGTTCTGCCGTTTCTGGTCAACTCGCAAATCGGAACGGTGATGGCTGGCTTTTTGGCCGCGGGTATTCTGGCGGCGATCATGTCGTCGCTTGATAGTCAGTTTCTCTGCATCGGTTCGATATTCACCAACGATATTGTGATCCATTACTTCGGCAGCGACCGGATTTCGGATCGGGGCCAAGTTTGGATCGCGCGGACTTTTGTGATCCTGGTGGTTGCGGTGACTTATTATCTTAGCCAACTGGGGTACCGCAGCGTCTTCACGATGGCGGTTTGGTGTTTCAGCGGTTACGCGGCGCTGTTTCCTGTTGTCCTGGCAGCATTGTACTGGAAACGATTGACGGCCGCCGGCGCGCTAGCTGGAATTCTGTCGATGATCGGAAGCTGGTATTATCTGTTTAGCGAATCGCAGTGGGGTGCCGATACAGATTTTAAGCTTACGCCCTTGGGGCCAGAGCATCCGATCATGCCTGTGGTGGGAATTTTTTTGTGTACGACGCTGGCGATGATTTCGACCAGTTATCTGACCAAGCCGCCGGGTGAGAAAACGCTGGCCAAATTTTTCGACGTATAAATTGCCCAACCTCGTTTAGGTTCACCCATCATGTCGTCGAGAAAACGAAGCAAATTTGCGCCAGCCGATGTCGAGAAACATTTTGTCGACATGACCTGCTGGTTGGCGATGGAATCCAAAGCTGAAATCGCCCGCATGGAAGAGCGGCGCAAGCAGCAAAATTCCTCGGACGCCGAGCGCAGTGGCGAAACGATTCTTGATCTGGTCATCACGGATTATCGTCCGGGACTCGGTGGTAACCAATTGGTCACGTTCAAGCGTCGCAACGAAACGATCAAGATGCCTTGGCATCGTTTGCGGGTCGGTTCGCCGGTCGTGGTTTCGCAGTTTGATTCTCGCGCCAGCGGATCCGATACCGGGGTAGTTAGTGCGAAAAAGCAAAACTCGATCGAAGTCGCTTTGCACCACCTGCCCGATGGCGATTGCTTTCGTATCGACCTGACCGCTGATGAGATAACCCGGCAGCGCCAACTCTCGGCGATCACAACGGCGATGAATTCACGGGGACGGCTGGGACACATGCGGTCGGTTTTGATGGGCCAGCGAAAACCGGGGTGGATGGACCGCGAGTTGGAGCTTGAGTTTCGCAGCAGCCTCAATTCGTCTCAGCAGGCCGCTGTCGAATTTGCATTGCAAGCCGAAGATCTCGCGATCATTCATGGGCCGCCGGGAACCGGAAAGACGACTACGGTGGTGGAGTTTATCGTTCAGGCAATCGCACGTGGCGACTCGGTGCTGGCCTGTGCACCCAGTAACGCGGCAGTGGACAATCTGCTTGAGCGCCTCATCGATGCCAAACAGCGAGTCGTGCGGATTGGCCATCCGGCTCGGGTTGCTCAGCGAGTTCGCGACTATTCGCTCGATGGTTTGGTCGAGCAGCATGAGAACACGCCCGTCATCCGCGAGATGTTGCGAGAAGCCGACTCAATTTTTCGAAAGGCCGGCAAGTGGACCCGGACCAAACAACCGCGCGGCTATCGGCAGGAGCTTCGGCAGGAGGCCAAGCGTTTGATCAGCGACGCGAGGATGCTTGAACGCCAAGCCATCGACTCGATCATGGCGCGGGCACAAGTTATCTGTGCGACAACGACGTTCAACGAGTCGCTGTTGGGTGAGCGACGTTTCGACGTTTGCGTGATCGATGAAGCTTGCCAAAGCACCGAGCCCGGTTGCTGGGTGCCATTGCTGCGCTGCGATCGATTGGTGTTGGCCGGTGATCATCAACAGCTTCCGCCAACAGTGCTTTCAGTCGAAGCCGCCAAGCAGGGGTTTGCGAAAAGCCTGATGGAGCGACAGATGGAACTGTACAGTTCCGAGGTTTCAAAGATGTTGACCGTTCAATACCGCATGCATCATCAGATCATGGATTTTTCGTCAGGAGAGTTTTATGACGGCGAGTTGGTGGCCCATGAATCGGTGGCTCAACATCGGCTGGGCGATCTGGAAGAAGTTAATCTTGCCAACGCGAGTTTCGGTCGGGGCGCCGGAGCCGATGCTAACCCGTTGGATCAGACATTCCTCGAAGAGTCGGTCACGTTTATCGACACCGCGGGCGCCAGTTGGGAAGAGGAGCTTGAGCCCGAGGGGTTGAGTAAACGAAATCCTCAAGAAGCCGATTTGATTCTCAAGAAAGCCGACATCTTGATCGCGGCCGGGTTGGATCCCAAAGACATCGCCATCATCGCGCCGTACGCGGCTCAAGTCCGACTGCTGCGCTCCAAAAGTCAACATGAATCACTGGAGATCGACACCGTCGACGGATTTCAGGGCCGGGAAAAAGAAGCCGTTTTGATCACGCTGGTTCGCAGCAACAGCATCAATGAAATCGGCTTTTTGGCGGATCGCCGCCGCATGAATGTCGCGCTAACTCGGGCCAGGCGAAAGCTGCTGGTCATCGGCGACAGTGCGACACTTGGCATCGATGACTTTTACAAGTCCTTCTTTGAATACGTCGAGGGGCTGGGCTCCTACCACACGGTTTGGGAGGAAGCGTAAATTGCTGCTCAACTGTGGAGTTAACCGCTGTTTTTCCACCTTAGCAAAGGGCTCTACCAACATTGAGCTTGAAGCAAATCGTCTAAACCGCTATCCAAGAGGTGCCCAAATCCCTTCCACGAAGTGATTTGGAGCTTGGTTCAAGCTGGTGACAATCTCAATAGGTAAACATGATTAAGATCGCGCATTTAGAACCGTTCGCGGGCGGACGAAAACGCGATTGCTATTTTCATCCTGACGATCCGGAAAAAATCATCAAAGTCATTCCTCGTTCGAAGTCGCCCGAGGTGTTGATGTCAGAAAAGTTTTGGCTGCGTCGATTGTTGCAAAATCCCGAATCGCTCAACGCCAACGTCGCGGAGTCGAAACGATTCGAAGTGCTTAAAGCGAAGTTCGGAAATGTCAGCGAAAGGATCCCCTACCTCGCGGCCTACTTTGGAAAATCAACGACCGATCTCGGTGAAGGGCTGGTATTCCAAGCGGTCAAGAGTTTTGACGGCTCAATCGCCAAGAACGTTGTCAAAGCAAGTGAAGCAGGCGGCTACGACAAAGCCATCTTGCTCTCGGCGCTCAAAAGACTTGCTTCCCATACCGAAGATGGTCTGATCTATAACGACGTTGGCAAGCAAAATGTGGTAGTCCAGGTTTTGGACCGTCATCACTCAAAGTACAAACTATGGGTCGTCGACGGAATCCAATGTGGCCACCTGATTCCTATTTCTGATTATTCGGCAACGTACGCCAATCTCCGCAAAGCCAAAAAGATCTGGCAGTTAAAACGGTTCATTCAAAAGAACTTTTGAACGATGCTAAACATTGGCTCTGGTCCACTCTAGTGGTCTGTCAGATCTGAATTGACGGGTGCCATGTTTACGCTCGCGTAAG
>CAYSQZ010000207.1:0-8434 GCA_964433035.1 uncultured Pirellulaceae bacterium | reverse complement strand
GAGTTTAGATGTTAGCCTCTTTGATTGGCTAACAGCTATCCGTCAGAAAAAGCTGGCCTTAACGTGCGGCGTGAAGCTGATTCCTCGTAGGCAAAGCAAAGACGTTACGCTTGCTAACCCCGAAAAATAGAGAAACACCATTGTCCGCGGCCAATTTGCTGGCCGCTCAAGCGTCTGTTTGACGAATTGGAATAAAGGAAGTCACCAATGCATAACGAAAGTCAAGACAAATGAATGTCCCCGCTCCAAACGCTGCAGGCAAAACTACGCTGGTTCAACTCCAGCCACACGACGAGCACAATCAAGCGCTTGAATCCAACGTTCATCCGACTGACTGGACCAACCCAACGCCTTCAGGAACTTATCACCTGGTCGTCATTGGAGCGGGAACAGCAGGACTGGTCACGGCAGCTGGAGCCGCAGGGCTCGGAGCCCGCGTAGCCTTGATCGAAAGGGAACTGATGGGCGGCGATTGTCTTAATGTAGGCTGCGTTCCAAGCAAGGGAGTCATTAGTACAGCACGAATTGCCGCAACCGTTCGAGATGCAGGAGCGTTTGGCGTCCATGTTCCAGATGGCGTTCATACGGACTTTGGAGAAGCGATGGAGCGGATGCGTCGTTTGCGCGCGGGCATCAGCCCAGCTGATTCCGCCCACCGATTTTCAGAGCTTGGCGTCGACGTGTTCTTCGGCCAAGGTAAATTTGAAAACAACGATACGGTGAGCGTGACGCGTGCCGACGGAACAACGACTCAGCTCAAGTTTAAAAAAGCCGTGATCGCATCGGGCGCCCGGGCGTCGGCTCCGCCGATCGACGGACTCGATAGCGTCAACTATCTGACCAATGAGAACCTGTTTTCACTTACCGAGCTTCCTAAACGTTTTGGCATCGTAGGTAGCGGACCAATTGGCAGTGAAATGGCACAGACGTTCGCAAGATTCGGAAGCGAAGTATTTTTGTTTGAGCGCGGCGACCATATCTTGACACGCGAAGACAATGATGCCGCTGCTATTGTTCAAAAGGAATTTGCCAAAGACGGCGTCAACCTGATGCTCGACAGCGAAGACATGAAGATCAGTCCCGCTGATGATGGAAAAATTCGCGTCAGCGTAAATCAAAAAGGCAAACCCGCCGATGTTGTGGTTGACCAACTGCTAATCGCGGTGGGGCGTGCACCCAATACAGATGGACTTAACCTGGAGTCCGTCAATGTGAAATACGGCAAGCGCGGCGTCGAAGTCAACGACAACTTGCAGACAACGAATCCGCGGATTTACGCTGCGGGCGATATCTGCTCAAAATATCAATTCACCCACGCCGCAGATTTCCAGGCCCGAATCGTGATCCAGAACGCTTTGTTTGCGGTCGGCCCATTCGGCAAAAAGAAAGCCAGCGATCTACTCATTCCATGGGCGACTTATACGTCACCAGAGATTGCGCACGTTGGCATGTATCCTGCGGATGCGAAAGAAGCCGGAGTCGAAATCGACACCTATGTTCAGTCTTTCGAACACATTGATCGCGCGATCCTGGAGAGTAGCGTTGACGGTTTCGTAAAAGTACACACCAAAAAAGGGACTGACAAAATCGTCGGGGCAACGATTGTTGCCGAAAATGCTGGAGACATGATCTCGGAAATCACGGTCGCTATGGCTAATGGCTTGGGGCTTTCGAAACTCGGTGCCACGATTCACCCCTATCCCACCCAAGCCGAAGCGATTCGAAAGCTGGGCGACCAATTTAACAAGACAAAACTAACTCCATCGAGCATGAAGATGCTCAGCTTCCTGATGAAAATGAACGTCGGCAAGTAACTTTCCTGGCATCAATAACGGGCATTCGATTGGTTTGGTGGTCAAGTTAGTGATTGGCCGGCTGACCTGTGCTTAGTTTGCATTCGAACTGCTTTGACACTGTTTGCGTTTCGAATTTTAATATTCTGACAACCAATTTGAAAATTTGGCGAGGGTATCTGTTTTCGAAACAACCCTTAAAAATCGAAGGTAATAATTATGTGGATCGAACCTTGTGAAGACGTTGACTGTTTCATGGCAGGGTTGATTAAGCGCAATTCCGGTCAGCCGGAATTTCATCAGGCGGTCAAGGAATTTGTTTCTACCGTCATGCCGTATGTGAGAGACAATCCAAAGTATCAGCAGCATCAGATTCTCGAACGATTGTCCGAGCCGGACCGCGTTGTAATCTTTCGAGTGACGTGGCAGGACGACAAAGGGAACATAAGAGCGAACCGCGCTTGGCGAGTTCAGTTCAACAATTCAATTGGTCCCTACAAAGGCGGCTTGCGATTTCACCCTACGGTGACGCTAAGCGTGCTGAAATTTCTGGGATTCGAGCAGATATTCAAAAACAGCTTAACCGGCTTGCCCATGGGCGGTGGCAAAGGCGGGTCGAACTTTAATCCCAAAGGGAAAAGCGACAACGAAGTGATGCGTTTCTGTCAATCAATGATGACAGAACTGTGCCGCCACATCGGGCCTGAAACCGACGTCCCAGCCGGTGACATTGGTGTTGGCGCGCGAGAAATCAGTTACCTGTTTGGTCAATACAAACGAATCCGCAACGAATTCCACGGTGTTCTTACAGGTAAAGGGCTCGCCTTTGGTGGAAGCCTGATCCGCACCGAGGCGACAGGTTACGGGTGTGTCTATTTTTGCGAAGCGATGCTCAATCATCGCGGTGACGGAATCAAAGGAAAGAATGTTGTAATTTCCGGATCGGGAAATGTTGCGACCTACGCGGCTGAGAAAGCGATCGCTTCAGGCGCGAAAGTGTTGACGCTTTCCGATTCGAGCGGCTTCATTCACGACCCAGACGGAATAGATCAGGAAAAACTTGAGTTCGTCAAAGAACTCAAAGAGGTAAGGCGTGGACGAATTTCGGAGTACGCGGACAAATTTTCTTCGGCTGAGTTTCATGAAGGCCAGCGACCCTGGTCGGTTGCATGCGATGTCGCACTGCCGTGTGCAACTCAAAACGAAATCAGCCTCGAAGACGCCAAGCAGCTAATTGGGAACGGTGTACAAGTAGTTTGTGAAGGCGCGAATATGCCGACCGAACTCGATGCGATGAATCAATTTATGGCTGATGGGGTTTTGTTTGGTCCGGCCAAGGCCGCCAATGCAGGAGGCGTTGCTGTTTCGGGACTTGAACAAAGTCAAAATGCGATGCGTATTTCCTGGACCAAGGAAGAAGTGAACGATCGGCTGCTCAAGATCATGAACGACATCCACCAGAAATGTGTTCTTCACGGGCCGGAGTTATCCAATGGTAATGTCGACTATGTTTCGGGGGCGAACATTGCCGGCTTTATCAAAATCGCTGATGCAATGGTTGCATATGGAGCGGTTTAACAAAGAAATAGAAAAGAAACGGGGCAGGCCAACCTGTCCCGTTTTGTTCCTACTAAGCTCTTAGTCGGATATCCAATTTTGAGGCTCATTTGAGTTCACCGAAGCGAATCGCCAGCCCAAACTTGCGCGTGTCAAAATACCTACCAACTACGGTCGTTACCTGATCGCACCTGGGATTTCTTTCGCTTTCGCTCTGTCGATCATGAGCTTCAACAATTGGCATGCCCAAACGGGCTTGATACCTACGATAAAATTTTTTTCTGTCGCACCGTTATGCAATCCGGCTGAGCCACAAAGAAACGTGAACAGCTCGGAAGAGTCGAATGAGTCGGCCAGGTCGAGCGATTGACTTGCGTTGACGCTTTTTTAGGGTGGTGCCTTGCAGGCACGGCAGTAACCCCACGACGTCAAATCACCAAGAGGCCAAGACCTTAACGCTTGTGCCTTGTGGAACTCACTCGTTGAGCCAAAGTGCTTCTACGGTTGACGCGTTTCAAAGTAACTATCAGCCAGGTTTTGCTCAACGATAGTTTCAATTTCTTCAATGCACTGGATGTAGCCAGGTGTCGAAGTAGAATTAGATGCGATCCGAATTTCCTGTGTGAAGTATTCGTTTCCGCAGAAAGGAGCACAAAATTGAGTGGCTTCAGCGACCTCCAGTTCTAGCTGGTGGCGCTTCGCCGTTTGGGCGACCATCGGCAGGATGACTTGAGCTGGCTCAATTGATGTGATTTGAAATACTTGTGAGTTTAGCATTGTAGAGCGGCGGGTTCGGCGAAGGATGTCTAAATTCTGTCAGTGCAAACGTAGTTCGCTCAACGTCTCTAAACTCAATATTCGTTGGATTCTTGGCGAATCAATGCTTTCCTTGGTCACCAATTTGACGGTTCTCCGGGTCAAACGGTATCGCGATTTCCTGAACTCTTTGCCCACCTTCAGCAGTATCCGCCCAAGACGATTCGAAAAAGACTATCGTCGTCTTATCATGTCGGATGATCCCGGGCCGAGTAGGGCGACTGTGACGGAAGCAACTTGAATCAACACCCCCAATCTGCAGCGGCTCGCCGAAAACGGAATTCTGTCCTTTCAGCTGTGCTTACCCGGAAAATCACGGAAGATCACAAAGAGAAACCAGTAGTTGCCTGAGTAGAGTCGGTGGTAGAATAACTACGAAGTAAAATCACGCTTCGAATTCACGAAAAATATCCTGATAAGAGATCCAATGCAAACTCGTTTTTTGACCTATTCGATTCTGGCGGTACTGCTAACACTTCTTGGCAATTCCGCTCATGCCGATCAGCGTCCCAACATTATCTTATTGCTGGCCGATGACCTTGGTTATCATGACTTGGCTTCCTTTGGCAGCCCTCATGTGAAAACCCCCAATCTGGATCGGCTTGCAGATGAGGGAATGCGGTTCGATCAATTCTATGCGGCGTCTGCTGTCTGCACGCCAACCCGAGCATCGATTTTGACTGGATGTTATCCCCTGCGCTTTGATATTCGCAAACACTTTTCAGATCGAAACAAATGGCTGCCCAAATCGTCAACCACTATCGCGGAACTGCTCGGAGGCGCTAAGTACCGAACGGCCCACCTTGGGAAGTGGCATCTTGGCGGACTGCATGTCGACGAAGACGGCAAGCGACTGGAAAACCAACCCGGGCCTGCTGAACACGGTTTTGATTTTTACCAAACTCAGATCGAGCAGCAACCGCTACGCGGCAAGATGACCAACAAAAAAATGCTGTTCCGTAAAGGTGGAACGGTCTTACTGCGAAACGACCGGCGCGTTGGCGAGGACGATCCTTACTACACCAAGCATCTAACTGACGTCAATGGCGACATGGCTGTCGAATTGATCGAAAAATACTCCCAAGATCAGGAACCTTTTTTCCTTAACGTCTGGTGGTTGGTCCCACACACTCCGTACGAACCTGCTCCAGCTCCGCATTGGGAGAACTCCAAAGCCGAAGGGATAAGTGAAAACCAACACTGCTTTCGCTCAATGGTCCAGCACATGGATGCGAAAGTTGGACAGATCCTGGCAAAGCTTGACGAACTAGGCATTGCGGAGAATACGATCGTCGTTTTCACCAGTGATAACGGTTCGGCCTACGAAGGCTATACTGGCGATCTCAAAGGTGGAAAAACTGACTTGCACGAGGCCGGACTAAGAGTTCCAGCAATGGTCCGCTGGCCAGCCAAAATCAAAGCGGGGCAAACAAGCCAATGCCTGGGACACTCTGCTGATTTGCTCCCAACGCTCTGCGAAGCCGCGGGCGTCTCGTTGCCGGCGGGCCTGAACATTGACGGCAAGAGCTTACTGCCACATCTTAAAGGGGGCCAACCGTTGACCCAAGAGCAGCGTGGAACGGTTCTCTGGCAGTTGGATATCTACAAGAAAATGCAACGTCGCTATCCCAAACCCAAGCCGTTTGCGACCGAAGTTGCGCGACGAGGAAAGTGGAAAATGCTTTCCCGTAAGGGCGAACCGGTTGAGCTTTTTGACACAGAATCCGACCCCAACGAGACAATCAACCTGCTCGGCTCACGGCCAGAACTGACCTCTTCCCTCAGAGAGAAAGTCGCTGAATTCCTGGCCGCCCCGCGAACGCCTGTAGGCAATTCAAAAGCCAACTCCAAAACAGAATAGCTCTTGCAGTTCAAATACACTTTTTACAGGGCTCTCCCAAATGGATCACATAAAGCTCCTCGTAGTCTCGTTTGCCCTTTGTTTCCTAACGCAGTCTTCTTACTCAAACGCGATCGCTCAAGAAATTTCGCAATCCAGCTTTGCGAAATCCCTCGTGCCAGGAACGTTCATTCTTCCTCCCAAGGATGGCTGGTGGAATTGGGGCATGGCGCCGATCTATGACGAGCAAGGCAAGCTGCACATTTTCAATTCCTCGATTCCCTTCAAGGGCGAAAAGGGAATGGGATACTGGCAAAGCAAAAGCATCATCAACCATTACGTGGCCGAATCGATCGACGGGCCATTTGAGTTGGTCGAAACGACATTCTCCAGCGAGCAACAAACCTATCACAACCCACAGATCTCAAAAGTGGGTGACACATACGTGCTTGTATTCCTAATGAAGTCAAACGTTAAGGGAAGCAAGCAATCAATCGGCATGGCGACCGCTAAATCGCTCAATGGTCCCTGGATCGAAAATCCCAACAATCCGATCGTCAAACCGACTCCCGGAACCCCCAACGCAGCGCACGCTTCCAATCCGACATTCCTTGTCGACCGAGAGGGCAAATTTCGTATCTATTACAAGTCGATGTCCGACGGCTCCAAGTTCCGTGAGATTTCAGTGGCGATCGCAGACCAGTTACACGGGCCGTACGTCGATTCACCAGAAAATCCGTTGATCAGCTACAAGGAAAGCGAACGGGACATCGAGGATCCCTACGCTTTCCTTTACCGTGATACTTATTACATGATTCTTGAAGACCGGATGGACATCGCTGGGTTGCTTAGCGGAAAACCAAGTGACAAACCCAAGCCAGGTGGCAATCGTCCGGGCTTGATCTACCAGTCCTCCGACGGGATCCGCTGGGAGCGTCCCCAACTCAGTTACGATACCGTCGAGCATTACTTCGGCAAAGAACTTTCTCGCAGTGAACGTCCTCACATTCTGTGGAAGAACGGACAGCCCGAATATTTATTCCTCGCCAATCACGAACACAGCCACGCCGGCTTTTTTCTCAAGATCAAAGATTGGGATCCGACGCAAGAACTCCAGAATACGACAGGCCAACCAAAACCAAAAAACGAAACCGAAGACGTGGAAAACCTTAAAAAGGCCAAGTAGAAAAAAACCGAACCCGCGCATTGGTGAAGTTGAGACTTTCGAACGCACCGCAGAACGCTTGAGTTATCCGCTGAACCAGCTGCCAACTAACTCGGCGTCTCGAACTAGCCTAACTGGGTGGGTTTGACAGCATCAATCGGTACTCTTGAGGCGCGGTGCGAGATCCACCTTCAGCCGAAATTCAATTTTTTTTGACGTGGAGTTGTGCGGATAACAATTCGGTGTGCCACTGCTCTATTCAGCATCTCAACGTTAAAAGCAATACGAACAAGGCCTCCAGACACCCTTATGGGCCCACTGGGGAAACCCGATCCTCTTTATGGCTTTCTGTCACAGGACCCTTGATTCATTTTGCAACGCTACCTAAGATAACAAAATGTTGATTAAAAATACCAAGATGCTCAATCTCAATTTTTGATGCAAGATTGAGTGTTTAGTAACGTTAAACAAAACCAACTGAAGAAAAATGCCTAAAAGCCCTATCCGACTTAAAAAATTGTCTGCGACAACAGCCGTTTGCCTTGGAATCCTGAGTGATTATCCAGATGGAATGGATCTGGATGATGCAGTTGACGCATATCAGCAGATGAATCTCGATGTAGAGCGTCGCGCAATTTGTACCTATATCAATCGAGTGAAACACCTCGGCTTTATTGAAACCAAGGGTACCAGTGCCAACACGACCTACCACCTAACCAAGGCTGGGCGAAACGAGCTGGATTGGTGGAAAGCGCTTTTTGCTTAACACCTTTGAATTTTTAGGTGCATGTTTTAATGCGCGAAAATTTAAAATGTTGTTGCGACATCCGTACATCAACTCAGTTATCAAAAAGACCAGTCAGGGCGATGTTCAGGAACGCTAGGCCTGTCTGGCTTTGGAGAGCAACTCCCTGATGTCGTTGGCGACGCATTCCCGCTGGACGTCCTGGCGAGCAAGCAGACTCATCAGATTGAATCCAACGGAGAAAAATGTCTGCAGCTCAGACGGTTCCATCATGGTGTCAGGAAAGCAATACAGCAACAAATCGCCCTTTCCCTCGACGTAGATTCCGTCCAACTCCATCAAATGCTTGCGTAGCTGTGAATCGAATAGATCGCGAACTCCATTGCAGTCATTGCCTCGCAACCTGTAGAAGTTTTTGAAGCTCGGGTCGTTGAGGAACTTGACATCAAATTGTTCGAATTGATTTCCACTGAGACTGCGGAAGTTGAGCGGTTCCAAATCGAACGAAGGTAAATCGA
>CAYSQZ010000206.1:0-8479 GCA_964433035.1 uncultured Pirellulaceae bacterium | reverse complement strand
ATCGAGCAACAACGTTTTCCGCCTGCGCTCTAGGACCTACTTATCATCTTTAAAAGCAGCGCTCATTCGGCGATAGGCGTTCTGAACAGCCATCGACAACTCGTCAAGATTCTCCTCGTTTCGAGTATCCACTGCCAGTTTCAGATCGTCTAATCTTTCGCGATACAAACGGGCTTTGGACGTCTTAAACTCGCTAACAGATCCGTTTCGCAGGTAGACGCCAACCTCCACACGACGTGAAAGGTCATCGCAAAATCCGATCCACTTTTCAGCCGCATCCCACTTCTTGAGCTTAGCGGCCAACACTGCCTCGGTATTGATGGCAAACAGATCCGGAAGAATATCCTTGGGCGCAGGATAATACACGTAACTCCCAAGCACACTGGCCAAAACGAGCCCCGCTACCACCGTGCCCCCAACGAGCCAAGGTGGAACGTTGCGGTCCAGTTTAGATTTAGATTCGGTTGTTGCATCGGCCTGTTGATACCAACTCTCCAGATCTTTTCGCTTGGACACAAACCGAAATACGACGCCAAGCAACGCAAGAGCTCCCAAAAGATACGTTCCTCCAAACTCATTGGCTTGCCAGAACTCCTTCATCTTTTTGGTTGCCAACTCATAGATGTTTTTCTGTTCGGGATCGAATGGGTTCGTATAAACGTCAAAAGCATGCGTATGGCCAGCCGGTTCTACACCCTTGGGATAAAGCGGTTTATCGATCAAGTAGGCCAGTGAGACGGTTGTCACAACCAACATCAAGAAAAATATGACAATGCGTCCAAGACCGTAGGTTCTGCCAAACCAAGCAAGCAAACCAAAGTTCGTTCCTGCCCCGAGTATCAGCAACGAAAATGCCGCCCCAACCGAGTTGCCATGTTGAAACATTCCGCCAATCTGGCTCATCGCCAACAGTGGCGTTGAATAAATTGGAGTCGCAACAGCCGCCACAACAATCGGCGCTATCGGATTGTCACGTTCTACCTGGTTTTGCAGGTAACCCTTGGGCAATAGCACGGCAACCATTACCGAAGCCAGGATTCCAATAACGAGGTAGACCGACACTGGTCCAACTAGTGCGGAAGAGGCAGAATCAAAAACGGAGATCATTCGCTTGGCGCCAATCGCCGCAGTGGCTTTTTCAACCGCTGCCCCTTCATCGACTTTGACCATTCTATTCCAAGCGAAACCCAGCAAACTAACGACCACCATCGCACACAGAGAGAACGTCAGTATCGCAATAGGGTCAGATAACGTCAGGCCATACAACACCGACATTGGATTGAACAAAGGCGCGGTAAGCCCAAACGCGACGATCGTCCCGCGCTTGACTCCCATTCGATGCATCTCATGAACGATGGGGATGACGCCCAGCGAACATACGGGCAGTAGCATTCCAATAACCCAACCGGCAATCAATCCGAATCTGGTATGGTCGCCGAAGATACGTCTAACCGTTGCCGGCCCCAGCATCCTGCGAAAGACTGCCGCGATAAAACATCCGATTACGATCCAAAGCGATGCATAAACAACGACTTGGAACAGGCGCAAGCCTGCGGCTGACAAATAGTATTCCAACATTTTCGCTCAGTATCTCAGTTAATTAGTAACTTCTTCCAAGACAAGTTTTTCCAAGGTAGATATCTTGCTCTCCAGCGACTCAGTAATCTTTTTGTAAACGGCCCGTTGTTTTTCATTATCGTCGGATTGCTTCACGATTTCGATAAGCTGAGGCGCCAACTCTTTGGAGATTTGATTGAACTTCTCCCATTGAGACTCTGGCATGTCCCCGTTGGACGCGATCTTGGGAAGCCAGCGAATGAGATCTTTCAGCTCGGCCAATGG
Source organism: uncultured Pirellulaceae bacterium (assembly GCA_964433035.1). Taxonomy (GTDB): domain Bacteria; phylum Planctomycetota; class Planctomycetia; order Pirellulales; family Pirellulaceae; genus Mariniblastus. The sequence continues at coordinate 6,637 of CAYSQZ010000206.1, read as the reverse complement.
CTCAACCGTCACGTCATGAATATTCTCCCCGGTCGTCACATGACCGTCGTGATCGTCGTGCTGGGCTGAATCCTCATTAGCTGGATCGTGCAGGTAGTAATGGGAGTGCTTGCCCGGGCCACTGCCATGAATGACTTCTTTCACCTGATAAGCGATCGGTTCGGGCAACGGCTGGCTGCTGGTGATCGTATCGTGCAGTTCACGGATTCTTCCAACTGCAGCCTTAATCTCCTCTGGCCTGTGGAAAGCAAAATACGGATGAGAACTTTCTTTGCTTCGGTCTGTGGATACTGTTTGATCGACGCAACCAAGCAGTGCAAGAGAAATCGCGAACGCAAACGCAGCGATCAGAAAGCGAATCCCGTTTGTAGATGACAACATGTTTTTGCGCTCCAAAATGATTACAAGTTTTATAAATTTGATTCGTTAGGTACAGCGATCGACTCAAGAATCTCCTGAATAATTAGATCGCAACTATCACCTTGGCCACCAATTCGCAATTTCAGCACCGGTTTGGCAACAGCCTGAATGTCGGCGGGAGTGACAAACGTTCTGCCTTTGAGAAACGCTGACGCCTGAGCAACACGCTGCCAGATAATCAAACCACGCGGGCTGAGCCCAAGCTCTACTTTGGGGTGCTCTCTGGTGGCGCCGCCAAGTCCAACAAGATACTCTCGAACCGGTTCACAAACTTCAATCTTGGCGACCATCGATTGCAGTTCCGACAACTCCTGTAGCGTCAACGCAGGTTCGATGGTTTTATTTTCAAACTCATCGCCCACAAACTGGCCCAGCATCGAGACTTCATCCTCTGGCTTGGGATAACCAATACTGAGTTTGACGGCAAAGCGATCAAGTTGAGCTTCGGGAAGCGGATAGGCACCGTGGCTTTCGACAGGATTCTGAGTCGCGATCACCATGAACGACGGCGAGAGCGTGACGGTCTTGTTGTCGATCGTGACTTGCCTCTCCGCCATCGCTTCGAAAAGTGCGCTTTGAGTTCGCGGGGTAGCGCGATTGATTTCATCGGTCAAAAGAAAATCCGAGAACACCGGACCTTCGCGAAACTGAAACGCCTGGCTCTTCTGATCGAAGATATTGAAACCGGTAATGTCGCTAGGCAACAAATCGGGCGTACACTGAACCCTCGCAAAATTGCCGCCGACTGATTCCGCCAACGCCTTGGCCAGAGTGGTCTTGCCAAGCCCCGGCAGATCGTCGAACAGCAAATGACCTTTGGCCAACAGGCAGTTCAGCACTTGCTCAACAACATCCGCTTTTCCAACCAAGGCACCGTTGAGCTGCTTCCGCAACCCGTCGACCTTGGCAGTGTAAGATTCTAAATTTGGAAACACAGCAACATTCATTGACTAAACTCGGATTTGATAAAAGACCTGATGCGACGCAGCGACAAACCGCCAACAATCTGGCGACAGGCGAGCGTCACTTTCTCTGGCTGCAGGGAAGATTTTTGTGACGAACTAAAATTTTCAATTTGCCAAAAGTTACAAAACGTTCGGGCAGCCTCAGGGTCGGGTTTTGAGAACCATTCAGATATACCGGTGAACTGGGGGCGAGGCGAACCGGCCGCCCAAAATCGCCGGTCGATCAGTTTTCGGGTAGCCGTTAGACGTCGGGACGGAAACAGTTGGAATACAAAACTCCACGCCAGCCACGAGAGCCCTGCCATCGATTCCCAACGAAAACGAACAAGACATCCTATCGCCAACATCACCAGCAATGATGCAACGGGGTTTTGTCTGACCAACAGCATGCAATGGGCGGCTTGGATTTTGCTCCATTGCCACCACGTCAAATGGCTGTAGGGAATCGGAAATCCCGGAGTTGGCTCGACTGGAATCCAATGCCGACCGTCGAGACAAACTTCAGGCCACATGTGCAAATTGTCAGAGGCCACGACCGATTGGCCTGAAACACGACTATAGTCTCTACGCTGGACCAAAAAGCCCCGATTGAGGCGGGTCTTGTATCCGGCGGCACGAAGCATTTGCGTTGCCGCACTTGCAAACTGGTAAACCGGTCCGCCGCGTTGATCAAGGAAACTTTGAACCGAATCTGCGTGTTGGTCTCTAGCAACCCAGGTTGGCTCATAGGCGAAGTCGCTTCGCAATCGTTCGACAATCGCCTCCACTTGCGACCACCCCTGAGAGTAACCTTGAGTCCAATTATTGACCAATTCCTTGATTCGAGATTGTGTTGGATTGTCTGGGATTTGCAGTAGAGGTGACCCCGACGAATCAGGCGAGCCCATCTGACAATCGAATTTGTTGGCAAGCACATAAAAATTGGGAACACTGCTGAACATATCAATCACGGTGTGAGATGGTATGAACTTACCGTCCATGTAAATGGTTCCCTGAGCGTCAAAACCAAAAAGGCCTGAAACATTTACTTGATCGATGTGCCAGGCCCGGACCAAAGAAGGTGCCGGCAGCGAGGTTGTTTCCAGGCGTAAAATTTTCACTTTGTGCTCGCGACTGGTGGCCAGATAACTCTGCCGAGGAAATCCTGTCCGATACCAGGGACTGCCGCTTTTCTCGTCCAAGCCAATTTTTACTCGTGGCAAGTCCTCTTTGGGAAGATCAACTTTGGACCAGTCCCAACCATCAAAATGATTAAAGCAGTCAATGGAGAAACGCGCTGGCACCGAGCCTTCGACATAAAAAAGGGCTTTGGAAATCCGATCTTCCAAGTCAAGACGTTGTTGATCCAAGCGCGCCTTTCGCGCGGTCCTGAATGACTTTCCTGCTTGCTCCGACTTAATGACTTTGTGGAGATGCTTGGCGACCGCATTGATCGAAACGGCACGAGTCTTTTTCTTTTTTACGATCTCTGTCGCGGCATCAAATTTTTCGACATTCAAATCATAGATCGACGGCTTGTCGTCCTCGATGAACTGGTCCGTCTCGACCGGGCCGGCAGTGGTTGCGTTCTCTCCAGCTCGGAGCAAGTCCCCATCCCCTACTCCAGATTGCGCATAGATATCCTGACGGCCCTGCTCCCCTCCAGAAAAAGGAGAAAAACCCTGTAGGTTCTCCGTCAGCGATTCTGGCACCACCGCCCAGATAGCTGAAACCATGCCGACAACGGCCAATAAAGTCAGGGCGATCGCAGCTCCGTTGACCGGCAGCATTCTCGACTCTCCATCAATCGCTTTGTCGTTGACCCTTGCCCAATAGTTGGAAAGCAAATGCCACATGGCACACACCGCAAAGAAAAATGAGGCAAGAAAAACCGGGAGATTGGTACCCAGGAAACAGGTAAACAGCACCAATGCACAACAGGTAATAAAGCCCACTTTCTTGTAGCTCGGCATCAACGACGAAAAAATGATCAAGTACCAGGCTGCATACTGCAAGACAATCATCGAGACAACTTCGGTTGCGTCGCCATAACCCGATTGACGTAGCAAGCATTGAATCAACAAAGCCAAACCCGCATACAAAATCGCGCCGCCAGGCAGCAAGGCGTGGAACCTATTGTTATTGCTGGATCGTAAATACACGCACCATAGCGTCAGCGGTGGCAGGGCCAACATCAAAATCGTTTCAATCCATAGCGCCGGCATCCAGCGACAAGTCGTCGATCGGAATAGCTGCAACACTAACAATGAGAGCAACCCGATGACAACCAGCTCCATGCGCGGCAGCGATTGAAACACACGTTCTGATGTGATCTTAGGTTGGGGCATGACCTGCTCCCATGAAACTCGGCAGACGACTGGCGTCACTGCGTGGACTTGGACTCGAAGGAGCTGCCAACTCTTCTTCCATTAAGCCGCCCGATGATATCGAGCTGACGCACATCGGCTTAACATTCGAAGGATTAATCGCAAACTTGGCTAACGGAGTCAAACCGGTATGCAACAGAACCGTGAACGATCGTTGGTGCCCAAGCGATGCTAATGCTGAAGCGCTTGAAAAAGCAGATTCATCTTCCATTGTCGGTAGCATCGCCAGGAAATCCAACAACGGCTTAATCCCGCGATGGTTGCTGGACTTAGCTGGAACCGATTGGTCCAGCCCCAGGCAAATCAATTCGATTTGGCATTGGTGACGATGCATCTCGCTGCAAACCGACGCCGCCATCCGAATAACATTTTCATAACTACTTTGACTGCCGGCCCCAGTTTGGTGAGCTCGAGTCAAATCCATAACGACTCGAATTGGAGTTTGCGTCGAAGATTGCCGTTCGCGAATAATCAGCCGGCCATGCCGAGCCGTATGGGACCAATGGATATTCCGAATCGAGTCACCATACCGATAATCTCGTGCGCCGATCGTATCGCCATCGTTGCCGGCCTGTTGATTGGCCGTCGCTTCGATCGCGAATTGATGCCCGACGGTTTCAACAGATGTTTCGATGTCTTCGCATTTCGGCCAAACAATTGTATTGCCGACAACATTGACGGGTTTGGGAATTTGATACAAACCAAATGGAAAGCCAGTGACCAGTTCCGGGGTTTCCGTCGGCATGACCCCACGTCGCTTGGGTCGAAGCGTCCACTGATAACGAGAAACCGACCACCCAGATAACCGCTTCAAGGCAACCGCCACAATATCGTCTTTGTGATTGAGGTCCTGTAGAAACTGACCTTGAACCATCAGCCCAAACGCAGGAAATGGAAATCGGTTAGTGACCTCCAGGATAACGCTGGTCGATTCATCTTCGCTGGAACGTGACTCTTCAAATTTAAGCTCGCAGCTGAGGCCCTTCATGCACAGCCACGGCCAGGAAACGCCCAGCACCAACAATGCGAGAAACGCGCCTGCCATCACGAAACCCTGGGGGCCAATGAACAGGCCGACCAGTAAAGACGCAACGATGCCGCACACCACCCAACCGATCGGTTGCTTGAGCCAATACACGTACGCATTGGCACCGGGGCAAAAGTCGTAATTGAGAGCATTGGCAACTGACGCAGACCAACGGCGAAGAACTTGCATTGATATGGACTTAAATAAAACTACTGAATTGGGTTTAATGAGATGAAGATTGGGCCCGTCGCGAACCCAGCTCAAAGCGGGACAAAGCAGCCAAGCCTCGGCGGCACGTTCAGGGCTTCTCAGATTCTCTGGTACGATGAGCGGAGACTCACCGCGCGCGATCTCACGGAGCGTGCGAGAATAATTTTTCGTTCAACAATACTTGTTGAGAGGAAATCGGTCGCGCAAGAAACCAAGCGGCGCGATAGCGCAGCAAAACAAGCCATCCCGCCCGATTCGATCAATGCTAGGCTAGAGGTGGACCGCGAGCCTGAGGCGATACGGTCCCGCATTGAAAGCTCTGGTCAGAAACAACTGACGCCAAAGCAACCAACTCAACCGCTTCAGCTTGAGCGTCAATTTCGATTACAAGATGTAACTGATCGAAGAAGTCACACAGCGAGCAGTGACAGTGCTGGCCAACCCCATCAGACGAGTCGCCGTCCGAATTGACAGGGTGATGATGCGAACAGCAACAACAGCCGGACGAATTCTCCTGGGCCCATGAATGAAATCCAAAAATGTCGGCATGATGCAGCGAAGGGCCGAGGTTCCAGAAAAGAACCACGAGAGCCAACAGAAACCAAGATGTCAGCGTGTTGCTGCGCATAGAATTTACTGGATTTAAGACATCCAAAACACCATTTCAGTATCAGCTCAACATATACGCTTGTCAAGCTAAAGACGTCTATTTGCAAGCAGATTGCATTTGAAAACTGCCGCCAAAGACAGGGCTAAGTGAATCAACTCGCCGAGGACTCTTGGTCCATAACGCTCAATCGAAGGTTCATTCAACATAGGACAACCAACGCGGGCACGCCAAGCAGCGGTTGCTCGCGTCAAAGCGTGAGGATTGATTGCTGGCCCTTTGCGAGCTTTGCGCTTTTACGTGAGTCTCCTACAAATGCGCTTCCAGAAGGTCGATCGCAGCGATCATTGGGCTTTTGATTTAACCGCAATCGTTGCAGTGGCCGCGAAGCAAAATCTCGGTGACTTCGCCATACTCCTCACTAAGCCGCAAGCTTCCGGCAGTTAGTTTTATCTGATCCATGCATGAAACGGTGCCGCAGTCAACGCAAACAAAGTGCGGGTGCGCCGAACCATGGCCATCTTCATCGGCAATCAATTCGAAACGCCATACGCGATCGCCCAGTTCGGTCCGCCGTAGCAATCCAGCAGATGCCATGTCGTTGAGGTTCCGAAACACGGTCGCCTTGTCGACACCTAAATCCTGCAACTCTTCTGAAACCTCAGCGTGCGTCAACGGAGACGACGCCCCTGGATTAGCTTCAGCGTTGCGATTCTCGCAGGCGTTGCTCGTAGGCCCACGTCGCGAATGGCTTGCTTGATAGATTCGGATTGGCTTGATTTTTGATGCTTCATGATCCCGATTTGTAATCACTTGGGCCGGCGACCCTCGGCGTTACTCTAGTGGTTCGTCACACCTAAAGATACGGATTGGTAATTTGAGCCGTTTTGGGCTAAAGCCGGTAATACGGACGTCGCCGCACAAAAAGACACCAAGGACAACCTCAAGTCTAACACATGGTCGTTTCGCCTCACAACACATAGGGTCAAATTCTCCTATACCCGTAAGTTTTCCGCTTCCAGCGACGCCTGACAAACTAACT